>DASQMW010000103.1:0-31095 GCA_035645295.1 Archangium sp.
TCCGTACCGGGACGGCGCGTTGTGCAAGGCAGTTGCCAGCGATGGCTCAGAGAGCAGAGGACTTCAGCGCATCACGTCGGCCGTCTCTCGTCGTGGACCGCCATCCGCCGAGGGAAACCCACGGGTGCTACAGAAGAGCCAGAAATGTTCCCTACATGTGTGGGTTAACCAGGCCGCTCGTGCGCGGCATGAGCCCTTGCGGGACTCGGCAAGGCGCGGACCTGTTGACCACTCACGCACGACGGTTCGGCATGGCCCGTCATTACCGGGTCTGTCCTGGGACATCGGGCGGTATCGGGGCGCGGTGGTGGCCGAGGCGGTGGCGCGGTGGTGGCCGAGGCGGTGGCGCGGTGGTGGCCGAGACGGTGGCGCGGTGGTGGCCGAGGCGGTGGCGCGGTGGTGGCTCTGCTTGGTTGCCCGGCTGCACTCTTGCCGATCACCCCTCACGCTTTGTTCGTGGCCTGGACACGCGGCTTTGCACTGTGTCACTGCTGGCCTGGGTAGTTCTTGGGCTGTTGGGCGTGTCGTTCAGGGCGGGTAGGTGATGAACAAGATCGAATCCCTGGAGGGGAAACCCTCCGTGTATGGCGCATTCGTGCGCCGTTGTTGGCTGACAGGTGAGGACGCCGGGAAGAACGCCGGTAGTCACTCCAGGCCGCGCCTGTGGTCACTCCAGGCCGCGCCTGTGAGCACTTGCCTACGGGGCAACGCTGGGGACCGGCGGGAAGCTCGCGCGTCCATGCACCAGCGGCGCGGCATTCTCGGGAGTGCGGCCCCTTCTCCAACCCGAAGAGCAACGCCAGTGCAGGAGGGGCGGCCATGAGCACGCCCCCCGTTGCCACGGACGCCGCGCCCGCGTTTCTCACGGTGGAGGAAGCCGCCGAAATCCTGCGCGTGAACAGGAAGACTCTCTACGAAGCCATCCGGCTTGAGCAGGTTCCCGGCGTCGCTCGCATCGGAAAAACCCTCCGCATCCGCCGCGCTGCCCTGCTAGAGTGGACAGCCGGTAAGGGCCGTGATTCTGCGCTCGGGAGTCGGAAATGAGCGTCAGATTGCGGAAGTGGCGGAACAAGGCAGGGAAGGTCGAGGAGGCCTGGCAAGTGGACTTCGTGTTCCACCACCCGGACGGACGGCGACAGCGAGTCGTGAAGTTCTCGCCCGTGCAGACGCGCCGGGGGGCCGAGCAGTACGAGCGCGAATTGCGCGCCTCCCTCCTCAATGGAACCTTCGGAAAGGAGAGCAACACCGGGGAGCGCCCTATGACGTTGGCGGAGTTTGCCCCGCGCTTCCTGACCTACAGCGAGAACAACAACAAGCACTCCAGCGTCGTCAGCAAGAGCCAAATCCTAGAGTCTCACATCCTGCCGTTTTTCGGTGATATGGCGCTAGCTGCCATTGGCCCGGCTGAGATTGAGGATTTCAAGGCTGTCATGCGCAAGAAGAAGTCGGCAGCGCGCGCCCGGAAGGAGGCCCCCACGCGGGCAGCCCTCCGCAAGCGCAACGGCGAGGAACCGAAGCCGCTGAGCCTCAAAACCATCAACAACGTGTTGATGGTGCTGAGCAAGCTGCTGGCGGTCGCGGAAGAGCAGCGGGTAATAGAGCAGGCCCCGCGCGTGAGGCTCTTCGCGAAGCTGCCGAAGCCGCCCTTTGATTTCCTCACCTTCGAGGAGGCAGAGCGCCTGAGCAACGCCGCCGAGCCGGAATGGCGAGCGCTGCTCCTGGTGGCGCTCAAGGCGGGGCTGCGGCAAGGGGAACTGATCGGGCTCCAGTGGAGCGACGTGGACTTGCAGCGCGGCAAGCTGCACGTCCGCCGTACCATCTGGCGCGGGGTCTCGGGCTTGCCCAAGGGAGGACGCGAGCGGACGGTGGAGCTGCCCGGCTCGGCGGTGGACGCACTCAAGGGACACCGGCACCTGCGCGGCCCTTACGTGTTCTGCCAGGAGGACGGTCGGCCGCTGACTGACGGGCTGCTCAAGCTGCCGCTGCGCCGGGCTCTCCAGCGGGCGGGCATCACACGCGAGCAGGGCCGCATCGGCTGGCACGACCTGCGGCACACCTACGGCAGCCACCTCGCCATGAGGGGGATACCGCTGACGGTCATCAAGGAGCTGATGGGGCACGCGACCATCGACATGACGGAGCGCTACGCCCACCTGAGTCCGGACACGCGCAGAGAGGCGGTCGGGGTTCTCGACCGGCCCTCTGCGCCCGCGTGCGACATACGTGCAACACGGATGGAGGAAGCTGCTAACCACCCGTAAGCACGGCGTAAAAAAGTGGAGGCGGCGGGAATCGAACCCGCGGCCCACACTCTTCACCAGGCTACGGCAAGCTCACTTCCCTGAGGAGCTGTCCGAGGTCCAGGGGTTTGCGGAGGACGTGGACGTCCGCGATCTGGGGCGGATTCAGCAGGGCGGTGACCATGACGACGAGTGTCGCCTGAAGCAGGCCTTCGGCGCGGCCCTGTCGGACCAGCCAGCTTCCGTTTTCTCCCGGCAGGACGTAGTCCGTCACCAGCAAGGAGACACTCTCCGTGCGGAGGCTCGCGATTCCCTGCTCGGCGGTGGCGAAGGCGCTGACCCGGTAGCCGGTCGTCTCCAGCAGCTCCGTCAAGGCTTCGCGGATGGCACCGTCGTCCTCGACCAGGAGGGCCGTGGGTTGATTCTTCATGGATTCTCCTTGGGAGTCACGGCTTCAGGTGTGGAGGCCAGCGGCAGCCGGACCGTGAAGGTCGAGCCTTCGTTCGGAACGCTGGCGAGATCGATGCTCCCGCCATGCGCATCGACGATCTCCCGGACAATCCACAGCCCGAGCCCCATGCCCGAAGGACCGCCGCTATGGGCGCGCTCGAAGCGCTCGAAGATGCGCCGCTGCTCCGACGCCGGTACGCCCAGCCCCGTGTCCGTCACCGCCAGGACGGCGAAGGCCCCCTCCCGGCGGACCTTGATGTGCACGGGCTTTCGGTTGCCGTATTTCAACGCGTTGGAGAGCAGGTTGCCCACCACCTGCTCGAGCCGCGCCACATCCCAATCCCCGGTGACCGGCTCCGCGTCCAGCGTGACCTCGATACCTCCCGCAGTGAACTCGTCCGAGTTGCGTGCCAGGAAATCCCTGGCGAGCTCCGCCAGGTCCGCGCTCGTGCGCTTCAGCTCGATACGCCCCACGGTCATCCGCGAGACGTCCAGCAGCAGGTCGATGAGCGTATTGAGCCGCTCGGTCTGCCGGACGGAGGCCTGCAGTTTCGCGGTGAGCACCTCCGCCGCCAGGCCCGCTCCCGTGCTGACACGGTGCAGGAGGTTCTGGACCTGGAGCCGGAGCGCCGTCAGGGGCGTGCGAAGCTCGTGGGCCGCCGTCGCGAGAAACGCATCGTGCAGCCGGACGCTGTTGCTGACCTCCTCATAGCGGCGCGTGCTCTGCGTCTCGCGTTCCCGAAGCTCGGTGATGTCTCGAAACGACGTGACCACGCCGGCGCGGCTTCCATCCGCGCGCGCCAGGGGATGGGAGGTGAACGAGAGCCAGCTGATCTCTCCACCCGATTGCCGGATCCCGATGATCAGTCCACGCTCCGAGTGCCCGGTGCGCAGGCACACCAGCGCGGGACAATGCTCCAGCGAGAACGGGCTGCCGTCCTCCTGAAGTGCCTCACAGCGCTCGAGCACGGAGCGCCTGCCCAGCAGCGCATCGGCTGGGATGCGAAGGATGCGCTCCGCACTCGGGTTGGTGGCGCGGATGATGCCTTCCTGATCATGGAAGACCACGCCTTCTTCGATGCCCTGCACGACGAGCCGGTAATGGAGCTCCATCGGGTGGGGGGGTTGAGACTCACTCACCGCTTCGTTCCTGGCGGCGATAGGTTTGGCCACGTTCACGCACGTCTCTCCGGTTGCGCTGTGTCACCGCCGCCCTCCCCCAAGCGGGCTGGCCCCAAAGCAATCGAAATGCCACTCCTCGGCGCCTGGAGGCGGTGCCGGACAAGGGCAGCTCATCCCCTGTAATTTTGGGAGGTTGAGCGTCAGTCGGCGAACAGCGAGCCTGTCGCCGGACCGAAGAGAACGGCTGCGTCCCCCGGAATACTGAAAAAACGACAGCCGGGGGGCCGGAAAGAATTACCGGATTGTATGGTGTTCGACCCCCACGCTCGGGGGTTTTTGTCCGCGACGGGAGGCACCGAAGGGCTCAAATGCCCCGTGTTAGTTGTGGAGCCAATGAGCTCGCTCCACCGCGCAGTCGTTCGAATCACCTGCCCAGACCGGCCTGGGATCGTCTCGGATGTGTCCGGGCTGCTGTTCCGGCTGGGGCTCAACATCCACCACGCCGACCAGCACCTGGACGCGGAGGCCAACCTCTTCTTCCAGCGCATCGAGTTTCCCGTTCCGGAAGGGTGGGAGCGCGTTCGCACCGAGCTGACGAAGGGCCTGGATGCACTGGGGATGCGGCATTCGCTGCGAGTGCTGTCCGAGCGGTTGCGCGTCGGCGTCCTCATCTCGAAGCACCCGCACTGCGGGCTGGACATCCTCGACCGCCACCGCACCGGGGAGATCCAGTGCGAGGTGCCGGTCGTCATCTCCAACCACCCGGACCTCGGCCCGGAGATCACCCGCCGGGGCTACACCTTCGTGCACGAGCCCATCGCGGGGAACAAGGTGGAGCAGGAGCAGCGCATCCTGGCCCGTCTGGCCGAGGAGCGGGTCGACCTGGTCATCCTCGCCCGGTACATGCAGATCCTGACCGGCAACTTCGTCGCCGCGTATGCGAACCGGATCATCAACATCCATCACAGCTTCCTGCCGGCCTTCGCGGGGGCCGAGCCCTACCGGCAGGCGTTCCGCAAGGGCGTGAAGCTGGTGGGCGCCACCAGCCACTACGTCACCGAGCAGTTGGATGAGGGGCCGATCATCGCCCAGAACGTCACGCGCGTCTCGCACCGGGACACGGTCGCGGACATGGAGCGCAAGGGACGCGACTTGGAGCGCGTGGTGCTGGCGGAAGCGGTCCGCTGCCACCTCGAGGACCGGATCATCGCCTACGGTCACAAGACCGTGGTCTTCGAGTAGCGCCCCCCAGGCCGTTGAACCTGGGGGGCGAAGGCCCCCGGAACTACCGGGGGCTGAAGCGCGGCGGCTCAGGGCAGGGCGACGGCCTGCTCCAGCGCCTCCTGGATCTGCGGCAGCGAGTAGGGCTTGGGCAGCACCACCACACCCTCCAGCGGCGCCTCTCCCCGGGGGAGTGCCACGTTCCCATGGCCCGAGGCGAGGATGACCTTCATCCTCGTCTTCCGCTCCGCCACCTCTCGCGCCAGATCCACTCCCGACGCACCCGGCAGCGACACGTCGGTGAACAGCACATCGAAGCCGCTGGCGGCCATCGCCCCCCGGGCCTCCTCGGCGCTGGTGACCGACAGCACCTCGTGCCCCAGCAGATCCATCAACTCGACCGCCGACGAGCGCACGTCCTCGTCATCCTCCACCAGCAGCACGCGCAAGCGGCGGGACGCGGCGGGCGCGGGCGGGCGCACGGGGGTGGTAGGGGTGGTGGTGGTGGTGGGCGTGGGCGCCGGCGCCGCACGGGGCGGCCCGCGGACCGCCAGCCGCTGCTGGCGGCCGTTGAGCAACTGCCGCAGCCTACGGGCCAGCTCTTCCCGGCTGTAGGGCTTGCTCAGCAACTGCACCCCCGCGTCCAGCCGGCCGCCATGAACGATGGCGTTCTCCGTGTAACCCGAGGTGAAGAGCACCTCGATGTCCGGGTGCAACGCCTTGGCCTGCTTGGCCAGCTCGGGGCTGCGCACCGGACCGGGCATCACCACGTCGGTGAACACCAGATCGACGGGGACACCGCTCTCGAGGATCGCCAGCGCGCTCTGCGCGTCCACGGCCTTGAGCACGCGGTAGCCCAGCTCGCTGACCATCTCCACCACGGTGGACCGCACCTCGGCGTCGTCCTCCACCACCAGGATGGTCTCCGTGCCCCCCTCGATGGGGCCGGTGACGACCTGGGCGTCCGCCGACTCGGCCTCCACCGCGCGGGGCATGTAGAGCTTGATGGTCGTGCCATGCCCCAGCTCGCTGTAGAGCTTGATGTGGCCGCCACTCTGCTTGACGAAGCCGTACACCATGCTCAGGCCCAGACCCGTGCCGCGGCCCTCGGGCTTGGTGGTGAAGAACGGCTCGAAGGCCCGCTCCATCACCTCCGGCGTCATGCCGCCGCCGGTGTCCGAGACGGCCAGCAACACGTATTGGCCGGGGAGGATCTCGGGGTGCAACCGGCAGTAGTGCTCGTCGAGCACGGCATTGCCGGCCTCGATCGTCAGCTTGCCGCTGCCGTTCATGGCGTCACGGGCGTTGACGGCCAGGTTGATGATGACGTTCTCGAACTGGTTGGGATCCAGGGCCGTGTTCCACAGTTCCTTGGAAGTGGAGGTCTCCAGCTCCACCTCCTCGCCCAGGGTGCGGCGCAGCAGATCATCCATGCCGCGCACCAGCTTGCTCACGTTGACGACGAGCGGTTGGAGCGGCTGGCGGCGCGCGAAGGAGAGCAGCTGGGAGGCGAGCTTGGCGCCCCGGTCCACGGCGCGGGCGGCGGTCTGGACGCGGCTCAAGGCGCGCTCGTTGCCCACCACGTCGCGCTGCAGGAGCTGGAGGTTGCCGGCGATGACCTGGAGCAGGTTGTTGAAGTCATGCGCCACGCCGCCGGTGAGCTTGCCCACGGCTTCCATCTTCTGGGACTGACGCAGCTGGGCCTCGGTCTTGCGGCGCTCCTGCTCGCTCTCCTCGAGCGCGCGGGTGCGCTCGCGCACCAGCTCCTCCAGGTGCTCCTGGTAGTGGCGCACCTGCGCCTCGGCGAGGACCCTCGATGTGACGTCCTGGCCATAGACGAGGACGGCCAGGACGGGCCCTCCCGGCAGGCGGATGGGCCGGTAGTCGAAGTCGAGGAACAGATCCTGCAGTGGATCGCTCTCCTTCTTGCGGAGGGCTATCTTGAAGGCGCGCATGCTGATCGACTCGCCTTGGTGGAACACCCGGTGGAACAGGTTGAGGACGCCTTTGTTCTTCTCGTCCTTGAGCTCCGGACGCACCTGGAGCAGCGGCATGCCGATGATGCTCCGGAAGCCAACGAACGGCAGGTAGTTCTCGTTGACCATTTCGAAGACGAAGTCGGGCCCCCGGAGGACCGCCACCACCCCCGGCAACGTCTCGAGCAACTGGCGGAGGTAACGGCGCTCGTGCTCCAGCTTCTCGTTGTTCTCCTGCACCGTCGACATCCGGGCCAGCAGGGGCGCGAGCTGGTCCAGGGAGAAGCCCTCCTGCCGGTCCTCCCGCGCCCACTTCGCGAGGTCCGTGGAGCGCAGGTCCGTCACATCCACGGCCTGCTGGAGGATGAAGGCCACGTCGCCCGAGGCGTCGAGGAGGGGCTTGTGGGAGTAGGTCCAGAAACGCTCCTCGAGCACCGGCCCCGCCTGGGTGGGGCGGGAGATCGGCTGGGCCACCATCGGGACGATGTCCGCCGTGCGCCGGGTGAGCACCCGCTCGAGGGACTCCCGGAGGATTCGCGGGCCTTCCGGGTCCGCGGGGCTCTTGCCCTGGAGCACCTCGAAGACGTTGCGCCCGATGATCTCCTCACGCCGCAGCGACGTGGCGGTCAGGTAGGCCTGGTTGGCCGCGACGTATTTCAACTCCCGGTCCAGCGCCATGAGCGGAGCCGGAGCGGAGTCGAACAGGTTCTGGGTATCGATCATGTGGGACATTCGGGATCCAGGATAGACGACGAAGCCGGTCCAGAGGACAGGTATCCCACGGCTCCCTGTCTAGCTAGTTGTCACCCCAGGTGAAGCCTGTACCCAGGGTGAAGGTGACGCCCTGGGCCCAGGGGGCCGTGTGGGGCGCGAACGCGCGGTACTGCGCCTCGGCACTGAGGGAGACCCTGCGGCTGAGCAGCGTGTGGAGCCGCAGGCCCACCGGCAGCTCCGGGAAGAGCTGGCCTCGCTGGGAGGACAGCCCCGCGCCCGCCGTGGCGCGCAGCTCGAGCCCTCGCGAGTAGCCGAGCCGCGCCGTCAGCAGCGGGGGCGAGAGCAGGGCGAGCGACCAGGCACTCGCTCCGGCTCCTCCCACGAGCGGATGGGCCAGGGCCCGTGCGTAGCTGGCCGAGAGCGCCATGGCCCAGGGCAGGGGGAACAGGACGCGCGCCCCGGCCACCGGTGCGGCGCCGCGCAGCGTGGTGACGGCGCCTCCCATCACCTCCAGGGCGAGCCCGGGAGAGGGCTGCCACTGGGGCTTCGCGGCCTGCTCGCGTGCCTCGGCCAGGGCGGTGAGCCGCTGCGCCGCATAGACGAGGAAGGCGCGGGAGTAGGCCACGGCCGACTCGACCCGCGCGTCCACGAAGTCGTCGTACTCCGCGGGGTCCACCTTCCACGTCCGTCCCTGCCAGCGCACCTCCTTCGAGTCGAAGGCATTGCCCACTACGCCATAGGCGCCGAAGGCCCCGGGCCCCGGGGTGGCCGGCGCGGCCCAGAACGCGCTCCAGGGGATGGTGCCCCCCTGCACGCGCAGCGCGCCCGTGCGCACCACCGCCAGCGTCTCCCGCGCCAGCGCGAGCTGGGCCTCCGCTCCGGAGAGCGGCTCGAGCTCCCTCCCCTCGTGCACCAGGGCCTGTCTCGCCGCGTGCTGCTCGAAGCGATCCGACAGTCCGTGCATCACCGGCACCACGTGCATCGGGACCGCCATGTCCTGGATGTGGTGCACCAGGTGGCCCACGCGATCGAAGGCCCGGGCCAGGTCCCCGTTGCTCGCGGCCTCCTCGGCCTCGGCCCACAGCACCCGCACGCGGGTCCCGGAATCCTTGCGGAAGGAGGAGTCCAGCGACGTGCCCGGGTGGAAGAAGTGGTGGTAGCCCGTCCACTTGACGTGGAGGTTCAGGTCCTCCGCCCGGCTGCCCTCCACGATGGTTTCCCGGTGCGCCGCGAGCTCGGCATGGCCCGCCGCGAGCGCCGCGTCGACGGACGCCCGGGTCATCGCCTCATGGTCCGGTACCGAGAAGGCACTGGCTCCCAGGGGCAGGAGGAGGGCGAGCAGCGGCAGGAGCGGCAGGCGGGCAGGAGTCATGGGCATGGCGCGGAGCCATCGTAACCGTCGGCTTTCCAAACGCTTCCCGGGCCCAACCCCGGGAGGGGAGCGCCTGCGTGGCTGCTTCCTGCTACTGTGACTCGAAAGTTCCGCTTGGAATGTCGGAGAGTTTCTCTTCCGTGACGTGGCCCGCCGTCCACGAGACGGGACGTGACCCAGGACTGTTCACGGACTGTGCGGAGCCTCGTATGCTGGGCCCGTGCAAGCCAGCGCCTCCAGCAGCTCTCTGTCGTACGAAGCCGGCCCGATCGTCCGCCGGATGGTCATGACGCAGCAGATCTACACGCTCTTCGGCATCCCGCCGCTCGTGTACCTCATGATCCTCATCTCCGGACTCAACGGGGAGCAGGCGATCGACGTCTCGAAGTTGTTGCTGCCGGTGCTGATCCCCGTGATGGGCGTGGCCATTCCGTACGCCGTCCTCTACATGACCGTGCGCAACGCCCTGCGGGAGCTGCCGGGCGATGCCCCTGGCGCGCGGCTGATGCGCATCCTCAAGGTGCCGGGGATCATCGACGCGACCACGCTGCTCACCACGATGGCCGCCTCGGGGCTCTTCGTCGGCATCTCCGCCGTGCGGCACGGCAAGAGCCTGTGGACCATTCCGTGGGCCATGGGGACCATCTGGCTGCTGGTGGCGCTGCTGACGCTGCAGGAGCGGTTCTGGTACGAGAAGATCCTCCAGCCCTACGCGCTCGCGGAGTTCTACAAGAACCCCGGACAGATGCCGCGCTCCTATGGCTTCTTCTGGCCCCGCCAGTCCTGGTTCCTCCCCTACGCCTTCGCCCTCTTCGTGGCCTGTACGCTGGTGTCGCTCGCCACCATCATCGGCCGGCAGGGATACGAGGCCCATGAGTTCCTGATGAGCCGGCTCGACACGGCGAGCCCCTCCGAGATGGCCCCGCTCGTGCGGCAGAGCATCCGCATGCTCTTCGAGAACTCGTTGATGCCGATGGCGCTGGTGGGGGCCTACCTGCTGATCAGCTCCGCGCTCGCGGCCTGGTTCCTGGCCCGGCGTCAGACGGAGGGCACGCAGAGCGTGCAGCGCACCCTGGAGGGGCTGGTGCAGGGCAGGCCCCGGCTGCCCGAGTGGGTCTCCACCGACGAGGTGGGAGATCTCTCCGCCACCACCGCGCGCGTCTTCGCGCAGCTCAAGTCGTTCGCCAACTCGCTGGCATCCTCCGCCCAGGCCCTCCGCGACTCGGCGGAGCAGCTCGGGCAGTCCTCGGGCCGGCAGACGGAGGTGCTGACGCAGCAGGCCTCCGCCCTCCAGGAGACCCAGGTCACCGCCCAGGAGATCAAGCACACCTCCGTGCTCGCCTCGCAGAAGGCGGAGGCCATCCTCAAGCAGACCGAGCGGGCGGATAAGATTAGCCTCGCCGGCGACAGCGCCCTCCAGGAGGGGATGGCGGGCATGCAGGAGATCGGCTCCCAGGTGCGCGAGATGGCCACGAGCATCCGTGCCCTCGACGAGCGGGCCCGGCAGATCGCCCACATCACCACCCTGGTGAAGGGGTTGGCGGACCGCTCCAACATGCTCGCGCTCAACGCCGCCATCGAGGCGGTGCGCTCGGGCGAGGCCGGGAAGGGCTTCGGCGTGGTGGCGCGGGAGATCCGCACCCTGGCCGATCAGTCCATCAAGGCCACCCGCGACATCACCGACATCCTCCAGGACATCAGCGACGCCATCCTCTCCACCATGAACCTCATGGATCAGGGCTCGGATCGCGTCGAGGTGAGCTTGCGGCAGATCCGCGACTTCAGCACCCAGGTGCAGCAGATCTCCGGCATCGTCCGGGAGAATGCCTCCTCGGTGCGGCAGATCACCGTCGCGGTGGGCCAGCAGGACGTGGGCATCGCGCAGATCTTCGAGGCGGTGAACGATCTGTCCAAGGGCATGGACCAGACGATGAACCAGCTGCGCGCCTCGGACGACGTGCTCGCCCAGGTGCGCAACGTGGCGGAGCAGGTTTCCAACGTCGTCGCCGGCTACGGCTGGCAGCAGGAAGGCCCGCGCTCGTAGCGGGCCCTCCGGCTCACTCCGCCAGGCTGTTCCGGTCGAGCTCCAGCGCGAGCATGGCGCTGCGCTCGAAGATGCGATCCAACCGGAAGGGCCGGTAGAGCTCCTTGCCCGTCCAGAGCATCTCCTGGCGCTCGGGGCCCACGTCCTTCTGGGCCCCCATCCACCCGGCGGCCCGCTGGAGGGCGCGCTTCACCTCGGGCCCGAAGAGGCCGTGGCTGCGCAGGGCGCGCAGGGCATGGACGGCATAGGCCGTCTCCAGGAGCGAGGGCGTGGGTGCCATGCCCCATCCACCCTCGGCGTGCTGGGCCTGGAGCAGGGCCTCCACCGCGGGCCGGACCACCTCGGTGGCCCCCGCGCGGCAGAGCGCGAGCATCACCTGGGAGGTGCTGTAGAGCCAGGAGGCGTGCCACTTGTCCATCCTCCACAGGCCATCGGCGCCCCGCTTCTCGGCCAGCCAGCGCACTTGCCGCGACACGTCCTGGCCGAGGATCGCCAGCGCCATCACGCCATGGGCGGTCGTCGTCACCGAGGGCTGCATCTCGTGGGCGTAGGTGATGAACTGCCCGTCCGCCAGCCGGTAGCGCTGCAGCAGGCCGCCGTCCACGGCGTGGCCCGTCTCCTTCAACATGGCGAGGCAGGTGGAGGTGATGTCTCCGTCACAGACGAAGAACTCGCTCATGCCGTAGCCCTCGGGGCGCACCGCCCGGTACAGGCCATCGAGCTGGGGGCGGACGACGTCGCGCAGGCCCGGGTGATCCAGCAACCCCGTGGAGAACAGCGCCAGCAGGCCCCAGGACTGCTCGTAGTGCACGATGGGCCACACGGTGGGCACCACGCCCGGCAGGCCCATCCCGGTGGCCTCCGCGGCCGCTCGCAGGAACTCCTCCGCTCCGAGCACCTCCTCGGGCAGCCTGGAGCCGGGCGGCACGGTGGCCCGGCGCAGGCGCAACCAGTGCGCGGTCGCCGCCGGGCTGTTGCCCACGCCCTTCGAGCCATCGAGCACATTCATGTCGGGCTCGGTGCCCCAGGCCTCGAAGGAGTGGATGGGGGCGGTACCGGCCCGATGCTTCATCCGGGCGATCAGCCCCCGCCGCCGGGTGCCCAGCGTGCTCAGGGACAAGAAGGGCTTTTGCGGCAGCGCGATTCCCACCGCGGCCGCCTCTTCCAGCAGCCGCGGGAGGATGAGCTCGGCGGCCACGGGGATGTCATCGGGCAGAGGGCCGTCGAAGGCCCACGCCTCCGCGGTGCGGCGGAAGAACTCGATACCGCCCTCCACGGCCCTGCGGCTCTCCTGGGTGTCACTGGTACCGCGCAGCGCCAGCACGGCCGCGAGCGTCGGGATGTGCCGCGCCAGGGGCAGCAGCTCCGAGCCCCACCCGCCATCCGGGCGCTGCTGGCGCATCAACCACTCGACGGCGGGCCGGGGATCCTCGGGGGGGGCGTCCCGGAGAACCTGGGCTGTGTCATAGACGGACGGAGTGAGGATTCCGCCTTGGGCGCCTAGCGCCTGGATATCGGCTCTCAGCTGGGCGATGAACCACTCGGGGGTCGAGGGCATGTGGATCACCTGGAAATGGGGGTAGTCCGACTCCTAACACGGGGGTTCCACCCGGAGGAATCCGGCCCCCGCGCCCGGAGGGGACAAAGGCAAGCGGGTGATCCGGAAGCGGGGGGATTCCGGACCATGCGCCTGTGGCTTTTCCTGGCTCACGGTAGAGGCGTGGCCAACGCAACGCGGTGCACCACGCTCCACGGCGGGTCTCAGCGGACATGCCGTACGCTAGAATCCGGGCGTATGAGCGACTCCACGAAGGCCGCGCAGTTCGGACAGACTCGGGACGAGACGAAGAAGAACCCGAAGGTGTTCAACCTCCCGGTGAAGATCGATCCGTACGTGAACACCCAGGTGGAGAAGAAGAAGCGCAAGGCTGAGAAGTTCGATCCCTTCGCCGTCGACTTCGCGGCTCCGAAGCCCGAGGATTTTTGAGGCCGCGAGCACCATGTCCCACGAGCTGCCGCCGCCCGAGGTTCAATAAGGGCTCCTCGAGGCGCTGACGGCGTTGATCTCCCGCGAGGGCCACGAGCGCTTCATCCGGGCCCCCCTCATCGAGACGACGCCCAGGTTCTTCCCCGATGCCTGGCAGCCGGACCTCGACGGCGTGCGGGCGCTCGCGCTGCGGCTGTTGGCGTACGCGGGGCTCGAGGAGCTGGACGTGGACGTGGAGCCCTTCGTCAACGAGGAGGATGTGCTCTGGCCCGAGCTCGTCCAGGGGGAGTCCCACTCGCGCCAGAAGCATGGGACCGCCGAGTGGTTCCGTGGCATCGAGGAGGGCTGCTGCCTCTTGGGTGTCGACCTCGCCTTGGTGACGGACCCCGAGCGGCTCGTGGGGGTGCTGGCGCACGAGGTGGCCCAGGCCTGGCGCTTCCGCCAGGGCCTCATGGCGGAGGACTCGGAGCTGGAGGAGGAGGGCGTCACCGTGTGTCCCTACTGGCGGAAGGTCCGCGCCGAGGGGAAGGACATTCCAGACGAGCTCGACGACGAACTCGACGACGAGAGCCCCGAGGAACTCCCGAAGCGCGGCGCCGCTTCGTGAGCGGGCGGCCCGGAGCCCTGTGCCCGGCGGTCATACCTGCCGGGAAAGAGCGCTGAAGCAACCCTGTTGACGCACCTGGGGCTACCTGTGTGCAACACAGACATGAAAAGACTTTTCTGTCTGTGTACGCGTGACGCTTTATTCCATACGAAGCCTTTCTTCAGGGCTCGGGAAACCTGCTTCAGGGCGTTAGTCTTCAGGGAAACCCGCTGCGCGTGAGGGTATCCATGACACTGAAGAAAGTGATGACTACCTCCTCCATTCTGGTTGCCACGCTTTGGATGGCCATGGTGGGAGGCTGCGGCGGAACACAGTTGCCCGAGATCGACGACCCGGACTTCCAGGGCGACAACCTGAATGCCGAGGGTTCACAGGGCAGCGTCCCGGACAGCGAGCCCGCTTCGCCCGACAAGGAGGACACGCAGGTGACCCTCTGTCACATTCCTCCAGGCAATCCGGCGAGGGCGCACCCCCTCACCGTGGGCCAGCCCGCGGTGAAGGCGCACCTGAAGCATGGAGACACGCTCGGCGCCTGTGAGGGCACCGACGCGGGTACCCCGGACGAGGATGGTGGTACGGCGGAGCCCGACGCGGGCAATCCGGACCCGCAGCCGGATGCCGGCACTGGAGCGCCGGATGCCGGGACCGTGTGCGCGCCCGCGGGTTTCGAGTGCGGCGCGGGCACGCCCTGCTGCAACGGGCTCCAGTGCTCCGAGGGGATCTGCACCATCATCCTCAACTGAGCCGTGGCGCCCGGCTCCTCGCACGAGGGGCCGGGCTGTTTGATTCCAGGGGCCCGCCCTCCTGAGTGCCCACCAGAGGAACCAACGAGCGCCCGTCTCAACCGGGAGCGTGCACCTGCTTCGTTGAAGGCCTTATGAAGGGAGAGCACGGGGCCCCTGGCAGGAGGGGGGGCCGTACCAGGAGATGACCATGTTCCGGATCGATTCAGAGAAAGACCTGCTGCAAGCGTTCCGCCCGCGGGACCGGAAGACGCTCGAGCTTCCCGCCGGCCTCCAGTTCCCGCTCTTCGTCCGCGACTACCTGTCGTGGACCGAGCCGGCGGGGACCCGGGTGTTCCTGGTGCTCCCTTCACAGGGGAGCAGGCTGCCCGTGGGCATCGCCTTCCGCCGGGACTCGCAGGGCAGCGGACCGGGCTCCTGCATGTGTGACTGGTGCCACTCCTACGGCTCGGCGGACGAGATCGGGATGCTCACCACGGACGTGAACTCGAAGCGCCGGGTGGGCGTGAGCCTCTGCGTCGACCTGCGCTGCAAGGAGAAGCTGGAGACGGTGGCGGACCTGTCCGGCCGTCATCCGATCGAACTCAAGAAGCCGCTGATGGAGCGCATGAGCCGCTTCGCGCGCGAGGCGCTCCGGATCGAGACCGTCCCGGAGAATTGACACCGGGCTTGTTCCGCTCCCCCTGGCTGTTACAAGGGGCCGCAGACCAATCCGAGGCAACCCCAGTGCCTCCGCTCCTTCGAGGCCCTGATGAACTTCTCCGCGCTCCCGCTTTCACCGCCGCTGTTGCAGGTCCTCGAGGAGCTGGACTTCCAGACCGTCACGCCCATCCAGGCCCAGAGCATTCCGGTGTTGTTGCAGGGCCGGGATCTCGTGGGCCAGGCGAAGACGGGGAGCGGGAAGACCGCGGCCTTCGCGCTTCCCCTCCTGCAGCGGATCCGGCTCCAGGACCGGCGGCTCCAGGCGCTCGTGCTCTGTCCGACGCGGGAGCTCTGTGCCCAGGTGGCCGGGGAGATCCGCCGGCTGGGCCGGAGATTGCCCGGGCTCCAGGTGCTCGTGCTCGCGGGAGGCCAGCCCGTCCGGCCCCAGGTGAACGCGCTCGAGAACGGCGCCCACCTCGCGGTCGGGACTCCGGGCCGCATCCTGGACCTGCTCCAGCGGGAGGCCCTGGAGACGCGACAGCTCGCCACCGTGGTGCTCGATGAGGCGGACCGGATGCTCGACATGGGCTTCCGGGAGGACATGGAGCGCATCCTCCGCGAGACCCCTCCCACGCGGCAGACGGTGCTCTTCTCGGCGACGTTTCCCCCGGACATCGAGCGGCTGAGCCGGACCTTCCAGAAGCAGCCCACGCGTGTGACGATCGCGGAGGCCCCCGAGGCGGCGCCCGACATCCAACAGCTCCTGTACGTCTGCGAGCCCGAGGAGAAGACGGCGCTCCTGCTGCGCATCCTGCGGCAGTACCAGCCGGCCTCGGCCATCGTGTTCTGCAACCTCAAGGCGACGGTCGTCGAGCTGACGCGGGCCCTGTCCCAGGCCGGGGTGGGCGCGGACGGGCTCCAGGGAGACATGGAGCAGATCGAGCGCGACAACGTGATGGCGAAGTTCCGCAACCGCAGCACCCGCATCCTCATCGCGACGGACGTGGCGGGCCGCGGCATCGACGTCGAGGCGCTCGATGCCGTCGTCAACTTCGATCTGCCCTCGCAGCCGGAGCCCTACGTGCATCGCATCGGCCGCACGGGGCGCGCGGGGAGGAGGGGCCTGGCCATCGCCCTCGCCACCCCGCGAGAGGATCACAAGGTGGAGCTCCTCGAGGAGGCCACCGGGGTGAAGCTGGAGCGCGCGAGCGCGGAGACGCTGCCCCCGGCGGACGCGAAGGGTGGGGCGTCCCTGGCGGCGGACTGGGAAACGCTCTTCATCTCCGCCGGACGCAAGGACAAGATGCGGCCGGGTGACATCCTCGGGGCCCTGACGGGAGAGGCCGGCGGCCTGAATGCCACCGACATCGGGAAGATCGAGATCCACGATCATCACGCCTTCGTCGCCGTCTCCAAGAGCATCGTGCGGGTGGCGTTCCAGCGGCTGCGCGACGGCCGGATCAAGGGGCGCAAATATCGCATCGAGCGGGTCCGGTAGCGCGCCCCCTCCGTGGCGGGTCGGTTCCGCGGAGACGTGGGATGATCGGCCGCGGACGTGGTTGGCTGTTGAAGGGCACTCACGATGTACTGTCCGTTGATGATGGGCCTGGGCCTGATGGCCTTCTCCCTCTTCGCGTGGTTGCAGCACCTGTACATGCGGCGCCACGGGATCCTGGTGGTAGCATCTGGGTGACAAGGTCGAGGTGCTGTTCAACCCGACGAAGCCCGATCTGGCGGTCTTCCCGGATGAGAACGTGATGGTGGGTCCGATGCTCGTCGCGGGCATGGGCCTCTTGATCGTCATCGTCCTCCTGAGCATCACGTAGGGTCCGTGAGGCGCTCCCGGGCGCCTGTCAAGCCAGAAGCGCGAGGCGGGGAGGTGACCCACGCGGGTGGGTCTTCCGCCGCGTTTCTCCTCTTCCCGAGGGGGGTGCACCCGGGCCTTCACCCCAGCCGGGCATGTCAGACCCAACCGGTAGTGTTGCTTCATGGCCAACACCGGCAAGGAAGGGTCTTCCGTGGCTGCTCTCCGTGAGAATCCGTGCGTCTCGGTCAACAAGCTGGGCCAGTACCTCACCGCGCGGCCCGCGCTGCGCAAGCGCATCATCCACGCCCAGAAGCACCCGTGTGATCCCAAGTACCTGCGTTACCCGGAGGCCGCCCAGGCCATCGTCGAGTTCCTCTGCGGCGGCCGGGACGAGACCATCCTGCGCTACCACCAGCACCGGCTGCTCCACGCCGAGCCCGAGTCGGACTTCGACGCCCACCGGCTGGCGCTGTGCGCCGAGGCCGTCCATCGCTTCCTCAAGGCCTCGGGCGAGCTGGCGCTGACCCATGCGGTGGCCAGTCCTGCCGACGAGGGGCTGCCGCCGCTGGCGCTGGCGGGGGTGGCCATCAACGTGCGGCCGGAGATCCTCCTGCGCAGCGTGGACCGCCACGGGGTGATGCGCTCGGGAGTGCTGAAGCTCTACTTCTCCAAGCATACGCCGCTGGACGAGGCCTCCGGGCAGTACATCGCCACGGTGCTCCAGCTGTTCGCCGAGCAGAACCTGAAGCAGCAGGGCGAGGTGGACCACCGGCTGGTGCGTGTCTTCGACGTGTTCGCTGGCAAGGTGTTCGTGGCGCCCAAGGCCCAGCAGCGGCGGCTGGGGGACGTGCACCTGGCCTGTGAGGAGATCGCCGCGCGCTGGGACATGAACTGAGCGCTGGGCCCGGTTGCCGTTCAGCGGCGCTGCTGGCAGGCGGGGAAACGAAGACTTCTCTTCCTGCGGCCACCGGCACAGGATGCGGGAGGATGTCTCCCCGCGTCTCCTCTCACCGGCCCCGCTGTCCCCGCTGCAACCTCCCGTTGCACCTGTGCCTGTGTGCCGAGATTCCCCGGGTGGAGACGCGCACCCGGCTGCTCCTCCTCCAGCACGTGGTGGAGACCTGGAAGAAGAGCAACACCGGGCGGGTGGCGGCGCTGGCCCTCGCGAATTCCAGGCTGCTCACCTATGGCGCACTGGACGAGCCCCTCGACACGGCCCTGCTCTCCGAGCCCGGCACCTGGCTGCTCTTCCCCGATGGCCCCACCGCGCCGCCGGACGCTCCCGCGCCGAGGCAATTGGTGGTGTTGGACGCGAGCTGGTCCCAGGCGCGGCGGATGACCCACCGGATTCCGGTGCTGCGGACGCTCCCGCGGCTGGTGCTGCCGCCGCTAGAGCCCGGGACGCTCCGGCTGCGAGATCCCACACACCCGTCGGGGATGTCCACCCTGGATGCGATCGCCCGTGCGGTGGCGGTGCTCGAGGGACCGGAGACGGCGGCGCCTCTGGAGCGGCTGGCCGCGCTCCGGGTGCAGCGGATCGCCGAGTGCGGGACGCTGAATTGAGCCCCCGGTCCGCTCGGCCCGCCGCGCGTCCAAGCCGTCCTCAAAGGCCAGATATTCCTGGCTGACCAAGAATTCCGCCATCAATCTGTTTCGGAAAAGACAGAGCCGTTTCGAACGTCATCGGCTGAACGGGTGCTCTTGTCATCATCCGAGCAACCGGATGAGAGCTTCGCGGTTCATCCGAGACGTTCTGGCCGATCAAACGAGAAAAGACAGCCATCACCGTTCATTCATCGGAGAGCTCAAAACATGCACAACCTGCCGACTCGCGGAGCCTCACGCGAAATGAAGTCACGGTTGCCGGTCCAGTGGGCCCTCGCCGCCGTAGTCCTGCTGGGAGGCACTTCGGGCTGCGCACCGGAGGCAACCTTGCCCGAGGAGTCCCTGTCTCTCCAGGCCACGGCGCAGCCCGTCTTGAATCTCAACGGCACCAACCTCAACGGCGTCGACCTCAACGGGACGAACCTCAATGGCACCAACCTCAATGGCATTGAACTCAATGGCCTCGGCGCCAATGGCCTGGACACGGCGGGCTTCCGCGCCTGGTTCAATCAGGACGTGACGCGCCATGAAATGCTGATGAGGTACGTGGTGCAATGCGCGGTGCCCGCGGGAGAGCACCGCACCTTCACGAATCCGGAGACGCACACCACCTACACCTGGAATGGCGTTCTGGGTCTGGCGCCGGATTGGGCGAGCGGCCAGCCGGCGGCCCCGGCGGAGCTGCGAATTGTCTCCGCGTGCCTGGCCGCGCATGTCAATCCGTACGGCGAGCATGTCTCCATCTCCGTGTTGGGATTGGCTGCAACGGGTCAGCCCACCCCGTACACGTCCGAAGAGCTGGAGAGCCATGGTCGCAGGGAGGCCTGCTTCTTCGGCAACCTCTTCCAGAATGATGCGGTCCTCTTCGTCGGCAATGACGGCTTCTCGCTGAGCAGCGGTGAGAGCAGCTCGCGGGCGTGTGCCCTGAGCACGTCCCTCCAGGGGTGTGCCCCCCTGGCCCACGTGGGGCAGTGCGCGGACGTCTGCACCCTGGATGCGTCGGGCACCTTCTACACGTCCTGTACCTGGAACGGCGTCACCTATCCGGCCATCACCACGCGCGTGCGTCAGGCGGACCTGTACAGGTGTGGGGACGGGGTGTGCCAGGTGACGGAGAGCTGCGGCATGGGGATGACGGCCGGCAGCTGCCTCGCGGACTGCGGCTCCTGCTGAACCGTGGCGGAGGCGGTGGAACCCGGCTCCGCCGCCTCCGTGGGCCTGCTCGCATCGCTTCCAAGGCTGGCGGCCCGCATGACCGAACCCCAGAGACAGCCCCCTGACGAGTCCCCGCGGCCCGGGCTGTCCGAGCCCGAGGACTGGCCCGCCGCCTCACTCACCTGGCGGTTGGAGACCGCCTCGACGCCGTGCTTGGCGAACAGCCGCTCGGCGGTGGTCAGTTCATCGGCGCCGCGGGGGCGCACAGCCGCGCGCTCAACGTGGCCACGGGGGTCTCCCAGTGGTGCTCGAACCGGACGCCGAGGAACTGCTGGGACGCGCGGCCCCGGCGGTACGCGGCCCACAGCCGACGCAGGTACTCGGACCGCCCGACGCCGGCCTGCGGAGTCTTGAGGTGGCTGAGCGTGCCGAACGCCAGGATGAGCACCGCGGTCCGGATCCCCAGGTTGCCCAGGGCGTAGGCCTGTAGCTCCATCTCGCCCACCACGTCGATGCCGTAGCCCGTCAGCACGTGCAACAAATCATGCGTCTCACGGTAGCGCTTGCCGATGTAGTCGATGTCGTTCTTGAGCTCGAGCGTCGTGTCGAAGGGCGAGATCTTGTTGTCGCGGTAGTAGCGAGCGACCCCATGGCCGAGTGTTCCTGCTGGGAGGCGCTCGAGCGCGGCCAGATCCAGATCCTTGGCTTGCAGGGAAGGGCGCTCGGACAGGATGCGGCGCCCCTCCTCGCTGCGCTGGAGCTGCTGGACGAGCGAAGCGTAGACGTTGCCGTCCAGGCAGATGTTGAGCAGCTGGCCGCAGGTGGGATTCGCCGGGTCGTGCTGGAGCACCTGTAGACATTGGGTCGCCACGCGCAGGCGGGTGAACAGCGAGGCGTTGTCGGGCAGGGTCGGGATGTTGGGAGCGGGCATGGGGGTCGTTCCTATTGTGGCAACAAACCGCTCATCTGATTGAGGATGAACCGCGCCGCGCGCTGGGGGTTCAGTCTGTAGACGGCATCCATGAGCTTGGAGTCGGAGCCCACCAGGACGCGGTAGCGGTTGTTCTCGATGCCTTCGAGGATGATCCGCGCGGCCTTGTCAGGAGCCAGCATCTTGACCGGCGGCGCCTCTCCGGCCTTCACCTGCAAGGTATCCATCACCCCCGAGTTCGCCGCGATGTTCGTCCCCACGGCCCCCGGGAAGACCACCGTGACCCGCACGTTCGTCCCCTGCAGCTCCGAGCTCAGACCTTCCGTCAGCAGCTTCACGGCCGCCTTGGAGGCTCCGTAGATGGTCTGTCCCGGCACGGGCAGGAAGCCCCCCATGCTGGAGATGTTCGTGATGTGCGCCTCCGGGCGCGCGAGCAGGTGCGGCAGGAACGTCTTGATCATGTAGAGCGTTCCGAACAGGTTGACGTCCATCACCCGGTCGATCGCCGCGTAATCGAGGTCCTTCAACTTGACGAAGGGTTGAATCACCCCCGCGTTGTTGATGATGCCGTCGACAGCCCCGAAGCGGGAGATGACCTGCTCCGGAAGTGCCTCCACCGCGGCCCGGTCCGTGATGTTCACGGTGTAGGTGGCCAGGTTGCCTCGGCTCATCCCCGCCAGCTTGACGGTCTCCTCGAGGGCAGACGCGTTGATGTCCACGGCGGCGACGCTCGCGCCCTTCGACAGAAGCGCGAGGACGAGCTCCCTGCCCATGCCATTTCCGCCGCCGGTCACGACGACGATCTTGTTCTGGACCTTCATGGCTGTGCTCCTCCTGACGTGGGGACGAAGCGGTAGAGCGCGCTCTCCACATCGGACGACAGATAGATGGTCCCCGAGCCGCCCACGGCGACCCCCGTGGGGATGTACCCGGGCGGCAGGCCCTCGCTCTCGGGCAGACCGATGCGCAAGCCGCTCGCGATGACCGTGGAGCGTCCCGTGGCCGGATCGATGCGCACCAGCCGCTTGCGGCCCACCTCGGCGACGATCAATCCGCCGTCGGGATGCCGGGCGATGCCCTCCGGTGCCTTCAGGCCCTTGGCCACCGTGCGCCGCGTCCCATCCGACAGGCGCACCCGGGTCACCCGCCCCGAGCGCACCTCCGTGACGTACACCCCCGGCTCCTCCGCCTCCGTGTCGGCCACGAGCCCCAGCGGTCCCTCCAGGCCCTCGGTCAGCACCGTGGTCCCCGCGGGCTCGGCGGCATCCACCCGCACGAGCTTGCCCGTGGTGGCCTCGGCGAGGAGCAGCGTGCCATCGGGGAGCTCGAGCACGCCCTGGACGCCATTCGTGTTGGGAATCGTCCGCAGGACCTCTCCAGAGGCGCGATCCAGGACCTGCACGGCTCCCAGGTAGGCACTGCTCAGCACGACATGCTTCGCGCCCAGACTCACGTGCATCGGGAAGGTCATCCGGCTGGAGAGGACGCGGCTCGTCTGGGTGATTTTCCCATCACGCCCTCCCACCCGGCGAAGGGCATACACATCCGCCACGTACAGGCTCTCGTCCGGATCATCCGGCGCGATGGCGAGGCCGGAGGGCACGCTCAAGCGCGCCTCGACCACGGGCCGGATGGAGCCAGTCGCGGCATTGACCACGCGGATGTCGTTGTCCACCATGTTGGACACGTACACCTGGTCATCGGGACCGACCGTCAGGTTGTCGAGCCCGGTGGGCAGCTTCGCGACGACCTCCTTGTCTCCCGTGGCCACCCGGACGCGGACCAATTGGCCCAGCACCGAGTCCACCACGTAGAGATTCTCGCGGCTCGAATCGAAGTTGGCGGCGACTGGCATCCCGAAGCCCTCCGCCACGGCCTCGATGGCCCCCGTATCCACGTTGATGCGGACAATCTGCCTCTTGAGCAGGAGCGGACCGTACAACCGGTCATCCGGGCCGAACTCGAAGCCGTTGAGGAAGCCGTGCCCGGAGAGGATTCGACGCGGAGGCTTGCGGCCGCTCGGATCCACTTCCAACAGCGCATCATCGCCCCGGCCGAGCTGGGTGACGTAGAGCCTGCCATCTCGGCGGAAAGCCAGCGAGTTGAGTCCCGGCAGATCCTTGGCGAGGACGCGCGTCTTTCCATCCGGGGTGCGCCGCATCAACCGGCCAGAGAAGAAACCGGTCCAGTAGACGGAGCCATCCGGGCCGAGGGCCACATCATCCGCGCCGCCCAGCGGAGGCCCCACCAGGGTGCTCACCGCACCGTTGCTCAAGTCGATGGAGTGGACCGACTGGCCGAGCAGATTGCTGGCCAGCAGGTGCCCCTTGCCATCGAGCGCCAGCCCATGGACGCCCTGGAAGGGAGAGCCGGCCACCACCACCTCCTGGCGCCAGGCCGGGGGCGGGGGAGGGGCGGAGAGGGCCGGGGTGCTCACCATCAGCATCCAGGCGGCGAGGGACTTGTAGGGGAATCGATGCATGGGGGCCTCCGAATGGGGTTCAGGCGCTCACACCGTGCCGGTGGCGCGGGGTGCCGTGGATTGCGTGAGCTCCAGGCCCGAGAGCGCATCGGTCTTGCGCCAGCTCCGCAGGATGTCGATGAACTCGAGCGTGCCGCCCGCGTAACCGGCGCTGCGAATCGCGCTCGGGGGAGGCTGGACACCCTCGTTGTTGATGTAGCCGGGCGTGCAGTCGGCACCGCCGAAGACGTGGCCCTTCTGGAGGCTGCCGAGGATCATCCCCCACCACTGCTGCTGCGCCTGCTCCGTCGGTTCGACCGTCTCGACGCCCCGCTTCAGGCACTGATCGATGATGTAGGCGGCGTGCCGCGCCTGCTCGCCGAGGATGTGGACGAAGTTGATCGCCCAACTGCTCTGGATGAGGCTGATCATCAAGAGGTTCGGGTAGCCGCGGCTGGTCATGCCGTGGAGCGTCGAAGGGCCGTCGGCCCAGCTATCGCGCAGGGACTTGCCGCCGCGCCCGCGAATGTCGAAGCCCAGCTTGCGGGTGTAGTCGCCCGTGACCTCGAAGCCCGAGGCGTAGACGAGGCAGTCGACCTCGTATTCCTTGCCGTTCACCACCACGCCGGTGGGCGTGATCCGCTCCACGCCCTTGCCGTCCGTATCCACGAGCTGGACGTTGGGGCGGTTGAACGTGTCCAGGTATTCGTCGTGGAAGCAGGGCCGCTTGCACAGCGGATCGTAGTAGGGCTTGAGCGCCTCGGCCGCCACCGGCTCCTTGACGATGGCGGCCACCCGCGCGCGGATCTCCTCCATCTTGCGGAGGTTGGCGAGCTGGTGGAACTGGGCCGCCTCCTCGGGGCTCTTGGCACGGCGGCTCTCGGTCGCATCGAAGAGCGCGGTCCACCCGTCCCGCACCAGGTCGGCCTCCTGCTCGAGACCGGAGACGAGCGCGGTGAAGTTGCGGATGCGCTCCTCCTGCCAGCCGGGCTTGAGCGTCTTCACCCAGGCCTCGTCGGTGGGCTGATTGGCCCGCACCCCGACGCCCGAGGGCGTGCGCTGGAAGACGTACAACTGTTTGGCCGAAGCACCGAGCTGGGGGACCACCTGGACCGCGGTCGCGCCCGTGCCGATGATGCCCACGCGCTTGTCGGCCAGCCGGGTCATGCCGCCCGTGGGGCCGCCGCCGGTATAGGCATAGTCCCACCGGCTCGTATGGAAGCTGTGGCCCTTGAAGGTCTCGATGCCTGGGATGCCGGGCAGCTTCGCCTTGTGCATGATGCCGCCGGCGATGATCACGAACCGCGCCGCGAGCTTGTCGCCCCGGCTGCTCGTGACGTTCCAGCGCCGGGTGTTCTCGTCCCAGTCCATCTGCTCGACCTGGGTCTGGAACAGCGCCGCCTTGTAGAGATCGAACTGCCGGCCGATCCGCTGGCAGTGGGCGAAGATTTCCGGCGCCTTGGCGTACTTCTCCTTGGGGATGTAGCCGGTCTCCTCGAGCAGCGGCATGTAGATATAGGACTCCACGTCGCAGGCGGCGCCCGGATAGCGGTTCCAGTACCAGGTGCCGCCGAAGTCGCCGCCCTTCTCGATGATGCGCAAGGAGTGGACTCCGGCCTGGCGCAGCCGCACCGCCGCCAACATGCCGCCAAAGCCACCGCCGACGACCAGCACGTCGATCTGCTCCGTCAGCGCCGGACGGGTGAAGCCGGGCTCGACGTAGGGATCCTTGTCGAAGTCCGCGTAGACCCCGCTGAGGTCGCGGTACTGGGCGTTGCCGTCAGCACGCAGCCGCTTCTCGCGCTCCAGCCGGTACTTCTCCCTCAGCGCTTCCGGAGAGAAAGAGGACACACCCTTCTTCGACTCATTCATTGGAGTACATCCTTTCGACCCGACATCCACGGAGTATGTACACAGCCGTGTACATGTCTGGACATAGCTCAATTCCTGTCGTAAGTAAACGGTCGTGTACATGTCCGGCCCTTCCGAGCCCAAGCGAGCGAGGCGCCAGCGCGATGCCGATCGAACGCGCGCCGCGATCCTCACCGCCGCACGCACGCTGTTCTCCACGCGAGGCTTCGCCAACACCGGCGTGCGCGAGGTGGCGGAGCTCGCCGGGGTGAATTCCGCCCTCGTGGGCCGCTACTTCGGCTCGAAGCTGGGGCTGTTCCGGGCGGTGTTGGAGGAGATCGACATCACCCCGATGCTCCACGGAGACCGGCGCCGCTTCGGAGTGGACATGGTGGGAGTCTTCTTCGACGTGCCGGACTCACCGGGCCCGCTGCTGATGATGATCCTCTCGGCGGCCGACCCCGAGGCGCACGCGGCGACCGTCGAGGTTCTCCAGAAGAGGGTGATCGAGCCGTTGGCCCGGTGGCTGGGACCCCCGGACGGCGAGGGCCGTGCGGCGCGGCTCAACATCCTCTGGTCCGGCTTCCTCACCAGTTGGAAGCTGCTGCCCATCCAGCCGCTCACCGGGGCGCGCCTCGTCTCCATCCGTCGCTGGCTGGAAGCCGCGACCCAGGCGATCGTCGACGAAGGCGCGGCCTGAGCGAGGGTGTCAACGGCGGTCTCTTGCTCGCGCTGCCGCGCTTCTCGCGTCCGAGAAACCGTTTCCGGTCCTCACCGGTGCCGACTATCCTGCCGCGCCGAGCAGCCCGGCACTTCTCATCTGCCCGCGAGCCACTGGCCAGCCGCTCGCCAAGGAGACGACATGACGCGCGAATATCCCCAGGACCAGCTGATGGCGTTCGTTCAGGCGATGGCCAACGTGGTGGCGAGTGACGGCCGTGTCACCGAGGACGAGCGCCAGCACCTCGACAACGTGGTGGCCGGTGTCGGCCTGTCGCCCCGCGACCCGGAGGTCTCCGCGCTCATCGAGCGGGAATTCCAGAAGCCCGGCCGCCTCACCGACATCGTCAGCAAGATCCAGAGCCGCGAGATGCGCGCCGCCCTCCTGCGCATGATCGTCGAGGTGTCGTGCGCCGACGGTGAGATCGCCAACGAGGAGCGCGCGTCGGTGAAGGAGGCCGCCGGCGCCTTCGGTCTGGACGTGTCGGTCGCCGATGAGCTCATCGACTGGACGCTCGACTCGATCAAGCTCGAGCAGCGCGAGCGCGAGATCATGGCGAAACTGCTCTGAGCTTCCGGACAGGATTTCTGTCCACGCCGTCGAACGAGGTTCCCTCCGAGGGTCCCCACCCGGGCTCGTTCTTGCGTTGCCTGCCCACGATTTGGAAGGGATTTGCCCTCTTTGTCGTCCTCGGAACCGGCATCCCGGATGCAAGTGCCAGCCCGGGAGGGCATGCCTGTGTCAACAGGGTGCCTGTTCCGATGGATGGAGGTTGCACGTGGGAAGGCTGAAGCACTGGGCGAGGTGGGGAATGGGTGTGGCGGCGGTGGGGCTGCTCACACACTGTGGGAATACGATTGAGCCGGAGGAGACGGACAGCGGATTCGCGCAAGAGAGCCAGGGTGTCGAGGAGACGCGTGTCTTCACCCCGGTTGCCGATGCGCGGGTGGAAGGGGACTACCCCGCGCAGAACTTCGGGAGCTCCGACTCGCTGAAGGTGGATGGTTCTCCCGAGTACACGTCCTTCCTGCGCTTCGAAGTGAGCGGGCTGACGGGCACCGTGCGCCGCGCGAAACTCCGCCTGTACGCGACGGCCGCGACCGCCACGGGCCCCGCCGTCTACACGACGGGCTCGGCCTGGCAGGAGGGCACGCTCACCTTCCAGACGAAACCGGCGACGCAGTCCCTGCTGTCCCGCGTCACCTCGGTGTCCTCGAGCACCTGGGTGGAGTGGGACGTGACCGCCGCCGTTCAGGGCAATGGCACGGTGAACCTCGCGGTGAGCGCCACGGGCACTGATGGCGCCGCGTTCTCCTCGCGGGAGGCGTCCAACACCGCGCTGCGGCCCCAGCTCGTCGTGACGGTGGAGACGGGCAGCACGACGCCGCCTCCTCCCAGCGGGAACGGCTGGACGTTTCATGGCGCGGCGCAGGGCGGGCCCCGGTACGTGTTCGGCGTGAGCGCTGACGAAGGGGGAAACCTCTGGGTGGCCGGCGGTGAGGAGGGGTTGTTCGTCCTCCGGAAGGGCCAGACGCAGTTCCGCCGCTTCACCATGGCGGATGGCTTGCGGCCCTACGGCTACATGCTCGATGGGAGTGCCCCCGCGGGCGAGAAGTACCTGAAGGTCATCTCCGTCGCCGGAGGCCCCCCGGGTGTCGCCTTCGTCGGGTACGAGGGCAAGAAGCCCGCCGCGGGCATGCCCACGTGCGAGGATGAATGGGACGCGGCGCCCGCGGCCGGCCGCACTCCGGATGCGAGCATCTACAAGAGCGGTGACGCGGACCGCGTGACGCTGACGGCCACGGGCATCCAGGTGGTGCATTACGATCTCTCCACCGGCCCCAACAAGGTCTCCGCCGAGCCACGCGGGCGGGAGAAGCTCTGCAACATCCTGCGCATTGCCTACGATTCGCGGACGAAGAGCGTCTGGTTCGGCGCCAACCACGGCTTTGCCTGGGGCAGGTCGGACTTCGCCGGGTACAGCTGCGCCCCCGGGACCTGGGACTACAGCTGCGCTGGAGTGATGGAGCACGTGCATCCGGCCATCAACGCGTGGAACGCGGACCAGACGCGCGTGGTGCTGCTCACCGACGCGTATTACGGCGTCTCGGTCGCCGCGAATGGAGACGTCTGGTTTGGCGGCGCCAACCGCTCCACCCGTTTCCGCTACGGCACCAACAACTACAATTACTGGACGGCCCAGACGCAGAGCGAGGGCAGCTCCTATGCGTGGAACCGCTACGACATCTGGCCGGACGCCGTGGGTGAGCCCAACGTGCCCACCAGGGCCCAGCGCGTGGACGACAATGTGTCGGGCATGGCGGTGATGAGCGACCAGAGCGTGTGGGTGGGAAGCTGGGGCAGGGGACTGGCACTGCTCGACGCGAATGGGACTCGCCTGCGCACGCTGTCGACCGAACTCGTCGATGGAAAGGGCTACGTGTCGGCCGTCGCGGGGGACCCGCTCGACAACAGCGTGTGGGCGGGCGCGAGCTGGGGCGGAGGCCTGAGCCGCGTGCAGGGCACCACGGTGCGGAAGTACGGCACGGGGGTCCTCCCGGAGGAGTTGGTCTGGATGCGCATCTCGGACATCCAGGTAGACCGCTCGAGCAGCCCGCGGCGCATCCTCGTGGCCTTCCAGGGCACCGACACCACCCCAGGAGCCATCGGCGTGTTCACGGGCCCCTGAGGACTCGAGGACCCACGCGGAGGGAGTTCCGTGTCTCTCCCTCCGCGCGGAGCCAGTCATCATCCCCAAGCCGGGATGACCCTGTATCCTGGGAGCGAAGTCACGTCCGGGCCAGCACGGGGAAGCGGTGGGGCTTGCGAGACAGGGATGGCTTCCGCACGAACAAGTCGGCATCGAGGTCCTCGCCCGCCTTCACCGCACCGGGCCACCAGCGCTCCGGCGTGAAGCCAAACCGGATGTACCGGATGGGCCGATCAATCAGGCGCGGAACCTGGGCGCGCAAGTCGAAGGGCTCGCGGGCGAAGATGTCGTCGAGGTACAGCGTGTCGCCCTCGACGTCCGCGAATACCCACGCGTCGGCACCGAGTCTCCGCAGGGGCCGGGCGAACCCGTTCGCCGCGTACCAGCTCGCGATCGTCGCGTAGTCTCGCGCGCCGAAGCGCTCCGTCACCGGGAGCCCTTCGCGGGAGAGCGTGGCGAGGTCCGCGCGCACCTTCGCGTCCTCCAGGTCGAGCGTCGGCGCTGGCGGTCCTTCGGGAACGGCCTCGTGCGTGGCGGCGAAGAGCGTCTGCGGCCAGGGCTCGAAACCGAAGCGCGGGTAGAACTGGCGCACCTTCGGGTTGGCGAACAGCAGCACCGGCGCGTCTCCACAGGCGTCCAGCGCCGCCGTCATCACCCGGCGCGACAGGCCCCGCCCGCGGTGCGAGGGCACGCAACCCACCGCACCGAGTTGGAAGGCCTCCACCTCGTGCCCCTCCAGCCGCAGCCGCATCCGCATCACCGAGGCATTGGCCACGACGCGGCCGTCCTCGAGCACCGCGAACGCGCGGTAGTCGTCATTCCACTCGCCCCACCCCCACCAGCGCCGGAAGTCCACACTGCGGAACACCTGGGGCACGTAGTCGCAGAACGCGGTCTGCAGCGCGGTGTCGCGAGGACCTATTTCGGTGACCGGCAGGACGGGGCTCATCCCAGGGATTGTCTCACGCGCGCGGACGCACATCGCGCGTCAAAGGTGATATGCGGGCTTCCCATGTCTCGAAACGACGTCGAGCTCCAGTGCCGCTGCGGAAGGATACACGGATGGCTGCGCGATGCGGCGCCAGACACGGTGAACCGCGTCGTCTGCTACTGCGACGACTGTCAGGCGTTCCTGCACCACCTCGGCCGCGCCGAGCTGCTCGACGAGCACGGCGGCTCGGATATCGTGCAGGTCGCGCCCTCGACGCTCTCGTTCGATCGTGGCATCGAGCTCGTCACCGCCGTGCGCCTCACTCCCGAGGGCCTCTATCGCTGGTACGCGAGCTGCTGCAAGACGCCGCTCGGCAACACGGTGTCGCCGCAGCTCCCGTTCGTTGGAATCGTCACCGAACTGTTCCAGCAGGCGCCGAATGCACGCCCGTGTGACGAGGTTTTCGGCCCGCCCCGCGGCCGGATCCTCGGCAAGTTCGCGATCGGCAATCCGCCGCCCGGGTCGGTGAAGCCGGACGTGCACCTGTTCATGCGCACGCTCCGCAAGGTGTTTGGCTGGAAGCTCCGCGGCAAGACGTGGCCCCATCCGTTCTTCGACCGCGCGAGCGGCCAGCCGAAGCACCCGGTCACGGTGCTCTCCACGGCCGAGCGTGACGCGCTCCGCCCGCTGTGTGGCCCGCGTCCCGCTCGCGCGTGACCGCGGGCCGCAGCCGACTTGAGGTATCACCTCGGAAACCCTCACACTGGAGTGATTGATGCACACGGTTCGCGGTCCACGTTCCCTGTCCACGACCCTGGCGTTTCTTGTCCTCGCGACCGCCGGAGCCGCTCCGGCGGTGTCCTGCTCGACGCCGGACGAGCGCAACCCCGAGCCGGGTCTGTCCGAGCCGGCCCTGCGTGTCCGGGACTGCGAGGGACCGGCGACCAGCCTCCCCGCCGAGCTCGCCGCGACGCTGGAGCCACGCCCGGCGCCCACGACCCAAGACGATCATTGGGCCAACATCGCGCGTGAGGTGCCGGGCGGGTTCGCGGGGGTCTTGTACGACGACGGCCAGCCGGTCCTGATGCTCACCCGGCCGGAGGAGGCGCAGGAGGCGAAGGCGGCGCTCGCCTCGCGTTTTTCGCCCGGCTTCTTCGATGTGGCCCCTGCCGAGGTGCGCCTGGCGCGGTGGGACTTCGCTCAGCTCGCCGACTGGTATGCCTACCTGGGGAAGCAGGGGCTCTGGCGTCCCGGGAATGGGGTGCACTTCGGAGACAAGGATGAGGCCGAGAACCGCATCGTCTACGGCGTGCTGGATGCCGCTTCGCGAGCCCGGGTCGCGAACGAGCTCGAGGCACTCGGCGTGCCGTGTGACCTCGTGCTCGTGGAGATCCGGGCGCCCATTCGCGGACTGTCCGCCGAGTGAGAGCGGTATGAACGCGAGTGCTCACGCGTCTGGAGCGCCGTACGTCTTCCGCAGGTAGGCGACGATGTCGGAGGACTCGAACATCGCCTCGCCGGTGTTGGAGTCGGAGAGGTAGGGCACCATCATCCGCCCCGAGCGCGCGAGGAAGTCCGGGCGGCGCGGGCTGCCCTTGGCCACGTTGTGCAGCAGGTAGGGCAGCTCCAGCCGGCAGAGCGTCTCGCGGACGATGCGGCAGTACGGGGAGGCCTCGAAGCTCCACAGCTCCAGCGGCTTCTCCGGGGCCCGGCTCGGCTGTGCCCGCGAGCCGCCAAGCCCGCGCGTCCACGACGCGAGGATGGAGCTGGCGGTGGTGAGCGGTCCGAGCGCCAGTCCCCTGGCC
>DASQMW010000104.1:0-37419 GCA_035645295.1 Archangium sp.
CGCGCAGCACATGCAGACCCGCTGCGATGCCCAATCCCACGAGCCCCCCACCCATGAGTCCCATGCCCAACGCCTGGTAGGTCTCTCCACGCGAAGCGCTGCGGCGCAGCTCCTCATGGGTGTGGAGACGGGGGTCGTCCCCTCGAATCCGTGCCCTCTCGCCCTTGGACAGGCCAAAGAAGATGCCTCCCGCGGCCAGAAGCGAGCCCCCTGCTGCGGCCGAGACGACCACCTGGGGCGTGAAGCGACGGCGGCCGGAGTCAGGCGTCTCCTCCAATTGCCGCGCCAGGGCTTCCTGAGGCGGCCCTGGCGGTGCGGCTCGTGGAGTCTCGGTATTTCGCCGGGAGGTGAGTCCCGGCTCCACCTGCGGCCGGTTGAATTCCTGGCGCAAGGATTCGAAGAACTGCCACATCTTGGGTGACACGATCGGGAGGGGGAGCTTCACCTGGGGCCGCTGCTTGAGCGCCTCGCGGAAGGCCCTGGCGGACTCCTCGTGCTTGCCAGCATCGAAGAGGATGATTCCCTGGTACAACCAGAGGGTGACGTCGGCATCCTGTCCACGCTTGAGCTGTCTGGCGCGTGCGAGCACCTCGAGCGCGCGATCGTACTCGAGCGCTTCGTAGAGCTTGCGCACGGTGTTCACGGGGTCCTCTTTCTGCGCGTGTGTGGCCAGGGGAAGAAGGAGGGTCAGCCCAAGCACCAGTGCATGAATTCTCAGACGAGATGTGAGAAGAAGCATTCGGATTTCGTGTCGGCGTGAAAGGTCCTGATGCCGCGAGAAGCCCTGTCTTCTACGCTGACAGCGGCCCTCGAATCGATTGTCATGAAAAACCTCTCCCAAGGCCGCTCCCCGGAAAGGCTTGCCACCGAGCCGTGCCTCTCTTGGTTGGAGGGGCTTGCTTGCCTTCCCTCAGCGGATGCCCGCCTGAATGGAGAGGACGCCGCTGGGCAAGGCAGCAAGCCCTGCCCCGTGAGGCTCAATCCATCAAGTTGACCTTGAGGACGTGGTTGCCGCCGGCACGGACCTCGTACTCCACCACCTTCTCCTTGCCGAGCACCGTGTTGACCAGCTTGAACCGGTGCCGGCCCTCGTAGAGCTCAATGGGGGCGAGCGGGGTCTGCCCCAGCGGCTTGTCGTCAAGCATCACGTTGGCGTAAGGGCGGACCCAGATCTGCAGACTTCCCCTGCCGATGTCGAACGCAAGGGGGCCATTGTCTCCGGCTTTGAGCTTGAAGATCTGCTTCTTGGAGAAGCCGGCCTGCGCATCGAAGACTTCCACGGCCACCTTGCCAGGCGGGAGTCCTCGCACCTCCATGGGAGTCCGTCCGACGAACCTGCCATTCACCCGGACCATTGCGGAGACATTGGAGGTGACCCGGAACGAGGCGCTCAACGAGGGGGGGGCGGAGCGGGAATCGGCCGCGCCCGTCATCCCCGCCGACAGCGGGCGGTTCCGCGCCTGCACGGAAGTTTTCTTCTGAGGCTCCGGAGAGTCCGTCGCCGGGAGGGTGGGGGGCCCGGGCGACGGAGAAACAGGCTCGGGCGCTTGGGCCAGGGCAGCGGGATTGACCGGAGACTGCGCGGCGGGCGCGGGCACGGCCTTGGGCGGAGGTGTGGGCGTTGGAGCCGATACGCTAGCCAGAGGCCCGGTGGGTGAAGGCGCGGGCGTGGTCTTCGCGGGAGCGCTGCCTTCCGCTGGCCGGACGCCACGCCAGAGGAATGCGCCGGATAGCGCCACCAACAACCCCATGGCGGCCAGGAGCCCCCGCCTTCCACGGAGTCCCCGCTGAGGCAGGGTCATGGCCGAGACGGTGGGGGCCGCTTCCTGGCGTTGCGACAGCTGTCTGGCGAGCTCGGTGTTCTCCTCGAGAGAAGTGGACTGAGGGCGGGGGGGTCCTTCGTGTTGGAACTCCAGGGTGCCCCGTGACACAGGGGGAAGCGGCGCGCTCATGGTCACCCCGCGCGGCGGGCTGGGTTGCACAAGGACCTTCCGGGCCACGGCGTCATGGGACGGGGCGAGCTGTGCGACGAGCTGCGCGAGGTGCCGGGTGCCCACCGGCTCTCCGGTGGTGTACAGGTAGTGCTCCAGGTCCGCTTGGAGTTCCCGGCAACTCTCGTAGCGCGCGTCATGATCCTTGACCAGGGCACGCTCGAGGATGTGGCAGAGGCGCTCGGGCACGTCGGCCCGACGCGCGCTCATGGGCACGGGGGGCTGATAGAGGATGGCCTGTATCACGCCCGCATCGGTCTCGGCCTCGAAGGGCTTGCGGCCACTGAGCAACTCGTAGAGCACCACGCCCAGCGAGAAGACGTCAGCGCGCGCGTCGAGCGGCTTGTTTTGGATCTGCTCGGGCGCCATGTAGGCGGCCTTCCCCTTGATGATGCCCGAGCGGGTGTGGTGCAGCTGGTTGGCGGCCTTGGCGATGCCGAAGTCCACCACCTTCAACGTGCCATGAGACGACACGAGGAGGTTGTCCGGGCTGATGTCGCGGTGGACGAGTCCCAGGGGCTCGCCCGTGCCGGGATCCACGAACTCGTGGGCGTAGGCGAGTCCCTCGCAGGCCAGGGAAATCATCTTCGCGCACAGCTGGACCGGGAGCGGTATCCCCGCGGCCTGGGCTCGTTTGCAGAGCGTGCGCAGGTTGGGCCCGTCGATGTACTCCATGGCGAGGAAGTACGTGCCCCCGGACTCGCCGAAGTCGAAGATCTGGACGATGTTGGGATGGTTCAGCAGCGCGGCGAGACGGGCCTCGGAGAAGAACATCTCGACGAAGGAGGGATCCTCCACGAGGTGGGGAAGGACGCGCTTGACCACCAGCGTCTTCTCGAAACCCTGAGGGCCTGCGGCCTTGGCGAGGAACACCTCGGCCATGCCACCAGAGGCCAGCTTGTGGAGGAGCTGATACTTGCCCACGTTCGCAGTCACGGGCACGAAATGAATCACAACTCCAGCCGGCGCAGAATGTTGGAACTCGTGGGGCTGATGTGTCTTCCTGTCGAGCAGGCGAGCCGACAGGGGTTTGCCCGTCTGCCTTTGAAATCCGGGGAGCGTCAGGCGGAGAGGGGCCGAGTCACCCCCACGCGCGGCAGGGTGAAGTGGAAGGTGGCCCCTTGCTCCACCTCGCCCTCGGCCCAGGTGCGCCCACCGTGGCGGACGACGATGCGCCGCACGTTGGCCAGGCCGATTCCCGTCCCCTCGAACTGCTCGGGCCGGTGCAGCCGCTGGAAGACGCCGAAGAGCTTGTCGACGTACTGCATCTCGAAGCCTACCCCGTTGTCGCGCACGGCCACCTCGAGCTCATCCGCCCTCTCGGTGGCCCACACCTCGATGATCGCCTCCTCGCGGGTCCGCGAGTACTTCAGCGCATTGGAGAGCAGGTTCTTGAGCACCAGGCGCAACAGCGCCGGGTCGGCCTGCACCTCGGGCAGGTCTCCCACGCGCCACTGCACCTTGCGTCCCTCGGCCTCGGGGGCGAGATCGCGCCGCACCTCCGCCACGAGCTCCCTCAAGGACACCGGCGCCTTCTTCAGCTCCGCGCGGCCCATGCGGCTGAATTCGAGCAGATCATCCACCAGCTTGCCGCCTTGCCGGGCCGCTTCGGCGATCGTCTTCACGTGGCGGCGGGCGGTGGCATCCAGGTGCTCCAGCGAGCGCGACTCGAGCAACTGGGCAAAGCCCATGATGTGGCGCAGGGGGGCGCGCAGGTCGTGGCTCACCGAATAGCTGAAGGACTCCAACTCCTTGTTGGCCTCCACCAGTGCCGCGGTGCGCTCCTGCACCCGTTGCTCGAGCTGCTGGTTGAAGCGCCGCATCTCCTCCTCCACCTGCTTGCTCTCCGTGATGTCGAGCACGCAGCCGATGTGTCCGAGGAATTCGCCCGAGGGGCCCACGCGGGGGGTGGCGGAGTTGAGGGTCCAGCGGTACTCGCCATCCTGGCGCCGCAACCGGAACTCGTTGCGGTAGGGCGTGTGGTTGTGCGTGGCGCGGGTCTGCGTGTCCGTGGCGGCGCGGACATCGTCGGGGTGGACGACGGTGCGCCAGTTGTTTCCCAGCCCCGCTCCCTCGCTCTGCCCGGTGAAGTCGTACCAGCCCTTGGAGAGGTAGGTGCAGGCGCCCGTGGCGTCCGTCACCCACAGCATGACGGGGGCATGGTCCGCCATGTTGCGGAAGCGTGCCTCGCTCTCCTTGAGGGCGGCCTCCACGCGCCTCTGCTCGGTGATGTCGTGTCCCTGGACGAAAATGCCCGTCACCGTGCCGTTGGCCCCCAGGATGGGCTGGTAGACGAAGTCGACATAGGCCTCCTCCCGTGGCCCCTCCGCGTGCCGCTGAAGGGAGACAAGCATGCCGCGGCCCAGGAAGGGCTCGCCCGAGCTGTAGACGCGGTCGAGCAACCCGATGAAGCCCTGCTCCACCACCTCCGGCAACGCCTCCCGCACGGACTTGCCCACCACATCCTGCCGTCCCACCAACCGGCAGTAGGCGGGGTTGGCCAGCTCGAAGACATGATCCCTGCCGCGCAGGAAGCACATGAAGCTGGGGGCCTGCTCGAAGAGCCGCAACAGGTGGCGGCGCTCGGAATCCAGCAGCCGGTTGGTCTCCTGGAGCTTCTGCGCCCGGCCCAGCACTCCCGCCTCCAGGAGGGCTGTGGTCCCGGTGGCCTCGCGCTGCCCGGCCTCGGCCATGCTGGCGGCCTGCTTGAGCTGCTGCAGCTCCGTCACGTCCACCGTGTGCTGGAGGATGTAGGCCACCTCCCCGCGCTCATCGAGCACGGGCATGTGGGTGGCGCTCCAGAAGCGCTCCATCACCACGATGCCCGTCTCCGTATGCATGGGGACGCGGTAGGGGATCAGCGCCAGGACATCCGGCGTCCTTGAGGCGAGCACACGCTCCAGGGAGCCGCGGAGCATCTGCAGGTTCTCGTTGTTGGGATCGTCCGGGTCGTGGGGAAAAAGATCGAAGACGTAGCGGCCCTGGATGTCCTCGAGCCGGCTCGCGGTGACGCGCAGGTAGGCGTCGTTGGCGGTCACGTAGCGCAACTGCCGGTCGAGCACCATGTAGGGGTTGGGGGAGAGCCGGAAGAGCGCTCCGAAATCCAGTGGATGCATGGGTCCTCTAGGCGGAAGAGGGGCTGCGCGGGAGCCGGACGGTGAAGAGCGTTCCCTCCTCAGCCGTGGAACTCACGCCAATGGTGCCGCGGTGCGCGCGCACGATGTTGTCGACGATGTAGAGCCCCAGCCCGATGCTGCGGGCCTGCGTGTCCATCCTGGCCGTGCCGCGGCTCAGGGGTTTGAACAGATGGGGAAGACGTTCCATGGGAATCGGCGCGCCCTGGTTGTGGACCTCGAGCAGCACCGTGTTCCCCTCGCTCCGGGTGCGCACCCGCACCACGCTGTCCGGAGGTGAGTACTTGAGGGCATTGCCCACCAGATTGGAGATGACCTGGGCGATGCGATGGGAATGCTGCCCAGCCGTGCCTGGGTGAAGTCGAGCAGATCGCGAATCATGCGGCCCGCGCGCTCGGCGCTCGAGAGGATGCGCCGCACCGAGCCGGTGACCTTGTCGTCCAGGCCCTCCCGCTTGAGCAGCGCGGAGGCCCCGAACGTGATGGCGGCCAGGGGATTGCGCAGATCGTGCGAGACGATGCCGACCAGCTGCTGCTCGAACTCGATGCGCCGCTTCACCTCCTCCTCGGCCAGCTTCTGCTGGGTGATGTCGGTGACGAAGCCCTCGATGTACTCCATGGCGCCGTCCGGACCGGGCCGGGGCAACGCGCGGCTCCACAGCCAGCGCTCCTCGCCGTCCCGGGTGCGGATGCGGTAGGTGGTCGCGAGCTGGCGCCGCTCGGAGAGGGTGAGCTGTACCTCGTTCGCCAACCGCTCCAGGTCCTCCGGATGGACGATGCGGTCCCAGCTGAGCGGTCCACCCGGGAGGAAGCTCTCGGGGGGCCAGCCCGTGAGCGCCAGGCACCCCTCGCTCGCGAAGTCCAAGTACCAGCTCTGGCGGTGCACATTGCACCGGTAGGCCATGCCCGGCAGGTTGGCCATGAGGGTGGAGAGGGTGTGCTCGCGCTCCTGCAGCCGCGCCTCGGCCAGCCGGCGCTCCCTGCGCTCATGCGCCTCGCGAAGGGCCCGCTGGATGCTCGGCACCAGCCGCTCCAGCCGGTTCTTGAGGATGTAGTCGGTGGCACCGCACTTGAGCAGCTCGATGGCCCGCTCCTCGCCCAGGGCACCCGAGACGAAGAGGAAGGGCACCTCCGGACAGACGCGTTGGCAGGCGGACAGGGCGCTCAGCCCATCGAAGTCAGGGATGCTGTAGTCGGAGAGGATGAGGTCGAATCGGTGCCCGGCCAGGGCCGTGTGGAAGCTCTTGGCGCTGTACACGCGGGTCAGGTCGAAGAGCAGACCCCCGTCTTCGAGTTGTGCGGTGATGAGCTCGGCATCCAGGGCGCTGTCCTCCACCAGCAGGAGGGCGAGCCTGGGGCCCTGCTGCGCTGCGGCCTGGGTGCTCACGAGATGTTGGACCTCCGGAGCGAGCCCGGCGGCGGCTCATTCACCACCGCCCAGAACAGTCCCAGCTCCTTCAAGGCTTTGACGAAATCCGGAAAGCCCACCGGCTTCACCACGTAGGCATTGACGCCCAGGCCGTAGGATCTCGCCAGGTCCGCCTCCTCGCGGCTGCTGGTGAGCATCACCACGGGGATCGTCTTGAGATTTGGGTTGTTCTTCACCTGCTCGAGCACCTGCAACCCATCCACCTTGGGCATCTTCAGGTCCAGCAGGACCACGGCCGGCAGCCCCGCGGGCCGGTTGGAGAACGCGCCTTCCTGAAGGAGGTAATCGAGTGCCTCGCGGCCATCCCTCACCCACACCACTTCATTGGCAAGCCCGGTCTGTTCGAACGCCTCCAGCGTCAGCTCGGCGTCATTGGGGCTGTCCTCCACGAGGAGCACACGCTTGAATTCCACGATTGGTTTCTCCTACCGCGATGGCTGGCCGCGTTTGTCACCAGACAGACGAGGCAGCCACGCATGTTCCATTGCCCAACACGCCAGGCTGGTGCTTCCCTGCTTGAATCCCCCTTTCTATCTTCTACTCGACAAAGTGGGACAAGCTGAAAAAGCCCTCTGAATCAAAGCGCTGGGGAGAGGGGGCCGGGCGTATCCGAGGTGTGCCTTTCGATAGCCCCTCCCGGAGCGGAGCGCACCTCAAGAAAAGGAGGGGGGAGCGCTTCTACCCGGGTGTCAGAGAGGCTAGCAGGACAACAGGCGCCGGCTGGCCCACCGGCCTTGGAGGAGGCCAGGCATCACCCTCATGGCGCCCCCGCCCCGGGGACGAAATCAGGATGAGGCCCCCGCTCTATTCTCCCGGTGGGGGCTGGGGGAGGGGCGCCAGTGCGCGCAGGGGCGCGTCGCTCCCCTGGGCGATGAAGGGGGCTTCCACAGGCTCATGACCACCGGTTCGGCTCCGGCTACCGCCAGGGAGCGGCGCAGGCCGTAGACCCCCTGGCCCAGTTTGACGTCGCCGCGGCCCGTGTCGCAGGCGGAGAGGACGACGAGCTGGGTGCCCCAGAGGTCGAGTCCGGCCAGTTCCAGCGCCGTGACCAGGGCGGCCTCGGGCCGGGGCTCGGAAGGCCTGGAGGCGTCAGTGAGCACGTGCCGCCCCCTCCGGTGTCAGGTGCTGGCGAGGGCCCGGTCGACGAGCTGCTCCGACGCGGTGATGAAGCGGCCCGCGTACCCATCGCCGAGGGACGGGCTGGCCTCGATGGCGCGCCCCTTCTGGTTGAACATGACGGGCGAGCGCCCTTCGATGCTGGGGGACAGGAGCACGGGCACCATGCGCTGGGCGTACTGCTCGGCGCTCATCATGGTCAGACCGATGAGCCACTCGACGACGCGGTGCTTGAGGGAGCCCTCGCCGAGATAGTTGCTGCGGATCTTCGTCTGGATGAGCCCCGGGTTGAGCCCGTAGAAGTCCAGGGTGGGGTAGCGCCGGGCGAACTCGAGCACGAGGGCCTCGTTGCCGGCGACGGTGCTCATGTGCACGCGCATGGGCTCGTAGGAGCGCTCCGCGTTCAGGTCCTCGAGGTCCCCCTTCTCATTGGTGCCTGGGAAGCCCATGACATAGAGGCGAGGCCGGGTGCGCCCCGCGAGAGGAGCGGCCGCCATTCGCGGCGCCAGCTCGCGCAGGATGGCGAGGCGGCTCAGGAAGCTCACCGCCATGTCACGCTCCAGGCCCTCGGCAGTCACCTCGCGCTTGGGGGCCGCGATGATGCCGGTGGTGAGGAAGACGAAGTCGAGCTCCTCGGCCGGGAGTGTGCGTCCGACGCGGCGACCCTCGGCCATGAGGCTCAGGTCCGCCTTGAGGAAGTCGATGCCCGGCGTGCCCTCGTCACGGAAAGTCCGCCCGACGACGGTGACGGACGCGCCGCGCGCGGCCAGGTAGCGTGCGAGCTCGCGCCCGAGGCCATCGGTGCCGCCGACGACCACGGCCTTTCGGCCTGACAGTGAGAGCTCTGTCGCGGGAGTGATAGAGAGATCCGACCTGGGCTTTCCAGAGAAGTTGGCCATGGCCGGGGACGCTAGCGCACTTCCGAAGGTGTCGGTGACTTCGCTCCACACCTCACACAGGCGAACACTTCCAACGCGAATGTCCTGGCGGGTGAAGCAGGGCGGCTGAGCGCCTGTTGGCTCGCCTGTTGAGCGGGTGCGCAATCTGTCCACCAGGCCCCGTGGTGGGAGGGGGTCCTCGGACGCCACCTCCGTGCCTGGGGTGGGGGTGATGCGCAATCTCATTTACCGGCATGAGCAGCACCGGGCTGGGGCCGCCGCTCCGAGTGCCGCCTGCTCAAACCCATTGGAGGAGGCGGATATGGAGAACATGGGAAGCTGCAGCACACTCGGTATCGACACCTTCGAGAAGACGAAGGAGCACGTGTCCGCCCATCCGGAGGCAGGCATGGGTTTCTTCGAAACGGTGACGGAGTGGCGCGATGGTGCCCAGGCAGTGACGCGGGCGCGCTCCTTCACCCTGGAGACGGACGAGCCCGCCGTGCTCGGCGGCAAGGATCAGCACATCGACCCGATGGAACTGCTGCTGGCCGCGCTCGGCACCTGCCTGACGATTGGCTGGGTGACGCAGGCCCGGCTGCGCGGGCTCGACTACCGCCACCTGCGCATCAAGGTGATGGCGCCCTTCGACCTGCGCGGCTACCTCAACCTGGACCCGATGGTGCGCCCCGGCTTCTCCGAGCTCCAATACACCGTCGAGGTGGACACCGAGGCGGACGCCACCACGCTGGAGGAAATTCGACAAGCGGCGGAGAAGCGCAGCCCGATGTTCGACAACATCCTCAACCCCACCGCCATCTCAGGCCGAGTGAGGAAGACCCACGAATCGCTGGACGCCTGAACCCGGAACCCCGAGAAGCTCCTGAGACAGGGCGGGGCTACTTCGGGCCCGTTTTGACGGGGCCCGGGTTGCTGCCGTCCGTCCAGTAGACGCTGGAGTGGTCCACCGCGACGCCCGTCACGTACATCACGTTGGAGAGCGTGGAGAGGCCGCGCAGTCCCCGTGGGGTACACGCCTGCCCAGGCCGCCGAGGCGGCTTGACCGTACGTGCCGCGGCTCCCTGCGCTCCGGGGTGAAACTCCGCCAAAACCGGGGCAGGCCAAAAAACCTCTGCATCATTTTCAATCTCATCGGATCATCCACCGGGGACCTGTTTCACCGGTAGGTCACCCGCGGGCCGGGGAGCGAACCTCTCCGGCCCGCCTTCTTCTCCCCAGCCATCCTCCCTTCATGCGAATGAAAATGTTCTCTCGAGCCGTCCTCCTGCTGGCGCTGTCGCTGCTTCCGGTGCGCGCACTGGCAGCGACCACCGGCCGTGTCTACCTGGTGCTGAAGAACAGCGGCGTCGGCAGCTTCAGCAGCCTCGACCAGGTGAGGGTCTACGCCAACAGCGACTACAACTCCTACGACAAGTCAGCCTTCGCGCCCTCCTTCGGCACCGCGGGGCCTGGCGCGACCTTCCTCGCGGAATTCTCCGGCCTCTACGTCTACAGCACCTTCCAGGGCACCTATCAGTTCGAGGTCTCCTTCTGGGACACGACTTCGGGGACGCCGAAGACGTACCTGTTCGCCATGGGCACCCGCTTCCCGGGCACTGGCACCTACTACGTCTCCAAGCTCGGGGTGACCACCACCCAGCCAGGCTCCGCGTATGCCTTCGAGGTGGCCAACGAGGCGCCTCCGGCGGCCACCAACCTCAACTGCTACCCGGAGTTCGGCAGCCCCTCGACGGAGCTCTTCGTGTCCTGGTCCGCCACGCCGCGCCCGGCGGACTACGACAGGGTTCAGCTCCAGCGGGCCTCGCTGGGCTCCTCCTTCTGGCAGACGGTGCGCGAGACGCTCACCTGGGGCTCGCACTACTACACGGACCGGGGCCTCACCCCCAGCACCAGCTACCGCTACCGTGTGGCCACCTGGGACACCTACGGCGCGGTGAGCTACAGCGTGGAGAAGGTGTGCACCACCCGGGCCGGCGACGCCGACGCTGACGGCTACCTGCCTCCGGCGGACTGCAACGACCGCGACGCGAGCATCCACCCCGGCGCGTTCGACATCCCTGGCGACGGCATCGACCAGGACTGCGACGGCGAGGATGCCCAGGAGCTGGACGCCGACCACGACGGCGTGAGCGATGCGGAGGACAACTGCCCGCAGGTGCCCAACCCCGGCCAGGGGGACCTGGATGGGGACGGCGTGGGCGATGCCTGCGACACGGACGACGACGGCGACGGGGTACCCGACAGCTCGGACAACTGCCCGCTGAGCGCCAACCCGCTCCAGGAGGACCGTGATGGGGACGGCCAGGGCGATGCCTGCGACACGGACGTCGACGGCGATGGGGTGGCGAACCCCGTCGACAACTGCCCGTGGGAGCCCAACCCGGAGCAGGCGGACCTGGATGGGGACGGCCAGGGCGATGCCTGCGACACGGACGATGATGGGGATGGCCTGCCGGATGGCTCGGACAACTGTCCCGAGGCTCCCAACGCGGACCAGTCGGACCTCGACGGTGACGGGCTCGGAGACGTGTGCGACCCGGACGGCGATGGTGATGGCGTGGAGGACGGCCAGGACAACTGCGACCGTGTGCCCAACCCGGAGCAGACGGACTCCGAGGGCGATGGCATCGGCAACGCCTGTGACACCGACGATGACGGCGATGGCGTGGAGGACGGCATCGACCTCTGCCCGGGCACCTACGATCCTGCCCAGGACGATGTCGACCATGACGGCATCGGCGATGCGTGCGATCCGTTGATCGACTCGGATGGGGACGGCGTGGCGGACGACAGCGACAATTGCGCCCTCGTGCCCAACGCCGGCCAGGCGGACCTGGACGGGGACGGGCGTGGTGACGCCTGTGACCCCGATGACGATGGCGACGGCGTGCCGGACGGCCAGGACGGCTGCCCGACCACCCCGGCCGGGCCGACGGACCTCCTCGGGGACGGCTGCCCAGATACCACCTGCGACATCGCCACCTACTTGAGCTCGCTGTCCTCCGAGGAGCTGGCCCAACCCTTCGCGAAGAGCTTCATCGCCAGGGCGGGCGATGCCTGCACGAGCAGCCAGTCGGGCAGTTCCACTGCCAGTGACAACAAGCTGCGCGCGTTGTTGCGCGAGGCGGAGGCCCAGAGCGGCAAGCACCTGTCCCCTTCGGTCGTGCTGAAGCTGCGCATGGCCATCGAGGCCCTCCTCGGCCCGTAGCGCATCCACGGGCGTAGAGGAAGGTGAGAAGGCCTTTGAGGGGTGGCGGGGTGGAGCCTACGCCCCCCTTTCAGGTCTGGATGTGCGTCTCCAGCTTGTGGTCCTTCGTCTCGTGGATGAAGAGCCCGCCGACGATGACGGTGATGATGCAGACGACGATGGGGTAGATGAGGCCGGTGTAGAGGGCCCCCTCGCCGAAGTTCGTCTGGGCCCAGGTGGAGGTGGTGACGGCCGTGGCGATGAGCGGCAGGAAGCCACCGAACCAGCCATTGCCCAGGTGGTAGGGCAGGGACATGGAGGTGTAGCGGACGCGGGTGGGGAAGAGCTCCACCAGGAAGGCGGCGATGGGTCCGTACACCATGCACACGTAGACCATCTGCACCGTGAGCAGCACCACCATCATGAAGTGGTTGACCTGCGCGGGGTCCGCCGCGGGCAGGCCCTGCGGGTTGGTGAAATGCTTCATCGCCATGAAGATGGGGATGTAGGTGAGGGCGCCCAGCACGCACCCGGCGAGCATGATGCGCTTGCGGCCGATGCGGTCCGACAGCCAGCCGAAGAAGATGAAGAGGGGCGTGGCGATGGCCAGGGCGATGGAGACCAGGATGTAGGCCGTCTTCCAATCCAGCTTCAGCGCGCTCTGCAGGAAGGTGAGGGCGTAGAACTGGCCGGTGTACCAGACGACGCCCTGGCCCGCGGTGGCACCGAAGAGGGCCAGCAGCACGTACTTGCGGTTGAGCGGATTGGCGAAGCTCTCCTTGAGGGGATTCTTGGACGTCTTGCCGCTGGCCTTCAGCCTGGAGAAGAGCGGCGACTCGCTCATCTTCAGGCGGATGTAGAGGGAAAGGGCCAGCAGGATGAAGGACAGGAGGAAGGGCACGCGCCAGCCGGTACTTCTGAAGAACTCCTCGCCCATGAGGATGCGGGTGATGCCGATGACGCCCATGCTCAAGAAGAAGCCGAGCGTGGCCGTCGTCTGGATGTAGCTGGTGTAGTAGCCGCGCTTGCTGTCCGGCACGTGCTCGGCCACGTAGGTGGCGGCGCCGCCGTACTCCCCGCCCAGCGCCAGCCCCTGCAGCAGCCGCAGCAGCACCAGCAGGAAGGTGGCCCACAGGCCGACCTGCTCATACGTGGGGAGCAGGCCGATGAGGGCGGTGCTCAGGCCCATGGTGGCCATGGTGATGAGGAAGCTGTACTTGCGGCCCACCAGGTCTCCCACGTGGCCGAAGACGATGGCACCCAGGGGCCGCACGCCGAAGCCGGCGCCGAAGGTGGCCAGACTCGCCAGCAGCTGGGCCGTCTCGTTCCCCTTGGGGAAGAAGAGGCCGCCGAAGAAGACGGCGAGGCTGCCGTACAAATAGAAATCGTACCACTCGAAGAGGGTTCCCAGGGAGGCCGCGGTGATGACCCGGCGCAAGGTGGCGGGGTCCGCGGTTTCGACGGGGACGGTTGCTGCGGTGGTGGGAGACTCCATCAGATGCTCCTCTTGGACGTCGCGTGGGTCGTGGCCGAATGCAGCACGTCTTCCGGAGCGTGTCGAACACTAAACCCCTGTAGCGCGTCTTCCACTGCACCTACGCGTTCTTCACGCCCACCCTACCGGCAGGGGTAGTTGGCCTTGGTGCACGTCACGCCGGTGTTATAGGCGTCATTGAAGTGGTTGTAGAACCCGTCGTAGAGCGGGTGCACCGTGCCGGTCTCGGGCGCCATCTTGACGAAGATCTCCTCGTTCTCGTTGAGGGCGTCCTGGGTCCAGTTCTGCGAGCCGGTGTAGATCCGGTAGGCGTAGCTGGTGCCGTACTTGCCGTACACGAGGAAGAACTTGTCGTGGACCTTGTTCTTCTTCCGGATGGAGACGCCCGCGTCCAGCAGCGTGTTGTAGACGGTCTGATCCATGCTGATGCCAGACGTGGTATCTTCGCCGACCACGAACCAGACGAGGCAACCCCCGGCCTTCAGGCGCTTGATCTGGTCGACGATGCCGGGGCGTGAGCCCGTGATGGAGGCCATGCCCACACGCACCCGGCAGTTCGCGTCGGGCGTCACGTCATTCAGGCGCGTCACGATGGTGTCGGTCTGTCCCAGTCCCTCGGGAGAGGCGTAGGCGTCCGCCGCGCCCGCCTGGTAGTAACCGCGCCCCGAGGCCGAGTCGTAGTAGTCGTTGCCCGTGACGTGGAACCGGTTCCACATGTGCGAGAAGTTGGCGTTCAGGCCATTCATCAGCGCCGTGTCACCGTAGACGGTGATCGCGTTGTTGAAGGCATCCGTGCCGGAGGCATAGGCCATGTTGGCCGAGCCAAACCAGGAGACGTTGCTCCGGGCGACGCCGTTGGGGTCCGTGGTCGCGGTGAAGGTGAACATCTTCGTATGCATGTCACCGTCCTCGCTGGTGCTGATGCATCCCGTGCCACCGTTCGAGTTGGTGCAGAACTTGTGGTAGGTGAGCTGTTGGATGATGCCCACCGAGGGATCCTCGTTGAGGCTGGGGATGTTCTTCCCGTCGATGACGACCATGACCGAGACGCCACGGTTCTGGGCGTTGACCAGCGCCTGGGCGATCCAATCGATGTACAGGGAGTGGATGGTTCCCCGGATGGACGAGCCGGCCGGAGCCTTGTCGATGAGCCGCTGCAGCTCGCGGTGAATGGTGTAGTCGCGGCCGTTCGTCTGGACGGGCGGGTTGGTGAAGTGGGCCCAGACCGGGTAGCCCGCCAGCGTGCTCGACGCGACCTGGACGCCCTGCTGAACGTGCTCCACCTTCTCCTCGTCAGCGATCGCCTCCGCGCCCTCGGGCCCGCCGCAGCCACCGCCGGCGCCCACTCCCAACAACCCGAACAACCCGAACGCCACGAGGGCGCGAAGCGACTTCTGCGGATTCCTGCTCGACTGCATGGTGGGGCTCCCTTGTCAGCCACCCGCGAAGGGCGCTGATCAACTCAACGCGGAAACTGTTTACCCACCGTTACCAGGAAAAACAGACAAGCGTGGAAGATAATCAGAAGACGCCGATGGTGGTGGTGCGGTCGACGCGCTGCCCGTTGACGACGTACCCCTGGTACCAGGAGGTATCCATGGTGCCATTCCTGCTAACTATGAGACGGGTGTGGGCGCCCGTGGAGTTGCCGGTGGAGCCCTCGTCGCCGATCTGGCAGCGGTCGCAGGTCTTGTCGACCGAGGCGGCCGTCTTGTTGAAGTGCCACAGACGGAACATCCAGCCGTCCGGGAAGACGTGCGCCGCCTCGTTCTGGGTGCCGCTGCCGCTGCCCGTGTTGCAGTAGGAGTTGGTGGTCCGGATGGTCACGTTCCAGTAGACCGAGCCCACCAGGCCCGTCTCGACGCCCCAGTAGTTGCAACTGCCGCTGGCGATGTCCACGCCGCTCGAGGTGTACCCGATGGACACCACGCCGGAGTACGGCGCCTTGACCGTCGCCGCGTGCGCTGCCGTGGGAAGGCCCACCAGGGAGACCAGCGCCGCCAGGGTCATCTTCATTGTGTGATGCATTGTCATTTTCATTGTGTGATGCATTGTCATTCCTTTCGGGCCGGTTCACCGGCTCTTGCGTGTTGCTCTCCCGGCGAGGGCGGCGGCAACGCCTCGAAGCGCGCGCCGCCCTCCCCAGGTTACCCGCCTTGACGGCCGGCGCCGCGATTACTGGATGCCGATCGCGGAGCGCGGCATGCCCCAGACCCAGGGCGCCAGGACGATGGAGGACCCGCCCTCGGCCTGCATCTTCTTGGACGCCCCCTCGGTAATGCCCCAGACCATGCCGTCCGTCGTGACCGCTACACCCTCTCCGTTCGTGGAAAGATTGATGGCGAGCGCCTTGACGGTGGTCGTCGAGGTATACGGGCAGAACTGATAGAGCTTGGACGGGTTGCTCTCTCCGCCCGAGATCTGAAGCACGAAGCACGGGTTCGCCGTCGCGCTATTGCCCGGGTGATAGACGGCGGCCCCCTGCAATTGATAGGTCTGTTCGGGCTGGTTATAGATGTCGGGGAACGTCCAGCTCACCTCCGCGGTGCTATCGGGCAGCGAGCCATCGGCGTTCAGGTTGTACCCCTTGATGGCCCTGGCCCCGCTGAAGAAGCAGTACAGGCGGTTGACGATCGAGTCATAGGAAATACTGGCGCCCGTGCAGATGCTGGTATTGCTGCTGACGAGCTTGAGATCCTCGATGGCGGGCCGGCCCGTGACGGTGTCGGCGGCGAGCCACGTGGTCCGAGGGGCCGTCAGGTCGAAGCGCATCAGGCCTCCGATTCCCGTGGTCGTGTTGTGGAGCGCATTGACATACAGGATGTTGCCGATCTTGGCGACACTTCCCGGGTGGACGCCATTGAGCTCGGCTCCGGACGCACTCACCAGGCGGTAGGTCCTTCGGATGACCGGGGCGCAGGTCCCGGTGGCGCAGCCGGTGATGTTGACCTCGGGGACGATCGCCATTCCCTCGGTCAGGGCGGAGTCCGGCTCGTGGTGGGCCACCATGAACATCGTGTCGTTCGCGGTGGTGGTCGTGCCAACGGACACACCCTGATAGACGAAGCCGTCATTGATGTACGGAGTCGAGATGCGCCGGGTGACCTTGGTCCTCATGTCATCGAACTTCAGGAAGTTGGCGCCTCCCTGGGGCTCGTTGATCGCATCGGCCATTCGCCGGTACTTCGAGCGGTAGGCGCCCGAGTACGTATCCGTGACCGGCGGCGTGTAGTCGAAGTAGGAGGGAAGACCGGCATACCAGCCTCCGTCATTGAGCTGGGAGAAGAGATAGCTCCTCGACCACAAGGGATAGTTGAGGACTTCCACGGTCGCGATGCGGCCGACGAAGTACTCACCCACCGGAGCGCGAGCGGTGCCCGTGCCATCGCATTCGGCCGCGACGCACCCGGGTTGCCCGCTGTTCTTGATGATCTGGGCCCCCGGAATCGGAGAGACGTCGATGCGCTCCTGGCCGTCGACGTAGATGCGCGCATGGCTGCCCGTGGGCGTCGTGGGGTTGATGGTGACCGCCGCGACGACGTAGTGCCAGTTGGTATTGATGGGGTAGCCCGTGGCCGTGACGGATTGGTACCCGGTGCCGTCATGCCACTGCACCTGCATGCGTCCATCGACGATGTCGAGCGCGACGCCACCGCCCCCCTGGTCCGAGTAGATCGTCCGGCGGCCGGTCAACGCAGCCGTATCCGGCTTGAAGTGAGCCACGATGGTGAAGCCGGTCTCCGTCTGGACCGGAGTGACGGCAGTGCCCTTGTAGGCGCCCGCGGTGAATGGGCGATACGTGAGGCTCATGAACTCGGTGTTCCCGGCTCCTCCGCGTTCGATGGGGGCGGCAGCGCCAACGGTGCCCACGATGACACCGTCACTGGTGCCCGTGCCCGAGGCGCGGTAGCGAAACACCAGCTTCGGGTCGGGCCCTTCGTAAAGCATGTGTTCGGCCGTTCCGAGCTCCGGAGCGGCTGGGTCCAGCGGGGTTGAATCCTCCGGACCACATCCGGCCAGCGTCCCCGCGACGACCAACAAGGGTGCCTGTGCCCAAAAGCTCTTCATGAATTTCGAACGCAAAGTGTCCCCACTCCTCTCGAGGATGGAGCCGCGTCAAGAAGTCCATCGCGGCCGGGACGACAGGCTATCAAGAACAGAAATCCTTGCCCAGCTGGAAATCCGAGATACTCCCTGAGCCGGGATGAAAACCGGGGAAATAAAATTAAATTCGTTTTCTTGGGATGGCGGGAAGGTTCGTCCCTCCTCCAGATGGAACCCATGAATTCTCATCAGACCCAATCGATGCGCGCTCTTGCCCTCTGGACGTCTTGTCTCCTCGCGCTGTCGGGCTGCGGAGGCCCCGCCGAGGAGCTCCCTTCGGAGTCCGGCGAGGTGGCCGCCCCCCTCGTGAACGCTGGCTACTGGGCCAACGTCACCAAGACCTTCCCGCGGACTCCAACGGGCCACGTGGTGGGCATCGGCCGGCACAACAGCTACGTGACCACCGAGACGACCTCCTCGGCCAACCTCACCAAGACGAACGCGAGGGTGCAGCTCGCCATCGATGCCAACGCCGACATCCTCGAGCTCGACGTCAAGGAGGAGGGTGGGCGGGTGTACGTGCACCATGAGGACGATGGCTCGACCAACGGGCCCCTGCTGGCCAGCGTGCTGGACTACGCCGCGCTGAAGGCAGACGACTCGGTGCTCTACATCGAGCTCAAGGAGACGAGCACGTCCCAGACCCTGGCCCGCCAGATGCTGGACATCCTCCGGGCCCGGAGGACCTGGTACGCGCGCGACGGCCGCCCCGTCGTCTTCCGCAGCTTCTACGGGCGCCGGGCCAATCTCGCGGCGGTGCAGGCCCTGCTCCCCGAGTATTCGGACCTCAGCCCCTTCATCCGGTTCCACGTCTTCCTCCGGGATGCCGACGCGGCCGACATGGCTACCTTCCATGGTCTCATCCGGGATGCGAAGACCCGGGGGTGGCACGGGGTCGAGTTCCCCTACGACGAGAAGAACCTCCTGTCGAAGATTGCCTATGCGAAGTCCCAGGGGCTGGGCGTGTCGCTGTGGACCATTCCTGAATCCATGGGCGAGGTCTTCCTGTCGAACATGCGCGACGAGGTGGATGCCTTCGTCGTCGAGTATGACGTGGCGAAGGCACGGGGCGTGGTCGCGGACGCCAACCAACTCCTCTACCTGAGCGTCTGGAACCAGCCGGCCGGTGGGACGAGCGTCCGCTATTACCGCACCGGAGCCACGGCCTACACGGTGCCGGTCAACGTCGCGGGAGCACCGACCACGCTGACGGACGCGGCGGGAGAAGATCGTTACGGCACCTCGCTCGTCTTCTCCGCGCCCTCCGCGCAGGCACTGTCCTTCTACGATGCGGACACAGCCGCCGGGCAGGGCTACTTCGTGAGCGCGTATCTCAACTTCGACGACCTGCTCACCTCCTGCCCGGGAGGGGCGAGCAGCTGCACGGTGGCCATCCTGAACAAGGCGGAGGCCGGCGGGTTCGGGCTCGAGCTGTACCGCTCCAGCAGTGGCGCGCGCGTGCTGCGCTTCGGCGTCCACGTGGCGGGGGGCTACCAGTACGCCACCCTTCCGCTCGACGGGCTCAATGGCAGCAATGGCTACCTCATCACTGGTTGCTATGACGGGAGCGGTGCGGTCCGGCTCTGGGTGGACAACAGCGCGGCGGGCACCACGCCGACGGCCTCCTTCACCGGGGGAGTGCTGAACACGGACGTTCCCGTGATGGGCGGCGCGGACCCGCAGTCCGGCGGGGCCCCGCGCTTCTTCCTGAGCGCCAAGGTGCAGATGCTCCAGGTGCTGCGCTGGAGCGGTACCGGTCACTAGCGGGCAAGCCGGGGGATGAACGCGGGGCCTTGGATCAGTTCTTCAGCTCGAAGACGCGGACGTAATCGAAGGTGGCGACGAAGCCACCTCCGGACTGGGACACCAGGCCAATGCGCGCCCCCGTTCCCGTCTGGTGCGTCCACGTGCCCGCGCGGGTCCAGAAGCTGCCATCCCGGCTGGAGTACGCGGTGAAGTGCTCCTCCTGCCCCACGGTGCGCTTGGCCACCCGCAGCCACTGGGTCTCCCCGGCGGGGCCACCCACGGTCTCGCCGTAGCGCGCGGGAGCGCCAGGAGCCACTTCCTTGGCGAAGACGACCTGGCGCGTGTCGTAATACGAGAACTGGGCGAGCTTCACGTAGTTGTTGTCATCGCTGTGGATGACGAGGCCCGCCTGGACGTAGTTGTGGCAGCAGCCCTCCGGAGGCAGGTTCAGCTTGAGCTTCGTCTCGACCAGGTAGTCCCCCGTGGGGGCCTGCTCCCAGAGGATGGAGGCGTTGTTGCTGTCCTGGTAGAGGTCGGCCGCCTGGGTGTTGAGGCGGAAGGAGCCCTCCTCCAGTCCGAAGTCGGGCGAAGCCGGCGGGCGCACCCAGCTCCACTGAGCGCCGAGCGCCGGGCCGTTGAACTCGTCCGAGGCCGCGGGGATGGGCGCCCCGGGCTCGTCCTGCCTGGCCAGCACCATCGTGTAGCGGCTCCTGGTGTTCTCCGACTCGCCCGCCGGCGCGGGCTGCTCGGTGTCCGAGGCGCCCTGGCCACCGCGCACCACCGGCCACTCCTCCACCCAGTCCAGCGCATCCATCAACACCTGGCGCTTGGGGCGGCCGGTGTCGCTCGGGGACAGGTAGGGGCTGGCTCTGTCCATGGCGTGGTAGATGAGCCAGTCCTGGCCGCCCAGGTCCGTGAAGTGCGTGTTGTGGCCCGTGCCCACCCAGCGGTTGCCATTGAGGCCGAGCACCGGCGTGCCGCCCACGCGGCCGGCGGTGAGGGGGACGCCCTCGCGATCCACGAAGGGCCCCAGCGGAGACTTCGAGCGCCCGGCGAAGACGCTGTAGCCGCTGAGCGGGCCGTTGCAGCAGTTGGAGGCCGAGACGAGCAGGTAGTAGTAGTCGCCGTGCTGGATGATGCTGGGGGCCTCGTAGCGGTTGGGGATGGTGACCTCCACCTGCGAGGACATCTCGGTGGTCAGGCCGTCCTCCGAGAGCTTGCGCACGGAGAGGCCGCCGAAGTAGCTCCCGTAGTAGAGATACTTGCCACCGTCGGCGGTGAGGAGCACCTCGGGGTCGATCGTCCACCGAGGCCCCTGGCCTTTGCAGCAGGCCCCCTCGTGGGGCTCCACGGCGGGCCGGTCGGCCTGGAGGAAAGGGCCCACGGGGCTGGTGCTGGTGGCCACGCCGATGGCGTTGCCACCGGCCAGCGTGTCCACCACCGTGAAATAGAGATAGTACTTACCGCCGAAGAAAGTGATCTCGGGCGCCCAGAGACCCGTGCCAAACCTTGCCCAGGTTGGCGTCTCGGAGAGCGCGTCTCCGACGTAGGTCCAGCTCACCAGATCCGTGGACTTGTGGATGGGGATCAGGTGCCGCCTGTATCTGCCCGTCGCCGTGTCCTTGTCCTGCTCGTTGAAGGCATCATCGGTGCAGTACATGTACCAGGCCGTGTCCCCCGGCGTCTGGCCACGGATGACGGTGGGATCGGGGCAGTTCTCGACACGCCCGCCACTGGGGATGGAGATCTGCAGGGGGTTGGTGAAGCTCTTCGTGACGAGGGTGGGCTCGGTCGGCGGGGGGTTCTCCGGGGGAGTGACCGGGTCTTCCGGGGGAGGCTCCGGGGGGTTTTCCCTGGGCCTACAGGCGGTGGCATTCAGTACTGCGAGCATCAGGAGCACCGCGCCCCTTCGGCTCCAACCTCGAGATGACAGCCCTGCGCGCATATTCACTTCCCCTTCCGAGTTGATTTGACCGTTCGGGCCGGGGTTTTAACCCAATCGGGCTCGGGCGTCTCTTCGCAGCGCATCATGCCGAAGCCACGTTCCCCGGGCTCGCTGACGTCTTGCATCGGAGTTCGTCCTCGCTGAGCATCGGTTCGTGTCTCCACGCCCCTCTGGTTCTCCACCGCCTCGCGTCCTGGCCGAAGCCTTCGCACGCACGAGCGACCATGATGGGGCGCTCGTGCTTGGCGCCGCGCTGTTCACCGCGTTGCTCGCGCAGGTCGCCATTGAGGTGCCGGGCTCCCCGGTGCCGATCACGGGCCAGACGCTCGCGGTCGTCCTCATGGCCGCCGCGCTCGGGCCCGTGCGTGGCATGGCCGGGCAGCTCGCCTACGTCCTGCTCGGGGCGGTGGGACTGCCGTTCTATTCCAAGGGGGCCAGCGGCTGGGCACAGGTGCTCGGGCCGACGGGCGGCTACCTGGTGGGCTTCATCCCCGCGGCCTTCCTCGTGGGCCTCGCGGCCCGGCACGGCTTCGACAGGGTGGCGTGGAAGGCGGTCCCGCTCTTCCTCGCTGGCCAGCTCGTCATCCTGGCCATCGGCGTGCCCTGGCTCTGTGTGGCGGCCCCGCTCGACCTCGCCACGGCCCTGCACAAGGGCCTCCTGCCCTTCCCCCGGTGGGTTGCTCAAGGCCACCATCGCCGGCCTGTGGATGCCCCTCGCCTGGAGGCTCATACGGCCTCGCGAGCCATGAAGGTGCGCCTGCTCCTTGAAGGCCTCCGTGTAACCCATGGCTGCTCTCCCCTCCGTGTCTTGGGAGGTACGTCAGCGCGGCCTGCTGACACGTCAAAAGGCCCGCTGGCACGTCAAAAGGCCCGCTAACACGTCAAAGCGTTACATGCCCATGCCGCCGTCCACCGGCAGGCCGATGCCCGTGATGAACCGTGAGGCGTCCGAGGCGAGCAACACGGCGGCATCCGCCATGTCCGACACCTCGCCGAGCCGGCCCAGCGGCGTCTGGCCAATGACGTCACGGACGGCCGCTTCCGTGCTCGGCGCGAGCCCGAGAGCGCTGCCTCAGGTGCCACGCTTGCCCCCTCCTCACCTGCTTGGGGGAACATGTCAGTGCCGTGTCGCGGAGGGCCTCGTGACCTGACAGCCTTCGCGGCGCGGCCGGAAGCGATCACGCTCCCCATTGGCCCCCTTCTTGCTCAGTGCCGCGGGGCGCTCGCGACGATATAGCGAGCGCCACTCCCCGAATATGTGAGGAACACATGAGGATCGCTCTGCTCACCCGCCCTGCTGCTTACCGCCACCGCCGCCCACGCCCAGGAGTCCATCGTCGCCAATGGCAGCTTTGAGGAGCCCCAGATCGGGCGCCCCTTTAGCGTCCTCGCAACCATCCCCGGCTGGCGGACCGTCTCGGGTCCCGGGCCCGAACTCCAGACGGCCGCCGTGGGCTGGCGCCCGCTGGACGGCGCCCAGCACTTGGAACTCGACTCGAACGCTTCCACCTCGGTCGCGCAGGACCTGAACACCCGCCGCGGCGGCGTCTATGAGCTCAGCCTCTCCTTCTCGCCCCGGCCCGGCTCCCTCGATAACCGCATCGGCGTCTACTGGAACGGCAAGGAGATCGCCGTGCTGGACGCGAGCGGCGCGGGTCCCCGCGCCACGAACTGGCAGCGCTTCACCTACCGCGTGACCGCCACCGGCACCACCACCGAGCTGCGCTTCGCGGATCTCAGCCGCGCGGACAAGCTGGGCGGGCTCCTCGATGACGTCAAGGTCATCCCCCTGGACTCGGACGGCGACGGCGTGCCCGACGGACAGGATCGCTGCGAGCAGACCCGCATGCCGGAGCCGCCGCCCAGCGAGGGGCTCGGCATGAACCGGTGGGCGCTGATCGACGGGGACGGCAAGTTCGACACCCGCACGGCGAATGACAAGGAGCCGAAGCGCACGTTCACCCTCCAGGACACTGGCGGCTGCTCATGCATGCAGATCATCGAAAAGCTCGGCCTGGGGGAGGGGCACCGCAAGCACGGCTGCAGCACGGGCGAGATGGAGCAGTGGATCAAGTCCCTCAAGAAGTGAATGGGGCTGGCGCCTCAACTAAAACCCTCTCAAGCAGGGCTCCCTTGAGCCTCTATGCCGCCTATACGCTATCGGCCGCTTGGGAGGGCAGAATGACCGCAGAGGCAAGAACTGCGGATACGAGCATGGTGCGCCTGGATGTCACCCGGTGTTTGTGATTGCCGTCCGGTTCCGACACCCCATGATGTATCCGTACCAAACCGCCGCAAAGCTCCTGCCTGGCATGAAAAAGCCCCGGCGGCCGTCGCGGCCGCCGGGGCTTTCGCAGTGCATGGGATGCTACCCCTGCCTGGGACAGACGCGTGCCTAGTCCAGGAAAATGCCGTGCGCGTGGCAATAATCGGCCAAGCGGTTGAAATTGTAGCAGGCATTGGCATCGCCTGCGTTGCACTGATCGGCCATATACTGGCAGGCCGAGGGGCTCGGTGAGGCGAGGGCGGGCATTGCGTAGCCCAGACCAAGGCCGAAGGTAAAGGCGAGCAGTACGTACTTCATGCGGGTCATGTGTGGCCTTCCTTGAGAACCGAACCGTGAACCATGTGCGTGGGGTTACTACGCGACACCGATTGTAGCAGTAAAACTTAAGCCAAGCGAAGTAATCTTTAGCGAGCGGCGACGCTGCCCTGGACGGACGGGGGGCGGTGCGCCGTCCAGGAGGCTTCCGAGCCCTGGCCCGTGTTGGCGGGTAATAAACCGCACAACAAGTGCGCCGACCGACTTCCGAACAACAGTTTCCCCGGCGCAGGAAGGGTGTCAGACGATTCGTAGGAGACGAGGTGTCGGAAAGAGTTCTTTGACACCTCACCCGGACACCTCCCCCGGCGCCCACGGTGGGCACGGCCTCGCGCGAGTACACCTGTGGGTAGGCCCCCACCTGATGCACCGAGCACATCCTGGAAGTCGGGCCCGCTCCATGCGAACAAGAGCACCCGGCCACCAGCAGTCGGGGATGCCGGCGAGGAGGCATGTGTGGACGAGAAGAAGAAGTCCGAGGCGAGCGGGAAGGAACCGGAGCGGTTGGGGCCGTACCTGATTCAGGAGCAGGTGCAGCAGTCCGACGACAGCCAGGAGGAACTCTATCTGGCCACCCACGAGACGAGCGGGGCCACGGCCCTGGTGCGCAAACACGCCGCCGAGGAGGGCGCGGCACCGCGGAGGGACTGGCGGGTGCGCCTCGGCTTCTGGGCTTCACGGGGCTACTCCGCCATGGAAGTGGAGCACACCGACTGGGCCAGGGCCCAGGACAGGCAGTCAGCGGAGTCGCTGCTGCTCACGTTGGAGGGTGTGCTCGAGGAAGTGCGGCGCATGGCCCACGTCTTGGCCGACACCCAGGAGCCCCGCCTCCAGTGGCGCCTGGGGCGGGGCGTGCTGAGTGCCGCCACGGTGTGCGCTCTGCTCTTCGCGCTGGTGCGTCTAGCCCCCGTGTCCCAACCCCCGAGCGCCCCGCCAGCGCCCCTTGGCTACGAGGAGCCCACGGCAGCCGAGGAGCCAACCCCCTCCATCGATAGGTTGCTCGCGGACACCATCACCGATGGGCCATTCGTGTTCGCCCGGCCTCTGCCGAAAGAGCCCTACAAAGGGCAGAAGCGCCCTCCGTGCACCCGCTACACCGAGGTGGAGCTCGTCGGCGCGTGCTGGATGCCTCACAAGCTGAAGGCCCCGTGCCCGGATTCCCTCTACGAGCACCAGGGGGAGTGCTACGTGCCCGCCTTCAGCGCGAAGCCGCCGCCCCAGTCGCTCGGGCATTGAGTGGCGTGGGCGCCCTGGCCGTCGCCCAAGAGCCGTGCGCCACGCTGGGAGTCAGGGCATGAGCTCCGCCCGGAGGTCCGGGTCGAGACGGGCTCCCGCGAGGAACACCTCCGCATGGCCGGTGCGCCCATGGGCCGCCGCCTCGCGCTGGTGGAAGGCCTCCAGCGTGGAGCCTACGGCCTCGGCCCCGCCGAACTGGAAGCCGACCTGCGTCCGGTAGCAGGTGCAGCCGGCTACCTTGCGCCGCAGCTCGGCCGACACATCCACCACCAACGGCCTCAGGTCCGCGGGCAGCGCGGGATCCGGCCGGGCTCCCGGTTGGCGCACGGCATAGGGCGTGTCGCGGTACCACAGGGTGCGGGACTCCCAGGCTCCCAGGGTCGGCATCAGCCGCGCCACCTGTACGTGGTCCACATGGCTGCCCAGGGCCTGTGGCGCCAGCACCAGATCCGGCCGCAGTTCGGCCACCAGCGGAGCGAGCCGCTCCACCACCACCGCGCCGATGCGATCGTCCTCGCGCGGTGGAGTGAAGAGGGCCGCCGCGTTGCCATAGCCGCGGTGCGGCGCCTCGGGCAGGCCGGCCCACACCAGGGTGTCCACCTCCATCAGCGCCGCGAAGTCGCGATCCTCCTCGCGGCGCATGGCCATGTAGTCCACCTCCGGAGGGAGGCCCTTGTCCGTCTGGCAGGCGAGCGCGAAGCCGGTGGGGTGGGGCACCGAGCGGGTGAAGACGGTGACGAGGGCCACCGTCCACCCCCGCGCCTTCAACCGGGCCAGGGTGCCACCGCACGAGAAGGCGACGTCGTCCAGGTGGGGCGAGAGGAAGAGGGCGGTGCTCATAGCAGGTGCGGTGCCTTCCGGAAGCGGCAGGAGGGATCGGCGGTGTCCACGGTGATGGCCGGGTCGTACAGCCGCGTCCAGGCCGTGTCCGGGCCAGTCCCGGTGACCTGGCCGTAGACCTTCTGGATGTGCCGGCCCACCGCCTGCCACGAGTACAGCTCCCGCACCTCGGCCAGGGCCGTGCGCGCGAGACGGCGGCGGAGCTCCGGATCCTCCAGCATCCGGGCGATGGCATCCGCCAGCGCGCGAGCATCCTGGGGCGGGACGAGCAGCGCGTCCCGGCCGTCCTCCAGGCAGTCCACTACGCCCACCGCCCGCGTGGAGACGATGGGCAGGCCAGTGGCCATGGCCTCCAGCAGCGTGTTGGAGAAGCCCTCCGAGTACGTGGGCGAGACGAACACGTCGCCCCGGCGGTACACGGCCGGCGCGTTCTCGTAGGAGGCATGGCCGGTGAGCTCGACGCGGCCTTCCAACCCCAGCTCGGTCACCCGGCGGCGCACGGCCTCCAGATCCGGGCCGATGCCGGACACCACCAGCTTCAGCTCGCGGCCGTTGCGCACCAGCATCCGCATCGCGTCCAGCAGCTCCATCACGCCTTTCCGCGCGTCCACGCGGCCGTGGTAGAGCAGCACCGGAGGATCTCCCACCGCGCCGAGCGACGACTCGTCACGCGGGTGGAAGCGGCGCGTGTCCGTGGCTCCCGGCACGATGGTGAAGCGGTCCAGGGGCGTCCCATGGTGGCCCTGCACCTCCTCGGCGAAGGAGCGGCTGCCGATCAGCAGCGCCCCGGCGTGGCCCAGCACCGCCAGCATCGCCTGCTTGTGCGTCCCGCAGCAGGTGCCCACCCAGTGGCCGTCACCGCCCTGGATGGACACCACGTTGGGCAGCCCGAGCCGCCGGCTCGCCTCCAGCGCCGCCAGCCCGCAGGGGTAGCCGTACTGCGCGTGGATGAGATCGAACGGCCTCCGCCGGTGCTCGCGCTCCACGGTGGCCACCATGTCCTCGACATCCTGCTCGAAGCTGGCCGGCAGACCGGCGCCGATGCGCTGCTCGCCCAGGGACTCGCGGCCCAGCACCGTGACGCCGGGGACGTGGGGCGGAGGCCCACCGCCGTAGACCGAGACGCCCTCCCGGTCATTGCGGTACTGGCTGACCATCGTCACGTCGTGGCCACAGTCCGCCAGCTCCCGCACCAGGTTGAGGGCGTAGACGCTCATCCCCGAGATGGCCGGGAAGAAGCGCCGGGAGATGAAGCACACCCGCAGGGAGTTCTTCCCACTCATGCCGCCACCTCCGCGCCCGAGGGCAGGTGGGCCCGCAGCCACTCGAGGGCCTGGGGCACCATGGTGTGCGCGCGGTGCGAGTCGCGCGACAGCTCGACGCACACCAACCGGTCGAAGCGGCTCTCCACCAGCGCCCGCAGCACCGAGGACACGTCCAGGTCTCCCTCGCCGAAGGGCAGGTGCTCGTGCACGCCGCGCTTCATGTCCTCCAGCGCCACCGTGCCCAACACCGGCGCCAGCTCGCGCACCGCGTCCGCCGGCACCCGCTCCTGCGTCACCATCAGGTGTCCCACGTCCAGCGCCAGCCGGATGGGCGCCGCGCCCAGCCGGGCCACCTCCGCCTGCAGGCGGCGCCAGTCGTCCACCGTCTCCACCCGCATGCCCGGCTCGGGCTCCACCGCGGCCACCACGCCGCGCGACGCCGCGTAGTCGGACAGCCGGGCCACTCCGTCCACCAACCAGCCCCAGGCCGCCTCCGCGTCCACCCCAGGCCGAGGCACTCCGGCCCAGAAGGACACCGCGTCGCCCCGGCAGGTGGCGCAGATGTCCACCGCCCTCCGCAGGAAGTCGAGCCGGCGCTCGCGGCCCTCCGGCTCCGGGCTGATCAGCGTGGGCTCGTGCTTGGCCCGTGGCTCCAGCAGGAAGCGCGCGCCCGTCTCCACCACCAGCCCCAGGCCGAGCCGCTCCAACTGGGCCGCCAGCACCCCCGCGCGGTGCGCCAGCCGCGGCGCGAAGGGATCGAAGTGGTGATGATCCAGCGTGAGGGCCACCCCGTCGTAGCCGCTGTCGGCGATGAGCCGCAGCGCGTCCTGGAAGCGGTGGTTGGCGACGCCGTTGGTGTTGTAGGCGAAACGCAGGCTCATGACAGACCTCCCCCGAAACGGCGGCCATGCAGCACCTGCTGCACGCTGTGGCGGCCCGGCTCGCGGTAGAGCGAGTACAGGCGGCCCACGCGCTGCTCGGCCAGACGGACGTTGAACCAGGCGGGTCCTCCCAGCCGCTCCTCGGCGGCGGACGTCAGGCGCACCGGCCGGGCGCCCTCCGGCGGCGTGCCGAGTCCCGCCAACCCCCCTTCGCGTGCCATCAACCGGGCCACGTTCCGCTCACCGATGCGGGAGTAGGTCATCGTCTCCACCTCGAGCCCCGGCACGAGCACCTTGACCACGTGGATGGAGTGGTCCGCGGGAGACATGTCGGCCACGAGGATGTCGAAGCCGGCGGCGTGGAGCTGATCCACCACCTGCTGGCAGCGGACTGCGGGCTCCTCGGCGACCTGGACCCGGGGGAGGTCGGCGAAGCGCACCTTGCGCTTGCACGAGACGGTGATGGACGACAAGGCGCGCAGCGCATCCGCGGACATGCGGGCCCACTCGACCATGCCGTACAGGGCCCGAGGCTCCTCCCGGTCCACGTTCACCTGGGGGAGGAACTGCTCCAGGTAGCCGGGCGGGGCCACGCGGGCCACGTGCTCCAGCGGCCCGTGCATGAAAGCCTTTCGCGCCCGCGAGCCGGCGTACTCCAGCAGCGCCTTGCGCAGGGCGCGGTTCCGGTCCGGATCGGCCGCCTCGCCGCAGGCCGTCACCATCAGGGGCTGATCGCCCACGTTGGAGTCCTTCGCCACCACGTACAGGTTCACCAGGCCGAACTCGGTGGTGGCCAGCTTGGGAATCACCTCGATGCCGAGCTGGCGGTAGCGCTCCAGCAGGGCTCGGACGTCCGGGGACAGGTCGGCCCCCTCCAGGTCGAGCACGACGCCCTGGTCCATGGCGCGGAAGCACAAGCCATTGCCATCGCGCTGGAGCAGCTCGAGCAGACCGTGGGCCATCGCCTGCTCGCGGGTGAGTCCGGCGCCCTGGCCGTTGGTGATGGGAAGGATGAGGGGCGAGCGGCCATGGAGCTGGCTGGGATGGATGGCGACGTATTCCTCCGGCACCAGCACGCGCTCGCCGGTGGACAGCCGCTGCATCTCCACCCAGGTGAGCAGCATGTCCGGGTGGTAGGGGCTGCCGGCCGGCAGGCTCAGCGTGAGCGGATCCGCCACGCCGGCGCTGCCCCGCGTGCGCACCAGCTCGTTGTAGCTGCCGTGGAAGCGCGGGAGCGTCATCAGGGTCCGCTCGGAGAAGACCTCCTCGGCCAGCTCGCCAATCGCGCTGACCATGCCCTCTTCCTCGGTGGCGCCGTACCCGTGGGAGGTGATCCACGGCCCGTCTTTCATGCGCAAGCTGGAGGCCACCACCGGGATGCCGACGCGATCGATGGCGTCGTCCCGGAACAACAGCAGCTCTCCGGGCGGCATGGCGCGGGCATAGGCGTCTCGTGCTGCTTTCAGACTCATGACAGCTCCTCCATGGGAATGGGCCGGGTGTGCGGCATGCCGGCGAGCAATCGGTCGAACAGCGCCAGCGCGTGGGCACGGGTGACACCGCGCGCGAACTCGAAGGGCGTGAAGACGTTCTCGAAGGGAAGCCACTCGAGCACCGCGCGGTAGCGGTGCAGCTCGTCGTGGCTCAGCGGAATGGCGGCGTGGAAGCCCTTGTGGCTCGAGAGCGCCACCGGCCGGCCCCGGGCGTCGAGCTCCACCTTGAGGACGTCTCCGCAGAAGAGCGAGCGCGTGCGCGCGTCGTACATCACGCACTGGCCCTCGTAGTGGCCACCCACGCAGTGCAGGGTGAGCGCGGGGGCCAGCTCGTGCTCGTCGTCCACGGGCCAGCGCACCTGGAAGGCCTTGGTGTAGGGCACCGCGTCGCGGTGGAGCACCAGCAGCGGATCGAACCGCTCCTGCAATTGCCACAGCGCGCCGAAGCCGTGCGGGTGCGAGGCGGACAGCACCTGGATGCCTCCCAGCGAGGCGAGGTGCTCCAACGCCCGCCGCGAGTACCAGGGAGCGCCCTCGAAGGCGACGTTGCCCTCGGGCCGCCGCAGCAGCCAGCCGGTACCGCCCAACCCGAAGGACGGCGTGCAGTGGAAGCCGAGCACTCCTGGCAGTGCCTCGTACCAGGAGGTCTCCAGCGTCTCCGCCACCTGGGCGGCGGAGCGGAACTCCCAGCCGTTCTCGGGCAGGGCGTTGCGCACGTCCATGCAGATGGGACAGTGCGGCGGGCGCTCGTGGGAGAACCACGGCTGCCAGGAGCCGCAATTGCAGCAGGCGTAGCGGCTCAACGGCATGACGTGTCCTCCCAGGAACGGGGGTCACACGCCTGGCTCAGCAGCGAGAGCAGGCGCACGTCCCGCTCGGGAGCGAAGGGGTAGGGGTGGCCCTCCAGCACGCAGGAGGAGAAGGACTCCGCCTGGTGGAGGAAGGGGCTCCGGTCCTCCTCCGGGGAGATGGGCACCACCGTCTCCACGCCGGTGGCCGCGTCCGTGAGTGTCAGCGAGCCTCCCGGCGTCTGGCCCATCGTCTTGTAGGCCAGCGCGCGGGCCCGGGTGCCGATCAGCTCCAGGGTGCGGCGCGGGTAGTTGTCCGGGCAGTTGTAAGCCACCTGGAGCAGGCCCAGGGCGCCGCTGCGGAACTTCCCCATGAGGATGGCGCCGTCATCCACCGGGTAGTCGTGCACGCGCCGCTGCATCAGCGCGGAGAGGGAGGTCCACTCGTCGTCCAGCAGCACCTCGAGCAGATCGATTCCATGGGGCGCCAGATCGATCATCGCGCCGCCCCCGGCCTGGTGCGGATCGATGCGCCAGTTGCGCGGCGCCCAGTCGCGCGGCAGCCAGCAGGCGTAGTGGATGCGCGCCTGGGTGATGGTGCCGAGCACGCCCTCACGCACCAGGGTGCGCAGCTTGCGGTGGGCGGCATGGTGGCGCTGGTCGAACGCGGTGGCGTACTGGACGCCCGCGCGCCGGCACGCCTCCACCATGCGGGCTCCCTCCTCGGGGCGGATGGACATGGGCTTCTCGCACAGCACGTGCTTGCCGGCGGCGGCGCAGGCCACCGTCACCTTCTCATGCACGTGGTTGGGCGTGGCCACGTAGACGGCCTCCACCTCCGGATTCGCCAGCAGCTCCTCCAGCCGCGTGTACCGGGCCGCGCCGTCACCGGGCATGCGCGCCAGCGACTCCGGGTCCGGATCGCCCAGGGCCACCAGCCGGGCATTGCCCGCCTCCAACAAGGCCGGTGCCACGTAGTCGCGGGCCACCCAGCCACAGCCCACGATGGCCCATCCGAGCCGCCGCGAGCGATGGAACGCTCGTTCCATGAGGACACCTCTCCCAGGACTGTCGTTTTCCACGGCGACCGCGGTCAGGCCTGAATGCCCGCCGCGACCAGCACCGCGTTCTCGTAGGACTGCATGGGCCCGTCGTGGACCAGCTCCAGGTCCTCCAGCGCATGGCGGAGGGTGAAGCCAGCGGCACGGGCGTGGAAGTCCATCTCCAGCACCCGGTCCAACACGTCGGCGGCGTGGAAGGCGCGGGCCTCCGGCGTGCCGGTGTGTGGCAGCACGCGCCGGGCCTCCCGGATGCGCGCGGCCGGTCCCGCGGGTAGCGTGGCCAACACCTCCTCGGTGAGCCGCTCCACCATGGGCCCCACCGCGTCACCGAGCAGCACGTCTCCTGCGTACCCCGCGTCCGGTAGCACCACGTTGAAGAGGTGGTGGCTCAACCCCGCCACGAAGGGCTGGACCGGGCTGGCGCCAAAGAGCGGGGCCACGAGCACCGCCCCGACGGCGACGGCATAGCAGTGGTCCGCGTGGCTCTCCGCGGGCTCCAGGAGGATGCGGGGACGGCCGGGGAGCGTGGCCCCGGCGCGTGGCTGGCGCACCAGCCGCTCCACGAAGGGGGGAGGGGTGGTGCCCTCGGTGCCGAGCGGCTCCGCGAGCGCGGCGTGCAGCCGCTCCCGGAGGGCCGGCTCCAGGGGACTGGCCGCCGCATCCAGCGCGCGGTGGAGGAGTTCCAACGCGCGAGGAGACGGCAGACCGGCCCGGTGGAGAACCTCGGCGTCGATGCCTCCGAGCCGTACCGCGACCAGGGCGAGCGCCGTCTCGCGCAGCGCCAGGGCCTCGGGATCGGCACCCGCGACGAGCGCCGCCCAGGCCCGCCGGAATCCTCGCGCCGCCAGGCCCTCCAGGTGGTCGGCGGTGCGGACCCGCTTGAGGTCCATCAGCTCCCCCAACAGCGGGCGCAGCGTGGCCAGGCGGTCCGGGACCGTGGCCGTGTCCGGAACGGAGGCATTCATGGGCTAGCCCCGGAGCAGCTCGTTGCCGACGACGGGCCGCACACTCCCGGCGGACAGCCATTTCATGAGGCGCCGCTGCTGCTCGGGCATGGCGTGCTCGGGCGTGCGGCCATCCTGCGTCATGGGCGCCTTGAAGAAGCAGCCCAGGGCCTCGACCACTCCGCCCTCGCCGCGGCGTTTGGCCAGGTCCAGCGTGCGCGCCAGCTCCACCACCAGCGGCGCGGCCAGGATGGAGTCCTTGCACAGGAAGTTGATCTTGAGCTGCATGGGCTGGCCGAGGAAGCCGAGGACGTCGATGTTGTCCCACGCCTCCTTGTTGTCGCCGCGCGGCCGGTAGTACTGGATTTGGACGATGTGATCCTGGACCTTGTAGCCGAGGATGCTGTCCAGCACGGCACCCTTGGTGTCGATCTTCGAGGCCTTCGAGGCCGGATCGTTGAGGGCCTCACCGTCCCGGTTGCCCAGGATGTTGGTGGAGTACCAGCCGGACACGTACAGCGCGCGATCCCTCAGGGCCGGAGCCAGCACCGTCTTGAGCAGCGTCTGGCCCGTCTTCCCATCCTTGCCCGCTACGGGCGCGCCGTTGCGCCGCGCCAACTCCAGCAGCGCCGGCACGTCGGCCGCGACGCTCGGCGTGAAGTTGGCGAAGGGGATGCCCCGCGAGACGGCCGCGTAGGCGTAGAGCATGGCCGGGCTGATCTCCGGATCATTGATGTCGAGCGCCGCCTCGAAGGCCTCCGGCGTGGCGAACTGCGGCAGGGCCGTGTTCACCGGACGCTCGGTCGAGGCGCAGTTGATCATCACCACGCGATCCAACTGCTGCTCGCGCTGGAAGCGCTCCAGATCCTGATAGATGGCCTCCACCTGCGCACGCAGCCCGCTCATCTTCTTGTTGGATGAGCCCACCACGTTGCGGCAGAAGTTCCGGTTGGACACGGCGGGCCAGGGCCGCAGCTTCGACAGCACGGGCTCCACCGCCTGGAGCTGGCTGTCGGTCAACACGCCATGCGTGCGCGCGGCCTTGGCCAGATCATCATCGTACAGATCCCAGCCCCCGAAGGTCAGGGCCCCGTAGTCCACCAGACCCGTGCCCTTCACTCCGGCCAGCGGCAGGCCCGTGGTGTCCACCACGCCTCGCTTGAGCAGCTCCATTCCCGCGATAGCGGTGGTCGCCACGGCCCCACCCATCCCCACGACCGCAATCCCCAGACGATCCCCGTACATGCCTGACGACTCCCCTCGACGTGTGACGCGTGTCGGGCTCGCACTCTCCTCGGGACACCCGAGGTTCCTTCTTCTCAAGAGCTGGGACGTGCGCAGCGGAGTCTTCCGGAGCCGGTCCCTCGCGAACCCACACAATGAGTCATCATGGGACAAAGCCTATTCAAGGCCGAAAAAGCCGAATGTCCCGAAGGACGAGACCGACGTCCTGAGGATGAAAAAGAGCCCGCCGCGAGCTGGTTTCGCGGCGGGCTCCGGGATGCGTGAGGGATTGGACGCGTTAGAGCGTGCGTGCCTTCCACCGGCCGCGCCGGAAGAAGACAGCGCTCAATGTGCCGAGCGCGCAGTAGCCGAGGGCGATGGCCAGGAAGACGCCGGAAGGGCCGAGCCCCAGCGTCCTGGAGAGGAAGTAGGCCAGGGGCAGCTGCAGCAGCCAGGAGCAGAGCAGGTTGATGAGGGTGGGCGTGGTGGTGTCCCCCGCGCCATTGAAGGCATGCGGGAGAACCGTCCCAAAGGCGTAGAAGACCATGCTGCAGCTCACGATTCGCAGGCAGCGCGTGGCGTGCAGGACCACGTCGGCCTCCGTGGTGAAGGCCCGCACGAGCGGCTCGGCGAACACCAGGAAGCCGAGGGCCATCGCCCCCAGCAGGAACAGGGTATGGAAGCTGGCCCGCCAGGCCGCGAGCTCGGCCCGCTCGGGATCCCTGGCGCCCAGACTCTGGCCCACCAGCGTGCCCGCGGCGTGGCTCAGGCCCCACGAGGGCTGCTGGGCGAAGAGGAGGATGCGCATGGCGATGGTGTAGCCGGCCATCGCCGCACTGCCGAAGCTGGAGACGAGCCGCATCAACACCAGCCAACTGGACATGACGAGCAGGGATTGGACGAGGGCACTGCCCGACAGCCGCAGCAGGGCGAGCAGGGTGGCGGGCTCCAGCCGCAGGTGCCGGCGCCGGATGACGAGCCGGCCGCCGCCGCGCATCAGCCCGTGGACCTGGTAGAGCACGCCCACCGAGCGCCCGAAGGTGGTGGCCACCGCCGCACCCAGCATCCCCAGCTCGGGCAGCGGGCCCACGCCGAAGATGAGGCAGGGGGCGAGCACGATGTTGATGGCGTTGGCCAGCCACAACGCGCGCATGGAGGTGGCCGCGTCCCCCGCGCCGCGGAGGATGGCGCTGATGAGGAACAGCAGCGTGAGGACGATCGTGCTGCCCAGCATCACCCGCGTGTAGGCAGCACCGTGCTCCACCACCCAGGGCGAGGCCCCGAGCACCGAGAGCAGCGGGCGCGCGAACAGGATGCCTCCCACCGCCACGGGCAGCGCCAGCAACAGTCCGAGCCACAGGGCCTGCATGGCCGCGCTCGCCGCGCGCTCGGGATCCTTCTCACCGATGCGCCGGGACACCAGGGCCGTGGCTCCGATGGACAGGCCCATGGGCAGCGTCTGGATGCACGTGAGCATGGACTCGGTCATGCCCACGGTGGCCACGGCCTCCGCGCCCAGCCGCGAGACGAAGAAGACGTCCACCAGGGCGAAGATGGACTCCATCACCATCTCCAGCACCATGGGCACCGACAGCAGCAGCAGGGCGCGATCCACGGAGCCGGTGGTGAGGTCGTGCCTGGCGCCGCGCACGGCGTCCCACAGCACGGAAAGCCATCCCTTGCCTTCCTCGATGGAAGGGGAGGAGGCGGGCGTGAGGAACTCAGGTGTGGTGGGCTGCGACATGGAATGAAAAGCGGCTGGCTCCGGACCTGGGGAAGGGACGCCAGGGAACGGGTACAGCCGCGCTTTTCATCCACCCCCGGATGAGGCCCGCCTGGCAGCCCGGGTGGGAGGCCGCCAGGACGGGGCACCCGCCCCCGGCGTCAGGGCGACTGGATGATGATGTCGTCCACGTACACGCCGTCGAAGTGCTTGGTGTTGCTGGACTCGAAGCGGAAGCGGATGCGCAGCGTCGACTTGCCCGAGAGCGGCAGGTTCAGCGTGCGCACCGCCCACGACAGGTTGCCCGAGTACCTACCGCCCGTGAGTTGCGTCCAGGCGCCTCCGTCGAGGCTTGCGTCCACGTAGACGAAGTCCCTCATCCGCTCCGTGCGCGCCTTCATCCAGAATTGCACCGACACCGACGTGAGGCCCGAGACATTCAGCGGCGCCGCCAACTCGGCGGAGCTCACCACGTTGCCGTTGTACTTGCCGCTCGCGCTGTCGGTGAGGCTGTGGTTCGAGCTGTGGAAGTTGGCGGTGGTGAGGCTCCAGGCCGCTCCCGTGCCAGTCACCGGCAGGTTCCATGCGCCCGTGCCGCTCTCGAAGTTCTCCGCGAAGAGCGTGCTCCGGGTGGTGAAGCGCGAGGTGAAGGCCGCCGCCATGGCATTGCCCGCCAGATCCTTCACGCCGCTCACGTTCACCTCGTAGGTGGTCAGTGAGCCGAGCAGCACCGAGGGCGTGAAGGTGGCCACGCGGGTGGTGGCGTTGTAGCTGACGCCGCCCGCCACGGACGTGCCATTGGAGACCTGGAGCAGCCGCAGGCCCGCGAGGCTCGCGATGTCCACGGTCTCGCTGAATGTCACCAGGATGGGGTCCGAGGAGGCCACGGCCGTGGCTCCGCTCGCCGGGCTCACCGCCGTCACCGTGGGCGGCGTGGTGTCCGGCGCCGTGCCCGTGGTGAAGGTCCAGCTCGTTGCCGCGATGGAGAGGCCGGAGAGGTCCTGGATGTTCGCGAGCGACACGGTGTAGGCAGTGGAGGGGGCCAGCGGGGCCCAGGGGAGGAAGGTCGCCGTCCAACTGGCCGCGTCGTAGCTCACCGTGCCCGTGACGGCTCCACCGGCGCTGGAGAGCGTGATCTGGGAGCCCGTCACCGTCGCGGGATTCACCGCCTCGCTGAAGGCCACCACGATGGAGGTGTTGCTGGCCACGCCCGTGGCCCCGCTCGCCGGGCTCCTGAAGGTGATGCTCGGGGCCGTCGTGTCCGGCGCGGTGTCCGTGGTGAAGTCCACCTGCACGTCCGAGGGGAACAGGTTGGGCTGGACGGCGTCGTCCGAGGCAATGCCCGACACTCCGCCCCTGAGCGTGAGGGTGTAGTCCGTGTTGGGGGAGTAGCTGGCGCCCGTGGGGAGCTTCACCCAGAGCTGCCGCTTGGCCGCGTCGTAGCTGAGGTTCACCGTCACCGGGGTGCCGCTGAGGGAATCCTCGACCCGCACCGTGGAGGGGGTGAGGGTGGCCGGGGCGATGGGCTGGTCGAACTGGACGAGCAGCGCCGAGGTCAGCGGGAAGGCCGTCTCTCCGTTGCGCGGCACGGTGTCCGCCTCCAGGTTGACGTGGACGGTGAGGGAGCTGGTCTCGGTGCAGCCGGGCCCGCTGGTGGCCGCGAGCGTATAGGTCGTCGTGTGCGTGGGGGCCGCCACCGGCTGCGCCACGTTGGCGGCCGAGAGCGCGCAGTCCGCGCGGTTGCAGGACCAGGCGTAGGTGGCACCGGTGACCGGCATGGGCCCGATGACGGCGGAGGCACCCGGGTCGAGATACACGTCCGAGCCGGCCTTGCCCGGGCTCGGGAGCACGGTGACCACGGTGCCCGCGGAGGCCGTCTGCGAGAGGGAATCGGTGACCGTCTGGGTGAAGGTGGTGGTGACCGGCGGCGTCACGGTGGGTGAGGCCACGGTGGCACTGTCGAAGCAGCCCGTGCACACGGGGCTCGAGCTCCACGCATACGCGTAGGGCGGCACTCCGCCACTCGCAGGCAGGCCGATGGAGGCGGACTGGCCCACGCAGATGACCTTGTCCCCACCCGGGTTCGCGGTCAGCGGCGCGGCTCCCGCGTCCGTGCCGGAGCCCGTGCCCGCGTCGCTGTCCGTGCCCGCGTCGCTGTCCGTACCCGCGTCGCTGCCCGTACCCGCGTCGCTGCCCGTACCCGCGTCGCTGTCCGTACCCGCGTCCGAGCCGGAGCCCGTGCCGGCGTCGCTGTCCGTGCCCGCGTCCGAGCCGGTGCCCGTGCCCGCGTCCGAGCCGGTGCCCGTGCCCGCGTCCG
>DASQMW010000105.1:0-20134 GCA_035645295.1 Archangium sp.
GAGCGCGCGAGTCGCCTTGGCCTTGTCATCACCCGCGAAAAGATGGGGGCGCTTCCGGAGGATGCACAGGAGCGACCGGGCACCGAAGGCCGTCTCCGTGTTGGTCCCCCTGGACTCGCCCCAGCTCCCATCGGACCACTGCTTCTCGATGAGCCTGGGCACGGCATGGCTCAGGGCCTTGTCCGCATCGGCGTCATCCGCCAGCGCGAGCGCGATCATCGACTGGGAGGTGGCGTAGAGCCAGGAGCAGTTCCACTTGTCCACCAACCACAGGCCCGTCCAGGAGCCCTCGTCCTCCTGGGCGGCCCTCACCAGGCCGGCCGAGGCCGACATCTTCTCGCCCAGGAGCTCGAGCACCAGCATCCAGTGGGTCGTCGTGGTGAGCGAGGGCTGCAGCTCATGCGGGTAGGTGGTGAACTGCCCATCACTCTGCTCGAAACGCCCTCGCAGCGCCTTGGCGGACTCCCGCAGCGACTGAAGCGCCCCGGCATCCTTCGGCGGTCTGGCCAGCACCACGGCGAGAGCCGCCGCCGTGTCGTCACCATCGCTGACGAAGTGATCACTCAGGCCGATGCCATCCTTCTTCAGCGCCAGGGCCTTGCGCACATCATCGAGCTGCGTCTCGACGACAGCCTGCAGCCGCGCGTCATCCAGGAGCTCCGTCTCGTACAGGCTGAGCAGGCCCCAGATCTGCTCCCAGCGGTCGATGGGATAGCACGTCGGGTAGGTCCCGGAGACAGGGGTCTGCGTCGAGGCCGTAGCGTCCGCCAGGTAGTTCTGGATCTCCTGGAAGGTGTCCGAGCTGACGAACTCCGAATCGTCCCCGGGGAGCGACCTGAGCTTCTCGAGCTTCCGCTTCAGCCAGAAGGCCGTGGCCGACGGGCTGTGGCCGACAGCCCTGCGCCCCGTGACGGTCCCGGCGCCGGGGGTGACGCGGTTGCCCAGGGACACGAGCCAGCGATCTTCCGGCCGCTTCTCATTCTTCGGATCTTCCGCATCCACCTCCCAATCCTTCAGCGCGCCACCCCAGCTCTCGAAGGCATGGGCCGGCGTGCTATCCGGGCCGGGCTTGAACTTGGCGATCAGCATGCGCCGCTTCTCGCCGAGCGCGCGCAGGGTCTTGAAAGGATCCCGGGGAAGATCCCACTCCGCGGGGGCATCATCCAGGAGCATGGGAAGGATGAGCTCGACGGCCACGGGAATGTCATCCGGCAGGGGGATGGCGGCGGCCCACGCCTGGGCATTCTGCCGCATGAACTCCACGCCCGAGATCACCGCTTCCCGCACCGTCTTCCGCAGATCCTCGGAGCAGTCCGCCTGGCGCTCGTGCAGCGCCAGGAGCGCCGCCATCGTGGGCACCGATTGGGCCAGCGGAGGCACACCGGGCTTGCCCCACCCCTTCGCCCCCCGCTCCCCCTCCACCCGCTGCTGCTGGAGCAACCAGTGGATGACCTTCACACGGCGCTGAGGATCCGGGTCGGGAGCGAAACGCAGGACCTGGGCCGTATCGTACATGGAGGCAGCGGCAAGTCCGCCCCCCGCGCCCAGTGCTTCTACTTCCTTCCGCAATAGCTCGAAGTACCGCTCGACATCCGCGCCCATGTCGTCTCCTCAATGGCTGTAGAGGATTTTTACCATAGTGAATGAGACGGGAGTACCAGCCCCGGGAGACCCGGACTCACGGACAGGCCGTCACCAGGCACACGCCCCGTCAGGATGTGTCAGCACCAGCCAGGTAGTGTGTGCGGCTGCCTACCAGGGAGCCATCACTTCGGGTGGGAAAGCCGCGCCCGAAGGAGCAGGTCTTCACCCACCTGCTCGAAGGAGAGCTTGCCCACCGTCAGGGCGCGGCCCATCTGCTTGACGCCCAGCGAGCCCGACCAGGACAGGCCCTCGCTGCCGATGAGCTTGGGGGCGACGAAGAGCAGCAGCTCGTCCGCCAGCGACTCGCGCAGGAACGAGCCGTACATCTCCGCCCCACCCTCCACCAGCACGTGGTTGAGGCCTTCCTTGGCGAGGCGGCGCATCAGCGCCTCGAGGTCCACGCGGCCCCGCTTGCCGGGCATCTGCCAGACCTCGGCGCCCGCGGCGAAAAAGCGCCTGGCCTTGCGGCCGGCGGGGTCCTCCAGCGTGGCCACCACGGTGCGGGCCGGGGAGCGCTGGGTGAAGACGGTCAGCTTCGGGGACAGGCGCAGGTGCGAGTCCACCACCACGCGTACCGGATCCTTCCCGCCGCCCTCGGCGAGCCGGGTGGTGAGCTGCGGATTGTCCCGCTCGACGGTGGTGGCGCCCACGAGGATGACGTCCACCTGGTTGCGAAGCCGGTGCACCCACGCCCGGGCCTGCTCCCCCGTCACCCAGCGCGAGTCGCCCGTGGCGGTGGCCAGCTTGCCATCCAGCGTCACCGCCGCCTTGAGCGTGACGTAGGACAGGCCGGTGCTCACGGCCTTGAAGAAGGGCCCGTTGAGCTTGTCGGCCTCCTCCTTCAGCACGCCGGTGACGACCTCGACGCCCGCGCGCCGCAGCCGCGCCACGCCCTTGCCATTCACCTTGGGGTTGGGGTCGGACGAGCCGACGAAGACGCGGCGCACGCCGGCATCGAGCACGGCCTGGCTGCACGGCGGGGTGCGCCCGTAGTGGTCGCACGGCTCCAGCGTCGTGTAGAGGTCCGCGCCACGCGCCTTGGCACCCGCGGCCTCCAGCGCCACCACCTCGGCATGCGCCGTACCGGCCCGCCGGTGGTAGCCGCGCGCGATGATGCGGCCGCCCTTCACCAGCACCGCGCCCACCACCGGGTTGGGGCTGGTGCGGCCGACTCCCTTCGCGGCCTCCTCCAGCGCCAGGCGCATGAAGAACTCCGCCACCGCCCGGTCGAAGTCCGCCGCGCGCTTCGCCCTGGGAGTGCGCCGCTGCATCCGCGCTCGCGTCAAGAGCCGCATCGCCCGTCAACCGTCCTTGCCCGCGGGACGCGGTGGCTTGAGCTCCCGCGTCCGGTCCGACAGCAGGTCCTTCAACTCCTCCATGAACTCGGAGATGTCGCGGAAGCTCCGGTACACGGAGGCGAAGCGGACATAGGCCACCTCGTCCAGCCCGTGCAGCCGGCGCATCACCTCCTCGCCGATGACCGACGAGGGCACCTCCTTCTCCCCCATGCCCTGCAGCAGCCGCTCGATGGCGACCACCGTCTCCTCGAGCTGATCCGCCGACACCGGCCGCTTCTCACAGGCCTTCTTCAGCCCGGCCAGCAGCTTGTCCCGGTCGAACGTCTCGCGCCGCCCGTCCTTCTTCACGATGAGCGGGTAGAGCTCCTCCACCCGCTCGTACGTGGTGAAGCGCCGCTTGCACTGGAGGCACTCGCGGCGCCGACGGATGACGGACCCCTCGTGAGACTCGCGCGAGTCGATGACCTTGTTCTCGGCGTCCTGGCAGAAGGGGCAACGCATGGTGGGGGGCCTCCCCCTCCCCGAGGGAGAGAGGGAGGAAGGTTACTTCAGCCGCGAGGCGTAGAGCGGAAAGCTCCGGGTGAACTCCTGGATGCGCCCGCGGATGCTGGCCAGCCGCTTCTCGTCCGACGCGTGATCCAACGCCTCCACGAGGAAGGCGCCGATGGTGGCCATCTCCGCCTCCTTCATCCCGCGAGCCGAGACGGCCGGCGTGCCGACGCGCACGCCCGACGTCACCATGGGCTTCTCCGGGTCGAAGGGAATCATGTTCTTGTTCACCGTGATGCCGGCCTTGCCCAGGACCTCCTCGGCCACCTTGCCGGTGAGGTTCTTGGGGCGCAGGTCCACCAGCATCAGGTGGTTGTCCGTGCCGCCCGAGCACAGCCGCAGGCCGCCGCGCTGGAGCGCCTCGGCCAGGGCCTGGGCGTTGGCGACGATCTGCCGCTGGTAGGCCTTGAACTCGGGGCTGAGCGCCTCGCGGAAGGCCACGGCCTTGGCGGCGATGACGTGCATCAGCGGACCGCCCTGGATGCCCGGGAAGATCTGGCTGTTGAGCGTCTTGCCGTACTGCTCCTTGCTCAGCACGAGGCCACCGCGCGGGCCACGCAGCGTCTTGTGCGTGGTGGAGGTGACGATGTCCGCCAGGGGCACCGGCGAGGGGTGCACGCCCGCGGCCACCAGGCCGGCGATGTGCGCCATGTCCACCATCATCGCCGCGCCCACGCTGTCGGCGATCTCGCGGAACTTCGTGAAGTCGATGGTGCGCGGGTACGCCGAGGCGCCCACCACCACCACCTTCGGCTTGTGCTCCTTGGCGAGCGCCGCGGCCTGCGCGTAGTCCAACGTCTCGGTGTCCCGCGTCAGCCCGTAGTGGACGATCTTGTAGAGCTTGCCGGAGAAGTTGAACGCGGCGCCGTGGGTGAGGTGGCCGCCCGAGTTCAAATCCAACGACAGGATGGTGTCACCGGGCTTCATCAGCGCCATGTAGGCGCCCATGTTGGCCTGGCTGCCCGAGTGCGGCTGGACGTTGACGTAGTCGGCGCCGAACAGCTCCTTGGCGCGGGAGATGGCGAGGTTCTCCGCCACGTCCACCACCTCGCAACCGCCGTAGTAGCGCTTGCCGGGGTAGCCCTCGGCGTACTTGTTCGTCAACACCGAGCCCATCGCCTCCAGCACGGCGGGGCTCACGAAGTTCTCCGAGGCGATGAGCTCCAGGCCTTCTTCCTGGCGGCGCGTCTCCTCGTGAACGACCTTGGCAATCTCCGGATCGACCTCGGCCAGCTTACGGATGTTCTCCATGGACACGCTCTCCTCGGGTGGGAACGAGGGCCTCAGCGTCCGCTCTCGGACTCGGCCTCGCGAATCTTGTCCAGGCGCTTCTGGTGCCGGCCGCCCTCGAAGGGCGTGGCAACGAAGGCCTCCACGATGCTGCGCGCCAGGCCCGCTCCGACGACGCGCTGGCCCAGGCACAGCACGTTGGCGTCATTGTGGGCCCGCGTCATGCGCGCCTCGAATTCACTGGTGCACAGCGCCGCGCGGATGCCCCGGTACTTGTTGGCCGTGATGCTCATGCCAATCCCGGTCCCGCACACCAGCACGCCGTACTGGTACTCGCCCGCGGCCACGGCCTTGCAGACCGTCCTGGCGAAGTCCGGGTAGTCCACCGAGGCGTTCGTGGTGGGCCCCACGTCGTTCACCTCGACGCGCAACTCCTGGAGCGCGCTCACGAGCTCGCGGCGCAGCTCCAGGCCCGCATGATCCGACGCGATGATGACCTTCACGTGAGCCACCCTCCTCCACGCGGACACGGGGGGCAACCCGGGAGCCGCCCTACCCTCACCCCGCCCCTCTCCCGGCGGGAGAGGGAGTGGCGGGGTGTTCTACTTGAAGCGCTTGAAGACGAGCACCGCGTTGGTGCCGCCAAAGCCGAACGAGTTGCTCATCACCGCGTCCACGCGCTGCTCCCGCGCCTGGTTGGGCACGTAGTCCAGATCGCAATCCGGATCCGGCGTGGTGTAGTTGATGGTCGGCGGGATGACGCCGCGCAACAGCGTCTGCACGGCCACCACCGCCTCCGCGCCACCGGCCGCGCCCAGCATGTGGCCGGTCATGGACTTGGTGGAGGACACGGCCACCTTGCGGGCGTGCGCCCCGAAGACCGCCTTGATGGCCTTCGTCTCGTTGGCGTCGTTGAACGGCGTCGAGGTGCCGTGCGCGTTGATGTAGCCCACGTCCTCGGGGTTCATCCCCGCGGACTGGAGCGCCAGACGCATGCAGCGCGCCGCGCCCTCGCCCTCGGGGGCCGGCTGCGTCACGTGGTGCGCGTCCGAGTTGGCCCCGTAGCCCACCAGCTCCGCCAGGATGTTGGCGCCGCGCTTCTTCGCGGCCTCCATCTCCTCGAGCACGATGATGCCCGCGCCCTCGCCCATCACGAAACCGTCACGGTCCTTGTCGAACGGCCGGCTGGCCGCGGACGGGTCCCCGTTGCGGTTGGACAGCGCCTTCATCACCGAGAAGCCACCCATGCCCAGCGGGGTGATGGCGGCCTCGGAGCCTCCGGCGATGACCGCGTCCGTCTCACCCAGGCGGATGGACTTCCAGGCCTCGCCGATGGCGTGGGCGCTGGTGGCGCAGGCGGACACGGGCGCCCAGTTGGGCCCCTTGCAGCCATAGCGCATGGAGATGAGGCCAGGCGCCATGTTGATGATCATCTGGATGATGAAGAAGGGCGACAGACGGTCGAACCCCTTCTCCAGCCCCTTGCGGTGCTGCTCCTCGAGCGAGGACAGCCCGCCAATGCCCGAGCCGACGATGACGCCCACCTTCTCGGGCGCATAGCCGTGGGGAGCGTCTGGCCCGACGGGCAGGCCGCTCTCCTTCACGGCCATGTCGGCCGCGGCGAGCGCATACTGGGAGAACAGGTCCATCCGGCGCACTTCGCGCTTGTCGATGAACTCCTCCGGCTGGAAGTCCTTCACCTCACCAGCGAAGCTGGTGTCGATCTTCTTCGTATCGAAGCGGGTGATGGTGCTGATTCCAGACTTGCCGGCGAGCATCGCCTGCCAGTTCTTCTCGGTACCGGTACCCAGGGCCGTGATGATTCCGGTTCCGGTGATGACGACTCGTCGGTTTGACACGTTGCTCTCCACTCACATACGCGCTGCTGCCATGGAACGCTGGGCGGGACCAGCGCTCCCCGGCCCTACGGTGATGCCTACTTCTTGTGGGTGTTGATGTAGTTGATGGCGTCGCCGACGGTCTTGATGTTCTCAGCCTCCTCGTCGGGGATCTCGACCTCGAACTCCTCTTCCATCGCCATCACCAGCTCCACGATGTCGAGGCTGTCCGCGCCCAGGTCCTCGATGAAGGAGGACTCCGGCTTGATCTCGTCCTCCCCCACGCCCAGCTGATCGGCGATGATGTTCTTGACCTTGGCCTCGATAGCAGAAGTCGACATAGGTATTGAACCCTCCAGGAACCACGTGGCGGCCCGGCATACTCCCCGGACCTATGTAAAGGTGGGCGCGGTATAACCCACGACCGTCGCCGATCCAACCCTTGGCTACATGTACATGCCGCCGTTCACCTTCAGGACTTCTCCGGTGATGTAGGCGGCGGAATCGCTGGCGAGGAAAAGGACGGCGTTGGCGACGTCCTCGGGGGAGCCCAGGCGGCCGAGGGGAATGGCGGCCTCCATCTTCTCCCGCGTCTCCCCGCCGAGGTGCGACGTCATGTCCGTGCCGATGAAACCCGGGGACACGGCGTTGACGCGGATGTTCCGGCTGGCCAGCTCGCGGGCCACGGACTTGGTCAGGCCGATGAGGCCCGCTTTGGAAGCCGAGTAGGCGGCCTGTCCGCCGTTGCCCATCTCCCCGACCACGGAGGTCAGGTTGATGATGGAGCCGCCCTTCTGCTTCATCATCGGCCGGCTGGCGGCGCGGATGAGCGCGAAGGCGCCCTTGAGGTTGGTGTCCAGCTGCTTGTCCCAGTCCTCGTCCTTCACGCGCATGACCAGGCCGTCCACGGCCACGCCCGCGTTGTTGACGAGCACGTCCAGGCGGCCGTGCGTCTTGACGACGTTGTCCACGGCGCTGGCGCAGGCGGTGGAATCCGACACGTCGAAGCGCACCGCCTCGCCCTTGGCCCCGGCCGCCTGGATGAGGCCCAGGGTCTCCTGCGCCGCCGCCTCGTTGCCCGCGTAGCTGAAAACGACCGTGGCGCCCTGCTTCGCGAAGCCCACCGCGATGGAGCGGCCGATGCCTCGCGAGCCGCCCGTCACCAGCACCACCTTGTCCTTGAACGCGCTCATCTCAGGCTCCCAGTGCCGCGAGGGTCTTCTCCAGGCTCGCGGAGTCTTCCACGTTGAACGACTCGATGTCCTTGGTGATGCGCTTGATGAGTCCGCCGAGCACCTTTCCGGGGCCCAGCTCGATGACGCGCGTCACGCCCTGAGCCTGGAGGGCCTGGATGCTCTCCACCCAGCGCACCGAGGAGCTCACCTGCTCCAGCAGCAGCGGCACCACGCGGGCCGCGTCGCTGTTGGGGGCCGCCTCCACGTTCGTCACCACCGGGACGGAGGGGGCGGACACCTTCACCTTCGCCAGCACCTCGGCCAGCCGCGGCTTCACCGGCTCCATCAGCGCGCAGTGGAAGGGGGCGGACACCGGCAGCAGCTTCGCCTTGCCACCCAGCTCCTTCGCCTTGGCGATGGCCCGCTCCACGGCCTGGGCATTGCCCGCGATGACCGTCTGCTCCGGCGAATTGTAGTTGGCCGGGGACACCACCTGGCCCTCGCCCGCCGCGTCGCACGCCGCCTTCACCTTGGCCGGCTCCAGGCCCATCACCGCGGCCATGGCGCCCACGCCCTCGGGCACCGCCTCCTGCATGAAGGTACCGCGGGCCCGCACCGCCCGGACCGCGTCCGCCAGTTGCAGCGCCCCCGCCGCCACCAGCGCCGAGTACTCCCCCAACGAGTGTCCCGCCACGAAGGCCGGCACCGGTCCCCGCTTGGAGAAGACGGCATGCGCCGCCACCGACACCGTGAGGATGGCCGGCTGCGTGTTGGCCGTCTGCTTCAGCGAGGCCTCCGGTCCCTCGAACAGCATCTGGGAGAACTTCTCGCCCAGCGCCGCGTCAGCCGCCTCGAAGACGGCCCGGGCCTCGGGGAACTTCTCGTACAGGTCCTTCCCCATGCCGACAGCCTGGCTGCCCTGCCCGGGGAAGACGAACGCGATCTTCGACATGCTCCTGCTCCCTCCCTGATTACCAGTGCATCACCAGCGCATCACCGCACTGCCCCACGTCATCCCCGCGCCAATGGCCATCATCGCCACCACGTCTCCCTGCTTGAGCCGGCCGGCTCGGTTGGCCTCGTCCAGCGTCATGGGCAGCGACGCGGAGGACGTATTGCCGTATTCGTGCAGGTTGAGCCAGCACTTCTCCACCGGCAGCTCCAGCCGCTGGAGCACCGCCTCGAGGATGCGGATGTTGGCCTGGTGCGAAATGACGTGATCCACGTCCCGCATGTGCAGCCCATTGGCCTTCAGGGCCGTGTGCGTCGAGTCCGCCAGCGCGCGCACCGCGAACTTGAAGACCTCGCGGCCATTCATGTGCAGCGTGTGCAGCTTCTCCTTCAGCACCGCCTCGCAGGTGGGCTTGCTCGAGCCACCGCCCGGGATGCAGAGGATCTCCGCGAAGGAGCCGTCCGTGTACAGGTGCGTGGAGAGCAACCCGCGCTCCGCGTCCTCGGTGGGCGCGAGCACCATGGCGCCCGCCGCATCCCCGAAGAGCACGCACGTGTTCCGGTCCTCCCAGTTGACCGCCCGGCTGAGCATCTCGGCGCCGATGACCAGGGCCCGCTTCACCTGGCCGTTCCGGATGAACTGGTCCGCCACGTTGAGGGCGTAGAGCGAGCCGGAGCAGGCCGCCGAGATGTCGAAGGCGAAGGCGTTCTTCGCGCCCAGCTTCGCCTGCACCACGGCCGCGCAGGAGGGCATGGGCATGTCCGGCGTCACGGTGCCCACCACGATGAGCCCCAGCTCTTCCGGCTGGACTCCTGCCATCTCCAGCGCCCGCCGGGCCGCCTGCACGGCCATGTCGCTGGTCGCCTCGCCCGGAGCCGCCACCCGGCGCTTGCGGATCCCGGTACGCGCGGTGATCCACTCGTCCGTCGTGTCGACGATCTTTTCGAGGTCGGCGTTGGTCAGGACCTTCTCCGGTGCGTACGAGCCGGTACCGATGATTTGCGTGCGTGCCAAGGTGCCCCCTGTGGGTGTACCGGACACGAACGCCTCGGGCGCGCTCTCTAATCGGAAAGGGCGTCGGCTGTCGCCCCCTTTCCCCTCTGCCGGGCAGGAAGCCAGGCGGCGGCATCCGCGATGCAACGCGTCAACTCGGTGCGCAAACCGGCCTGGGCCGTCTGCAGGGCGGCCTCCAGGGCCTTCTGGAGCGCCCGGGGCGAGCTGCGGCCATGCGCCACGATGCCCACGCCCTCAATGCCCAGCAGGGGCGCACCGCCATACTCCGCGTAGTCCATCACCTTCTTCAGGCCGGTGAAGGTGGGCTGGAGCAACATCGCGCCCAGCTTCTCCGGGATGCCCCCGCGCCGCTCGATGGCCGAGCGCAAGAGTCCCGTGACGGCCGCCGCTACCCCCTCGGACGTCTTGAGGACCACGTTGCCGGTGAAGCCGTCGGTGACCACCACCTCCACGTCCCCGGAAAAGAGGTCCTTCCCCTCCACGTAGCCGGTGAAGTCCAGATCCGAGGCCCGCAGCAGCTCGGAGGCCTCGCGGGTGAGGGAGGTGCCCTTGGAGGGCTCCTCTCCATTGGAGAGCACCGCCACCCGGGGACGGGGGATGCCCAGGCGGGCGCGCACGTAGGCGGCCCCCAGCACCGCCCACTGGGCGAGGTGGACGGGCCGGCACTCCACATTGGCCCCGGCGTCCAGCAGCAGGCAGCGCCCTACCCCCTCCAGGGCCGGCAACAGCGTGGCGATGGCCGGACGCTCCACCCCGGGGATGCGGCCCAGCACCAGCAGCCCCCCCGCCATCACCGCCCCCGAGTGCCCCGCCGACACCAGTGCCTCCGCCTCCCCCCGGCGCACCAGCTCGAACCCCACCCGGAGGGAGGAGTCCTTCTTGCGGCGGATGGCGGAGATCGCGTGATCCTCCATCTCCACCACCTGGGAGGCGGGGTGGAGGCGCACGTTGGGCAGGAGCCCCCCGGCCCGGGCCAGGGGCTCGCGCAGGCGCGCCAGGTCCCCCACCAGCACCACTTCGTGCGCCGGGTGCTCGCGCGCGAACGACAGGGCCCCCTCCACGGGGGCCGCGGGGGCATGGTCACCCCCCATCGCATCCAGGACGAGCCTCATCGCGGGCGCATCCTTCCATGGACGCTCGGGGGCTGGGAGCACGGAGAGCAGGCGGGTGGACACCTCCGAGCCCGGGGACATAAGAATGTGGGCAGCCAGGTCAGGGTTGGACAGGCACGGCGAACCCCGCACAGGCGCGTTGACTCACACGCTCCGAGCGGCTAGGGTCCGCCGCCTTCCGAGTTTTTGCCGGTCGGGACTGGTGGGGAAGCCCCGGAGTCCAGGGCCGTGACGATATAGAGGTGAGCCGTGGGTGTTCCCAAGAAGCGTACTTCCAAGATGCGTCGTGACCGCCGCCGCGCGGCCAACAACAACCTGCGGAGCGCGGTGCAGGTGATCCAGTGCGCCAACTGCAAGGAGCCGGTGCTTCCGCACCGCGCCTGCGCGGCGTGCGGCCACTACAAGGGTCGCGAGACGGTGCCGGGCGCTCAGGCCTGATCGCCTGACTCCAGTTTCACTGGAAGGCACGAAGGCCGCTCCCTCTCACGAGGGGCGGCCTTTCTGCTTTTGGGCCAAAGGGCACTAGTGTCCCGGCCGCGCCGGCCGTGGCCCCCCGCCCCCGGCACGACAGGGAGCACAAACACATGAAGCTGAAGATCGCGTACTGGGTCCTGACCGGCTTGTTCGGCCTGATGATGCTGGCCTCGGGAGCCATGTACCTCAGCGGCGCCCCGCAGCCGGTGGAGGGGTTCCGCCACCTGGGCTACCCGGACTACTTCCGCATCCTGCTGGGCATCGGGAAGCTGTTGGGCGCAGTGGCCCTGCTGGTGCCGGTGGTGCCGCGCACGCTGCGCGAGTGGGCCTATGCGGGCTTCACCATCAACCTGGTGTCCGCGTCGGTGTCCCACTACGCCGTGGGAGACCCGACGGGCCAGGTGGTGTCGCCGCTCGTCATCCTCGGCGTGCTGCTCACCTCGCACCAGCTCTGGCACCGGATGGAGCGTGGCTCCACGGAGCCGCAGGTGGCCGCCCGCCCCGCGATGGGCTGAGAGACCCCGGCCCCCTCACAGCCCGGGCCACGTGTCATGGCAGGAGCTGCCGGGGATGGCGGGCGGCTCGGTCTCGAGCAGATGCGGAGGCGCCAGCTCGCCCTCGTCCCGCATCCGCAGCGCCAGATCGATGCGCGCCGCGGCGTTGATGAGCCCCAGGTGGCTGAAGGCCTGGGGGAAGTTGCCCAGCTGCTCGCGCGTGAGGGGGTGGACCTCCTCCGCGAGCAACCCGAGGTGGTTGGCCGCCTCCGCATGGAACATGAAGACCTTCTCGGCCTCCTCCAGCCGGTTGGACAGCGCCAGCGCCTCCACGAGCCAGAAGCCGCACAGGAGGAAGCCGCCCTCCGGTCCCGCCACCCCATCGTCCATCCGGTAGCGGCGCAGGAAGCGGCCCGCGCCCAGCTCCGCGCGCAACCAGTCGATGGTCCCCTGGACGAGCGGCTCGCAGGCCCGGAAGCACCCCGCGATGGGCAGCAGCAGCAGCGAGGCATCCGGCTCGTTGCCGCCATAGGAGCCCACGAAGTGTCTGCCCGAAGGGTCCACGCCGTGCTGGAGGATGTCCTGGCGGATGAGCTCCGCCTCGCGGGCACAGAAGGCCTGGAGGTCCGGCTCGGCGAAGAGCCGGGACAGGTGCTGGCCCCGGTGGAGCGCCAACCAGCACATGAGCTTGGAGTGCACGTTGTGACGCTTCTCCCGGCGCGGCTCCCAGATGCCGTGATCCGGCTCGCGCCAGCGGCGGGCGGTGGTCTCGATGACGCGCTTGAGCAGCGCCCAGGTGCGCAGCGGCAGCCGGCCCCCGAACCGCTCGTAGAGGTAGGCCGCGTCGAGCAGCGCGCCGGCGGTGTCGAACTGGAGCTGATCCCGCGCGTCGTTGCCGATGCGCACCGGGCTCGAGCCCTGGAAGCCGGACAGGTGTTGGAGGATCCGCTCCTCGGGGACCGGGCCCCCATCCAGCGTGTACATCACCTGGAGAGGATCGCCGTGCTTCAACGTGTCGCGCACGAAGTGGAAGAACTCGCGGGACTCGTCCGGATAGCCGATCAGGTTGGTGGCCCGCACGGCCATCGCCGCGTCCCGCACCCAGCTGTAGCGGTAGTCCCAGTTGCGAGGCCCTCCAATCCACTCGGGAAGCGAGGTGGTGGCCGCGGCCACCACGGCGCCAGTGGGGGCGTACATGAGCAGCTTCAGCGCCAGCGCCGAGCGCAGCACATGGTGCCGCCAGGGCCCCTCGTACTGGAGCTGCCGGGACCAGTCCCGCCAGGCCTGGCGCGTGGCCCGGAGCAGCTCGTAGGGCCGGTACGCGGCGACGGGCTCCGGGTGATCCGAATCCCAGGCGAGGATCATCCAGCGCCGCTCTCCCCTGCCGAGCCGGATGCGCGCCCGCAGGCCCGCCGTGCCCTGGGACTCCCAACGCGCCTCCCCCTCGAGGACCGCGACCATCCGCTCGCCGAGGGAGCCGCGCGCGACCAGGCCATGCTCCTCGCGCTCCAGCCGCGTCTCCGACTCGCCGTACCGGAACCGCGGCGCGAAGACGACATCCAGATCGAGCGAGCCCTCCAGGCACTCGATGCGCCGGTGCACCTCGTGGATGCTGGCCCGGGGATCGTTCGTCCACGGCATGTAGTCGATGATCCGCACCACGCCCTGGCGCTCGACGCGGAAGAGCGTCTCCAGGACGTTGGTGTCCGGGTCGTAGCGCTGCAGGCTCTCGAAGGGCCAGACGGCCGGGGTGATGCCGGTGAAACCGCCCCGCTCGTCATCGAGGATCGCCGCGAAGACGCTCGGGCTGTCGAAGCGGGGGAAGCAGAGCCAGTCGATGACCCCATCGGGCCGGACCAGGGCGCACGAGATGCCATCGCCAATCAGCCCCCGGCTGGCCAAGGAGATCTCCCGGTACGACGCCGGATTCGAGAACCGGAACGGCCGGTTCATCCGCTTGGCGGCACTGTAGAGGTCCATGCACGCAGCCCTTTCCTGTCCCAAGGGTAGGAACCCTCACGGGCAGTGAGGCCAGCCCGGGCGGACACCAGCCGGGCGTCCATGCAGCGAGCGCACGGGGCTGGGGGAATCAAACGCGAGCGCCGGGCTCCCGGCCGTGCTGACGCGTCAGCCCCCGGACTGACATGTCAGCCGCCTTGTCAGCACGGCCTCCCGTTTCCACCGCCGGGCCCAAAGCACGTGGCTTCGCGGGTTTACGCGCCGGGCGCGCTGGCCTGGCCCGTGCACAAGTCACCGCGTGAGGAACGCACGTCCTGCTTTTTGAGGACCTGGAAAACCGTGCCCCCTCCTATCTGGGAGAAGTCCGCTTCTATAGATTGCACAATGTCTTCCCTAAAACACGTTCACCCCAAACAATAATCAGACGCCGTCCTCATCAGGAACGCCATGGAAGCCATTCTCAATCAATTGAAGTCGCTGGCCCTCACCGAAGCCCTCCCCTTCATCCTCAAGGCCGTGGGCGCGTTGGTGCTGTGGTTCGTGGGCCGCACGGTCATCACGGGCTTCCGGCGTGTGTTGAACCTGGGCCTGCAGAAGCGCCAGCTCGACGCCACGCTCATCCGCTACATCGAGTCGCTCTTCGCCGGCTCCCTCACCATCCTCCTGCTGCTCGCCATCCTGGGCATGATGGGGGTGGAGACCACCTCGTTCGCCGCGCTGCTGGCGGCCGCGGGCATCGCCATCGGCACGGCCTGGTCTGGCCTGCTGTCCAACTTCGCCGCGGGCGTCTTCCTGCTCGTGCTGCGCCCTTTCCGCGTAGGGGATGAGATCGCCGCGGGCGGCGCCACCGGCATCGTGCAGGAGATCGGCCTGTTCGCCACCACCATCGACACCGGCGACAACCTGCGCATCTCCGTCGGCAACAACCGGCTGTTCGGCGACAACATCGTCAACTTCACCCACCACGCGCACCGCAAGGTCACCGTCAAGGTGCCGCTGCTGCACGGCGTGGACGTGCCCACGATGATGCGCGCCCTGCAGGAGCGCGTGGCGGTGGTGCCCGGGGTCCAGGAGCAGCCCGCCCCCGGCGTCGAGGTGATGGAGTTCACCCCGCTCGGGCCCGTGCTGGGCGTGGGCGTGTTCTGCAAGCCCACCCAGGCCGGGCCGACCCAGGCCGCCGTCGCCCAGGCTGTCGCGGAGATCCTCATGGCCTCCGGTTACGCCGTCCCCCAGCAGACCGCCCAGCAGCTCCTCGCCAAGGCGGGCTGAGCGCCCTGAGGAAATAGCCAGCGCATCGTGTGGAGCACGTCCAGGACCTGGGGACAACCCCCGGCCTGGCGGGCGGGCCCTCCACCGCTCCCGTGTGTGAAACGAACGGAATAAAGGGTGGCATCCCCCCCGCATGAAGCACTTCCTCACGCGTGGGTGGGCTCTGCCCTGGCTGGTCCTGCTGGTGTCCCTCCCCGCGCTCGCGGGGCCACACCCCAGCCTCTTCTTCGGGGCCTCCCAGATCGAGGCGCTGCGCCAGAAGGCCCAGACGACCCATCAGGCCATCTACCAGCCCCTGTTGAAGGGCGCGACGAGCTACCTGGACAGCACCGTCTCGCCCTCGGGGCTCGTCACCTGGAAGACGACGGGGAAGACGCTCCAGCTGGATCGCCGCGAGGTGGGCAACCTGCTGGTGGTGCTCGCCTTCGTGGGGCAGCTGTCCACCGACCCCCGCCACCTCGAGCTGGCCAGGAGCTGGCTGCTGACGGTCTCCTCCTGGGGGAACCTGGACCTCGACGGCACGCATGACCTCATCCAGGCGCACCTGCTCGGAGGCGTCGCGGTGGCCTACGATCTGGTGGCCCCGAAGCTCTCCGCCTCCGAGGCCACCCGCGTCCGCGCCACCCTCCAGCAGAACGCCAACGCCCTGATGCAGACCTCCAAGGGCGGCGAGTGGTGGGCCGACGAGTACATGCAGAACCACAACTGGGTGAACCATGCCGCCATCGGCCTCGCGGCGCTCGCCACCCGGGGGGACCTGCCGGACAGCACCACCCAGCCCTGGCTGGAGCTCGCCACCAGCAACGCGCGCAAGGTGAAGCGGGTGTTGGATCTGGTCACCGATGGCCTCTGGCACGAGGGCTTCGGCTACGTCACATACGGGTTGAGCTGGCACCTGCCCTTCGTCAGCGCGCTCGAGCGCGTCACCGGCACGGACGTGGGCGACCTGGCCCTGGTGAAGGCGATGCCCCGCGCCCTGGCGGCCACCCAGCTCCCGGAGCGGCCCTACCAGTCCGTGCTCCTCCACGGGAACTTCTACGCCATCAGCAAGGACATGGGACTCATGCCCCTGCGCTACGCCGCGACGCGCTACCGGGATCCGGTGGCCCAGGCCACGGCGGACACCTGGCTGCGCGGCACGACCTTCAGCAGCTACGCGCCCGAGCTCAACCAGCGCGTCTTCGAGTTCCTCTTCTACGACGCCTCCCTGCGCGCCTCGGACCCGCGCGCGCTGCCGCTGGACTGGTACGGCGACAACCAGCAGGTGGCGGTGTTCCGCGGCGGCTGGAACAAGGGCTCGCTCCTGTTCGCGCTCAAGAACGGCCCCTATGGCGGCATGGCCGGATGGCAGTGGCTGAAGAGCGGCATGGAGCCTCGCGGCACCCTCAACATCAGCCACGACCACGCCGACGACAACGGCTTCTACCTCTATGGCCAGGGCTCCTGGCTGGCCCCCGAGGCCCCCGGTTACTACATCGGCCACTCGGGCTCGCCGGGGCCCGCCGCCAACCAGACCGTCTTCCACAACTCGCTGACCATCGACGGCGTGGGCCAGCTCGGCGAGGGCGTGCGCGATCGGAGCAACGCCGCCGCCGCCTACAGCTGGTACCTCGAGCGCAAGGGTGGCATCCCCTTCTTCGGCTCCAGCGAGCATTTCGGCTACACCATCGGCGACGGCGCCTCGCTCTACGCCTCCTCCTTCGGGTTGCGCCGATGGGACCGCCACGCCCTCTTCCTCGACCGCAAGTGGGTGGTGCTGCGGGACGTGGTGCAGGCCTCGCGCCCCCACGTGTACCGGTGGTCCTGCCACTTCATGAATGGCGCGGCCCGGGAGGGCGGCTGGCTCCATGGGCGCGGCGAGAACGGCCAGGCCCTGGGCGTCGCGGTGGTGGCCCCCGAGGCCTTCGACGTCTCCTTCACCGCGCAGCGGCCCGTCCACATCCAGAAGTTCAACGCCACCGGCGCCGTCACGAACGCCGAGGTGAAGCCCACCACCGCCTCCGCCAACGTCACCTTCCTCACCGCCCTGGTGCCCACGCCGGAGTCGGCCTGGGCCTCGCGCCCGGTGGTGAAGGCGCTCGATGCCCGGACGCCCGATGCTGGACTGAAGGTGACCGAGGGCACCTCCACCGTCTACGCCCTCTTCAACGACCTGCCCGGACAGAGCCGCGATGCGGGAGGTTTCCGGCTGACGGGCCTCGCCGGAGTCGTGCGCTACGAGGGCACCACGCCCACCCGCGCGTTGCTGGTCCAGGGCACGAGCCTCTCCGATGCCTCGCGCACGCTCATCAGCCATTCGGACGCCATCCGGGTGCTGGAAGCGGACGGGCTCGCCTCCGACACGGTGCGGCTGTCGGGGAACGGCCAGGGTTCGCCCCGCGTCCACGCGCCCCGCGCCACCCGCGTCCTGTGGAACGGCGTGGAGGTCTCCTTCCATCGCGAGGGCGACGCCATCGTGGTGGGGAAGATCGACGCTCCGCTGCCCACCGGCGCCACGCCTCCGGGCACCACCGAGTCCCCCTCCCCGGCTGTCCTCGAGCCCTCGTCTTCCGATGACGGCGAGCACGCGTCCCCGGAAGGCCCGGGCTCGGCGATGCCACCCCTCGAGGAACCCGAGGCCTCCCGCTTCCGGGTGGGCCCGTCCTGTGCCACCACGGGCGGAAGGCAGCTCACCTTCACCTGGGGCCTGCTCGCCTTGGGCGGAGTGCTCTCTCGCTGCCGGCGTCGGCGGACGCGCCCGCCCGCGCGCTGAGCCTGGGGACGGGCGAGGAGGCGCCCGGCGGCGCCGGCATCAACGGCATCCTTGGCGCGCTCGGACGCAACTCCGAACTCCAGTTCATCCAGACGCGCCACGAGGGTAAGACTCAGGGCTTGTGCGATTCGGGGCTCATTTAGGCGTTAGGAAATAGTTCGCCGAGCCTGCACTCCAGGGTCGCGGTAGGGACGGCCCTTCGCCGTTTCCGGCTGAGGCCGCCCCCCGCACAGATCCCAGCGAGCGGAATTACCGCACTGGGCTCCCACCTCGGGTCTTGGCGTAGAATCGCTCGTCGGGCCAAGGGTGCTGGGTTCTCGCGGCCGGTAGCCACCTGTCCGCCAGTCGCGTCATCCGCTTCCAGTGCAGCCGGTGTCGCTGGCTTCGCCGTCGCAGGTTCTTCATCCACGCGCGGATGACTTCCGTTCGGAAACGGCCGATGATTCGGTTGTTCGTCGGTACCGTATGGTACGCGAAGTACCCGCGGACGACAGAGCCGAGCCAACGACCTTGCTCATCAACTGGGTCATGTCGGCGCCGCGCCATGGCGCCCTTGAGCGCCTGGAGCGTGGCCCGCATCCGCTTCGAGTCCGTGTGCCGGGTCAGCAAGAAGCCTCCCGGCGGGATTTCCCGCAGATGTGAACCAGCCCGAGGAAACGGAAGGTCTCCGCCGCACCTCGCTCACCTCGTCTCAGCCGCTTCGCGTTCGCATAGCGCCCGAACTCGATGAGTCGCGTCTTGTCGGAGTGCAGTTCCAGCTTGAACCTGCGCAACCGCTCCCGCATGTCCTCAAGGAATTGCCTCCCTCTTCCTCGCGCTCAAAGCCCACCACGAAGTCATCGGCGTAGCGCACGACCACGACTTCTCCGCATGCTGTCCTCTTTCTCCATTGGTGGACCCACAGGTCGAGGACGTAGTGCAGGTAGATGTTCGCCAGCAGCGGCGACACCGTCGCACCTTGCGGTGAGCCGACCTTGCTCTCCGTCCACTTCCCATTCTCCATGACGCCTGCGTTCAGCCACTTCTGAATGAGTCGCAGCAGTCGATGGTCCCCTACCCGGTGCTCGACAAACTTCATCAGCCACCCGTGGTCGATGGCGTCGAAGAATCCACGGATGTCCGCATCGAGCACCCAGTTCACCCGCTTCCGCGTGATACCGACCGCGAGCGCATCCAGCGCATCGTGCTGGCCTCGCCCGGGCCGGAATCCGTAGGAAAAGCCGAGGAAATCCTCCTCGTAGATGGCGTTCATCACCTCGACCACCGCCCGCTGGACGAGTTTGTCCTCCAGTGAGGCGATGCCAAGCGGTCTCTGCCGCCCGTCTGCCTTGGGGATGTACGTTCTGCGCGAAGGCTTCGCTCGATACGCTCCTCGGTGCAGCCGTGCGTGCAGCTCCCGGAGATTCTCCTCCAGCCGCTCGCCGTACTGCTCCCACGTCACACCATCCACCCCAGGCGTGGCGTTCCTCTTCAACTGCATGAACGCCGTCCGGAGTCGTTCCACCGTGACGTGGTGCAGGAGCGCGGTGAACTTCGCTTTCTTGTCCCTCCTTGCTCTGCTGCGCACGCGGTCGAACTCATTGTGCGCGGGACTGCTCCGGCTCTGTGTCCGGTCCGCGTTTCGCTTCGCCGCGTTGCCCTTGGCCTCGCCCCTTCCCTCCACGGCTTCCGCCACGACTCTCGCCGCGTTGTTCGGCCGCTTCACAGGTACTATGGGCTCGTCCGACTTCCCCATCTCGTTCATCACCGGCTTGTGGCTCCAAGCCTTCCCGGTGCGTCTCGCGGCTCCATCACCCGCGAGCGACATGGGGACCTCCCGGTTCTCGTGCAGCAAGGCTCCGCACGTGCCACGGGTCTCCGACCGCGCAGGGCCGATTGCGCCTCGCGTTGGCGGCGCAGCTCGTGTTGCCTTCCGCTTCGGTTAACAGCGTCGGCACCCCGATGTGGTTGATTTCGCAGCTCAATACCGTGCCCGTACGTGCCCCTGTCAACGCTTCGGCGGCAGCCTCACGACTGTCGCTGCATGACTCGGGGTCGTCGTGGATCGCTACTCCTTCGCCGTGAGGCTCTTGCATCCTCTCCTTTCTGCCGGTTTATCCCGGCGCACTAACCGTTCACCGCGTCAGGCGGAGAGAAGGCGCAGGCGCGCTCAGGAGGGCAACAGCGAGGGCCCGGTTTGCGCGCGCAGCGAAGCCTCGCAAGAGGACGTCAGGAACTCCAGCACGTTGCGCGTAAGCCTCCGATCCAGCCCAGGTAGTGGAGGTGCTCGAGGGGTTGCAGAGTGCGCGGCGCGATGACGACGAACACAGCGACGACAAAGACGGAGCCAGCGTGGTTGGCAGCAGCGCGGCAGCCGAGGTGGACACCGGAGGTA
>DASQMW010000106.1:0-5197 GCA_035645295.1 Archangium sp.
GCGAACTCCCGGTACACCCCGAACGGCGTGTCCGGCCCCGGGAAGAGCTCCCAGAACACCTTCCACTCGAGCAGCCGCGCCAGCGCGTCCCGGTGCAGCTCCTTCAGGCCCAGCTGCAGCTCCACCGCCCGCCCCAGCGGCGGCAGCCCCGGGCGGAACTCCACCTCGCCGGACTCCCACCCGTAGCAGTCGAACAGCGCCTCACGCGCCTTGTGCTCCATCGCCTCCGCCAGCCGCGTCCTCGCCACCAGGCCTCGCTCCACCACGTAGGTGCCGAAGGGCACACCCGCCGCCTCCGCCGCCGCGAACGCCTCCGCCGCCCTCGCCGCATCGAGGATCCGCAGCCGCGCCAGCACCTGTCCCAGGTGCTCCGTGGCCTCGCTGGAGCTCTCGCCCACCAGGTATCCGCGCTGGAAGAAGAAGTGCCTGCGCACCGCCCCCCGCTCCACGCGCAGCATCCCGTCCACCGCTGGGGCCTCGAAGAACGCGGGCATCAACAGCTGCAGCCGGTAGCTGGCCAGATTCCCCTTGAATCGATCCATGTCGACGCCTTCCTTCCTGCTGGGGGAAGGCCACCCTAACGAAGCCCTCCGGCCTCCGCAACCCTTTGAATTCACAAGCCTTTTTCTCGGCTGCCGAGAAGTTCCCAGTAGTCGGTCTGCTCGGGGAGCGGGCGGGCGGGTTCAATCCGTGCAACGGGCTTGCAGGAAAGTTGCAGGGTGGCCCTGGGTGTGCGAACCAGGGCTGTCACCCCTTTCGTATATAGGCGTGGGAGTCATGCGGATCCTCTCGGGAGTCCAGTCCTCGGGCCGGTTGCACATCGGCAATTACTACGGCGCCATCCGGCAGTTCGTGCACCTCCAGGAGGAGGGCGAGGCCTACTACTTCATCGCCAACTACCACTCGCTCACCACCGTGCGCGACGCGAAGCTGGCCGAGGAGCTCACCCGCGAGGCCGCCATGGCCTACCTGTCGCTCGGGTTGGATCCGAAGAAGGCCGTGCTCTTCCGCCAGAGCGACGTGCGCGAGGTGCTGGAACTCTACTGGATCCTCGGCACCGTGGTGCCCGTGGCCAACCTGGAGCGCGCCACCAGCTACAAGGACAAGCTGGCCAAGGGCATCAGCGCCGACTTCGGCCTCTTCGCCTATCCGGTGCTGATGGCCGCCGACATCCTGCTCTACAGCGCGGACTCCGTGCCGGTGGGCAAGGATCAGATCCAGCACATCGAGTTCGCCCGTGACTGGGCCGTGAAGTTCAACCTCACCTACGTGCCGGGCTACGACCCGCAGGATCCCGACGGCAAGGAGAAGGGGCACGCCCCCGGCATCCTCCGGCTGCCCGCGGCCCGCGTGCAGGAGAGCACCGCCACGGTGCCGGGCGTGGACGGACAGAAGATGTCCAAGTCCTACGGCAACACCATCGAGCTGTTCGGGCCCGAGAAGGAGATCAAGAAGCGCATCATGGGCATCAAGACGGACTCCACGCCCGTGGATGCTCCCAAGCCCACCGAGAACGCGCCTCTGTACGATCTGCTCAAGCTGATGCTGCCCGAGCAGCGCTTCCAGGAGGTGGATGCGTCCTGGCGCGCGGGTGGCAAGGGCTACGGGGACTACAAGAAGCTGCTCCTCGAGGCCTTCCTCGACACGTTTGGCCCGGCGCGCAAGCGCTACGAGGAGCTCCAGGGCGATCCCGCCGAGCTCGAGCGCATCCTCCAGGACGGCGCCGAGCGCGCCCGCGCCGAAGCCTCCAAGCTCATGCAGCGGGTCCGCCGCGCCGTGGGCGTTCCCTGAGCCCGTGAAGGACGTCTAGGTGACCGCAGGTCGGCGCAGCGCCCCTCCCACGGACGAAGGCCTCGAGACGGACGTCCCCCGCACTCCGGGTGACGCCTTCCGCGTCGCCTTGCCCAATTTCGAGGGTCCGCTCGACCTGCTGCTCCACCTCATCAAGGAGCACCGGCTCGACATCTTCGACATCCCCCTGGCGCTCATCACCGAGAAGTACCTCGAGCACCTGGAGCGGATGCGGGAGATCAACCTCGACATCGCCGGTGAGTTCCTGGTGATGGCCGCCACGCTGGCGCACCTCAAGAGCCGCATGCTCCTGCCGCGCCAGGACACCGCCGAGCAGGCGGCCGACGCGGTGGCGGAGCTGCAGCAGGAGGACGCGGGTGACCCGCGCGCCGAGCTGGTGCGCCGCCTGCTTGAGTACCAGAAGTACAAGGACGCCGCCGAGCAGCTGGCCAAGCAGGACATCCTGGATCGCGACGTCTTTCCGCGCCGCGTGCCCGTGGAGGCCGTGCCCATCCCCGAGGAGGAGGTGGGCCTGCAGGAGTTCTCCGTCCTCAAGCTGATCGAGGCGCTCGACCGGGTACTGGAGCGCCTGGCGCCCAAGCTGCAGCACGAGGTGGTGCGCGAGAAGGTGAGCATCTCCGAGGCCATCCTGCGCATCGCCGAGCGCCTGAAGGCCCAGGGAGCGTGTACCTTCGAGAGTCTGTTCGATGAGCATCGTACGCGTCAGGAGCTGGTGATCACCTTCCTGGCCATCCTGGAGATGGTGAAGCGGCGGTTGCTCAAGGTGAGCCAGGAAGCCCCCCTGGCGGACATCATGCTCACGCCCAACGGGGATGCCCTGGAGCGGCTGGTCCCCACGGAGGTGGATGAGAGTGAGTACCGGTAACAACGGCCCCGAGGACACCGGAGGAAAGCCCCCGCGCTCCTCCGGCGGCCCCAGCCCCTTCACCGAGGAGGAGATCGCCGCCGTCACCGGCCCCGGTGACGAGGACGAGCTGGAGGACTCCGAGGTCGCCACCATCGAGGCCGACGAGGTCCCGGATCTCCAGTCGTCCTTCGAGAAGCTCGTCCTCAAGAGCCGCAACCTCTCCCCCGAGCGCATCCGCACCGTGCTGGAGAGCGTGCTCTTCGTGGCCGAGAAGCCCTTGGATCTCGATCAGCTCTTCGAGGCCACCGGCATCGATCGCGAGAAGATTGTCGAGGCGCTCAACCAGATCTCCGGCGTCCACCGCGACGGCATCAGCGGCATCGTGCTGTACGAGGTCTCCGGCGGCTGGCAGTTCCGCACGGATCCGCACTCGGGCGAGTACGTGCGGCGCTACCTGCGCGTGAAGCCCCAGCGCCTCACCCGCGCCGCCGTGGAGACGCTGGCCATCATCGCCTACCGCCAGCCCGCCACCCGCCCGGAGATCGAGGACATCCGCGGCGTGGACTGCGGCGCCGTCATCAAGGCGCTGCTGGATAGAAAGCTGATCAAGATCCTCGGCAAGAAGGAGGAGGTGGGCCGGCCCATGCTGTACGGGACGACCCGCGAGTTCCTCGAGTTCTTCGCCCTGAAGGACCTGTCCGCCCTGCCCACGCTGCGTGAGTTCCACGAACTGACGCAGGAGCACCAGGAGATCGTGGAGAAGGAGCGGCCGGCGGCGCCAGGAGCCAGTGGCACCGTGGAGCTGCTGGCGGATCCCGACTTCCAGAAGCGCATGGACAAGAGCGTGGCGGCGTCGGAAGCCGCGCTCGAGGAGCTGGAGCAGGCCATGGACGCCGCGGAGAAGACGCAGAAGGCCGCGACCAGCATCCTGAACCCCACCCCTCCACCCCCCGAGGGTGATAAGGGGCCAGCAGAGCCCGCTTGACGGGTGGACGAAGAAGTGGAAGGTGGCGGAAATGGCGTCTGAACGTTTGCAGAAGTACCTGGCCCGCGCCGGCGTGGCCTCTCGTAGACACGCGGAGGACCTCATCACCGAGGGCCGCGTAACGGTGAACAACCAGAAGGTGACCGAGCTGGGCTCCAAGGTGGAGCCGGGGGACCTGGTGACGGTGGACGGCAAGCTCGTCTCGCCGCCCGAGGAGTCCACGTATTACCTGCTGTACAAGCCGGTGGGCGTCGTGACGACGCTCTCGGATCCGCAGGGCCGCCCCACCGTGGCCGACTACATCGAGGAGACCGGCAAGCGGCTCTTCCCGGTGGGCCGCCTGGACTACGACGCCGAAGGAGCGCTGCTCGTCACGGACGACGGGGCACTGGCGCACAAGCTGACGCACCCGAGCTTCCAGGTGCCGCGCACGTACCTGGCGAAGGTGAAGGGCGTGCCGGACGCGGCCACGCTGGAGAAGCTGCGCAGCGGCGTGCGGCTGGAGGACGGCATGGCCACGCCGCTGTCCGTGGACGTCTTCGAGCAGGCCGAGCGCAACACCTGGCTGAAGCTGGTGGTGGCCGAGGGCCGCCCGCACCTCATCAAGCGGCTGTGCGCCGCGGTGGGCGCCCCGGTGGTCCGCCTGTACCGGCCCTCCTACGCGGGCATCACCGTCGATGGCCTGCGCCCCGGCGAGATGAAGCCGCTGTCGGAGAGCCAGGTGCGCATGCTGCAGGAAGTGGCCGACGGGAAGGCCACGCCGCCCGAGCGTGAGCCCCGGTTGCCGCCGCGGCGCCACGGGCGCTCGGCTCCCGGCTTCGAGTCGGCGGACGTGGATGACGATGATTTCGGCGACGAGGCGCCTCCCGCGCCGGCCCGGTCGCGTGCGGCGGCGAAGAAGCCCGCGCCGCGCGGTGCCGCCCGGACGGAGCGTCCCGAGCGCAAGGGCACGAAGACGGAGCGTCCGGAGCGTCCGGCGCGAGCGGCGGCGGGTGGTCCCGAGCGCAAGACGTTCGCCCCGCGTGGCGAGGGTGGTTCCCGGCCGGCGTTCCGGAGTGCGGCGGGTGGCCGTGCCGAGCGCCGCGGGACGTGGACGCCCGGCGAGGATGAGCTGGAGGAGAGCCCGGGCAGCCGTCCGGAGGGCGATGAGCCGGCGCCGCGGGGCGAGCGGAGTGCTCGTCCGGAGCGCAAGTCCTTCGGAGCGGGCGCCGGTGGCCGTCCGGAGCGCAAGCCTTTCGGAGCGGGCCGTCCGGAGCGCAAGCCCTTCGGAGCGGGCGCCGGTGGCCGTCCGGAGCGCAAGGAGTGGGCGCCGCGTGGGGAGGATCGTGGCGAGCGCGGTGCTCGTCCTGCTCGCAAGACCTTCGGCGCGGGCGCGGGTGACCGTCCCGCTCGCAAGCCCTTCGGCGCGGGCGCGGGTGACCGTCCGGAGCGCCGGGAGTGGGCGCCTCGGGGGGAGGATCGCGGCGAGCGCGGTGCTCGTCCCGCTCGCAAGCCTTTCGGCGCGGGTGACCGTCCGGAGCGCAAGCCTTTCGGCGCGGGCGCGGGTGACCGTC
>DASQMW010000107.1:0-15801 GCA_035645295.1 Archangium sp.
GTGCCCGCCTCACAGGCAGGCGGCGCGGAGGACACGGAGGCGTCCACCGGAGCGGTGAGCAACACGAGCCGCAACAGGACAGTGGAGGACAGCACGGGCATGGGGCAGGCACCTCGAGTGGACGAGACCGGAGAGGTGGGGCTCTACCACACCTCCTGCTCGGTCGTGTCCGTCCCACCTCCGGGACGCCCCCTACTTGAAGCGGTCCACCACCCGCACCCGCACGACAGGTTCCACCATCATCTTCCCCGGCGCGCTACCGGGCAGGAGCGCCAGGCCGACTTTGCCGTCCGTATCCATCACATCCAGACACACCGGGTACGTCACCCCGAGGGGCGTGCGCGCCTCGGTGAAGCGGCCGTACACCCGCCCCTCCTTGACGTAGAGCTTGCCGAAGAGGCGGGTCTGGTCCGGCAGCGCCACCTTGTAGCCCTTGCCTGTCCAATCGGCCCCCGCCTCCCAGTGGCCCCCCACGCGGAGGGTCGCGTCTTCGTGCACCTGCACGGCCCTGCCCCGCACGTCGCTCCAGTCCACGCTCGTCACATCCCCGAGGCGCAAGCCGAGCATGTCCGTCATGGTCTCCACGGCCCCGGCGGGACACGCCTGGGGCGGCGGAGCGGAGCGCTCGGGCGGCACCTGCTGCGGCGTACCGAGGCAGGCCTGGAGGGCGGCGCCGGTGAAGCCCAGGCACGCGGTGCGCACGGCGGCTGCCCGGCGCTTGGAAACGGCCTCGGGCTGGGAGCCAGACGTCTGTTGTTGCTTCACGGGGGCACTGTCCTTTCGGAGCGCCAGCGGCGGGGCGGCGGCCGGGGGAGACGGCGCCTCGGCAGGAGGCGCGGCCACGGCCCGCACAGGTTCCGGCGCGGGCCCCCCTGGCGCCACTTCCTGGCCGGAGCCGAGCCACCAGGCCCCCAGCGCCACGGCCAACCCCACGCCCACCGCCGCCAGCACCCGGCCCCGGCGCGCCCAGGGCTTCTCCGGGCGCCGCCGCTCCGGGTGCAGCACCTGCGTCCAGTCCACGTCTGTCCGGGCCCGCAGCTCCTCCAGCGCCTCGTACAGCGCCACGGCGCCCGGGTAGCGCGCCTCGGGCGTCTTGGCCAGCAGCCGCAGGCACACCGCCTCCACCTCCCGGGGCACGCGCGGGTTGACGAGGTGGGGCGGCAGGGGCGTCCGGTGCAGCACCGACTCCACGTCCTCGCCCCCGTGCTCGGCGGGCCGGAAGGGGAAGCGGCCCGTGAGCAGCCGGTAGAGGACGACGCCCAGCGCGTACAGGTCATCCCCGGGCCCGGCCCGGTAGTGCGCGCCCGCCACGCCCGCGTGCGCGCGGCCATAGGCCCACGCCTCGGGCGAGCGGTAGGGCAGCGTGCCCGGGGGGAACATGCCCTTCGTCAGGGTGGGGTACGCCGGGTGGTAGCCCACCCCGAAGTCCACCAGCACCGCCTGCCCGGTACTCTGGCGCACCAGGATGTTGGCTTCCTTCACGTCCCGGTGGAGGACACCCGCCTCGTGCGACACCGCCAGGGCACGCGCCACCTCCAGCACCCGCTCCACCACCTCGCCCACGGTGCGCCCGGGCGCCAGTCCCCACTCGTCCAGCGTGGGGCCTTCAATCAGCTCGAACTTCAGCCACACGAAGCGCGGCTTGTCCAAGGGCCACTGACCCGCGCCGAGCTGGCGCGCGAGGTTGGGGTGGCGCAGACGAGTCCCCAGCGACACCTCGCGCCAGGCGCGGGCGGCCCGCTCGGGGCCCTCGTCCAGCGGCAGCAGCTTGAGGGCGGACACATAGCCCTCGGGGCCCCGCACCCGGTACACCGTGGCGAAGCCGCCACTGCCCAGCACCGCCTCCACCACGTCTCCACCAATGCGGGTACCCACGGGCAGCGGGGACGTGCCGGGCGGATGCAGGGCGGCCTCGCCGCCAGGGGGGATGGGGTGCTCGGGCGTGGGGGATGGCGAATGTGTGGACACGCGGGGCCTACCTCGGAGGACCTCAACGTATCAGGTCGCACGGCCCTGTTGGAGCCCGCCCCTCGCCGGATTCACCCCATCTGGGAACCAGGAGGTGTCCGCTAGAATGGGAGTCCCGATTCGGAGGCGCAGATGACGTCCACGCCGCTGGGGCTGCTGCTCGCCCTGGCCCTGCCGTCCAACGTCTGTGCGCCGCTGACGCCACCACCCGGCCGGGGGACGCACCCGAGCCCCCGCGGCACCACGTCCTGCCCAAGGAGTTCCGCGAGTGGTTCGAGAAGCGAGGCTTCACCGGCGAGATGGACATCGACCACTTCTGCGTCAAGCTGGAGCAGGCACACCACCAGGCACTACATGGCGGTGGAGACTGGCAGCTGGGGCGCACCTGGCCTGGTGAGTGGAACCGGATGATCATGGATGCGCTGCGCAATGCCGAGTCCAAGGCGGGTCGGCTGTTGACGAGAAACGAGGTTCTGGAGATCGTCGCGGAGCGCATGGAGGAGTACAGGATCTCCATGAACTTCATCCGCTGGAGAGGGCGATGAGCGACGGACGTGCCTGGCAGGGCAACGTGAAGGCGCGCCTGTACGAGCGGGTTCGAGAGCGCGGTTACGATTCACTCACCGCCTTCGCCGAGGCACGCCCGACCGCCTCACTCGTGGCGCTGGCCGATGAGCTTGGACCGAACGACGTCGCAGGGGTGCAGGTGTTGAGCGGGTTGCTCGCCGAGGCGGAGCAGCGCAAGCAGGTCACGCGCTTTGTGCGCGGTGTGCTCGTGCGCATGTTGCGCCAGAGTCTCCCTGACGGCTGGCCAGCCGTGCTGGACGACGCCAACCGATTCAAGGTGGCCAAGGCGCTCGGCGCGTGGTTTGCGTACACCCCGGAAACCCATAAGGAGCGCGCCGACAAAGCCGGCGATGCACTCCTCGCCACGCCACCGCCGCCCGGGTGGCGCCCGCTCGGCCCCGACGACGAGTTGCTGTTGCTCCGCGCGCTCCTGCCCGACGACGAAGTCTGAACCCGGCCAGGCGTTCCCAGTCATGCCCCCAGTTCCTCGGGCTTGCCCAGGCGCCGCGCCGGAATCTGCTGGGGCCCGCCCCCTCACTTCCACTGGCTTAGAATGGGAGTCCCGATTCGGAGGCGCAGATGACGTCCACGCCGCTGGGGCTGCTGCTCGCCCTGGCCCTGCTGTCCAACGCCTGTGCGCCGCTGACGCCACCACCCGGCCGGGGGACGCACCTGCGCTACACACCGCGCGAGGCCGCCGCGCCCACCTGGAGCGGGGGCCCGGGTGCGCGGTCCGAGTCCGAGGGGCCACAGCGGCTGCACCACCGCCAGGACGCACGCGAGGCGGTGACGGCGCTGGGCCCTGGCGGTGCGGAGGCGACTGCTTGGGCAAGCGCCCTGGCGGCCCATCTGGCGTTTCGCGGTGCCGTGCTCGACGTGTCGGGCTCCACCCGCCACCTCTCCGGGGAGCTGTCCAGGCTGCGCAAAAGCCATTGGGGCATCGCTGGCAAGGCCGCTGGCCTCTTCGTGCCCCATGTCGAGTACGGCCAGCGCCAGTTGCGGTGGATTGACGACGAGCTCGCCGCCGCCACCCGGCTGGCCACCGCCGCCGCGCAGCTCGAGGACCCGGACATGCAACTGGCCCTGCTGCGCCTGGCCGGCCCACGGCTCGAGGCCGCCATGTTGGGCTCGCTGCTGCTGGCCGCCTGGGTGGACTTCCTCCACCTCCTCGATGGGGTGTTCAAGCAGGGCTACAGAGCGGTGGAGACGCTGTTCCTGGACATGGAGCGCTGGCTCAAGACGGTGGACCCGGCCATGAGGGCACTGGCCTCTCGAGAGCCAGGGCAGGTGGAGGCAGCAGCGGAAAACATACCCGCGCTGATGGGCTACCTGTCCGGCGAGTTCAACGCGACGGCGGAGCGCGTGCACTCGGGTCTGAGGAACGCCGGGAAGGTGATGTTGCTGGCGCAACTCATGGAGATGGTGACGATGGTGTCGGCGATGAAGTTCTCGCTGCCCGCGCTGCGGCCCTCGGCCCCCGCGACACTCGGCCTGGGCATGGTGATGGGCAACAACGGCGTGATGATGGGCACGCGCATTGTCGTCTCCGCCGAGTGGGTGGAGATGATGAACCGGCTGGTGCGGGCGGGCGTCCTCTCCCTTCCCGCCGTGAGCGCCGCGGTGCGGATTCAAGCCGGCCAGATGATGATGGCGCACGGCGAGCTGCCACGCGGCGTGCGCGAGGCGCTGGGCGACGGGCCCGAGGTGCGGGGCATGCACGTGACGGACAGGGTGGGGGCCGGCATGGCCGAGCCCCCGCGGCACCACGTCCTGCCCAAGGAGTTCCGCGAGTGGTTCGAGAAGCGAGGCTTCACCGGCGAGATGGACATCGACCACTTCTGCGTCAAGCTGGAGCAGGCACACCACCAGGCACTACATGGCGGTGGGAACTGGCAGATGGGGCGCACCTGGCCCGGTGAGTGGAACCGGATGATCATGAAGGCACTACGCGACGCCGAGGTTGAAGCTGGCCGGGTGTTGACTCACAACGAGATCTTGAGTCTCGTCGCGAAGCGTATGAAGGACTACGGCATCCCGATGAACTTCATTCGCTGGAGAGGGCCATGAGCGACGGACGTGCCTGGCAGGGCAACGTGAAGGCGCGCCTGTACGAGCGGGTTCGAGAGCGCGGTTACGATTCGCTCACTGCATTCGCTGAAGCGCGCCCTGCCGTCCCGCTGTACTTGCTGGCCGAGGAACTTGGCAAGGAGGACGTTGCCGGAGTGCAAGTGCTGAGTGGGCTGCTCGCCGAGGCGGAGCAGCGCAAGCAGGTCACGCGCTTTGTGCGTGATGTACTCGTGCGCATGTTGTCCGAAAGCGTCCCCGACGGTTGGCCAGCCGTCATGGACGAAGCCAATCGTTTCAAGGTGGCCGAGGCGCTCGGCTCGTGGTCCGCCTACACCCCTGAAACGCATGAGAAGCGCGTCGAAAGGGCCAGGGCAGCGCTCCGCGCCACGCCACCGCCGCCCGGGTGGCGCCCGCGCGGCCCCGACGACGAGTTGCTCCGCGCGCTCCTGCCCGACGACGAAGTCTGAACCCGGCCAGGCGTTCCCAGTCATGCCCCCGCGTGTAGACCCGCCCCCCGACCCTCTCCCAGAGGGAGAGGGAAAGGGGACGTCAGAAGCCGCGCATCCAGCCACCGTCGATGACGAGGGACTGGCCGGTGATGTAACCCGCCTGCTCCGAGGCGAGGAACGTCACCAGCGCCCCCAGCTCCTCGGGCTTGCCCAGACGGCGCGCCGGAATCGCCGAGGTAATCTTGTCCTCGGGCACGCCGAGCTCCTTGAGGCGCTCCGTCGCGTGGTAGCCCGGCTGCACACCGTTGATGGTGATGCCGTGCTCGGCCACCTCGTTGCTCACCGTCTTCACCAACCCCATCAACCCCGCGCGCAGCCCGTTGGAGATGGTCAGCAGCGGCATCGCCTCGCGCGCGGCCACCGACGTCACCAGGACGATGCGGCCCCAGCGCTGCTCCTTCATCCCCGGCAGCGCCGCCTGCAGGCCCTCCACCACGCTCATCCACAGGCTCTGGAAGCCATCCTGCCACTGCTCCGCGGTGAGCTTCTCGATGCTCCCCTTGGGAGGCCCGCCCGTGTTCGCCACGAGGATGTCCACGCCGCCCATCGTCCCGATGACCTTCTCCACCAGCGCCTTCGTCGCGCCCGGCTTCGTCAGGTCCGCCGTCACGCCGAGCTCGGCGCCCATGCGCTGGGCGGCATCGCGGATGCGCGCCTCGTCGCGCGAGCAGATGGCCACCCGCGCGCCCTCCTTCACCAACTGCGCGCCAATGGCGTACCCCAGTCCAGCCGAGGCACCCAGCACCAGCGCCCTCCTACCTCGCAGTCCCAAATCCATCCGAATGCTCCTTCACGAAGGGCACCAGCCGCTCGCGGATGAGCGTGCGGGCCCGTTCCAGGTCCACGTCTTCCGCTCGAGTGAGGCCCTCGCTCAGCTCGGCGACGATGCCGCCCGCGATGGCTCCCACCTCGTACGCCAGACGGTACGGCACCAGGCTGAAGCTCACCAGCGTGTAGCGGCTCAGGAACTCGCCCGGGAAGGCCTTGAGCAGCTCCTTCTCCACCGCCTTCTCCAACAGGAAACGCGGGTCCGCCGTCTTGTCCCGCATTTCCACGAAGTTCTCCACCGCCATGTCCGCGATGGCATCCGCGTTCGGCTTGCGCAGCCGGAAGAACTCCGTGAAGGCGTCCTCCCACCGCGTATGCCGCCCGAGGCACGCCTCCAGCGTCACGCAGTCCTCGAAGCCGCAGTTCATCCCCTGCCCGAAGAAGGGCACGATGGCGTGCGCCGCGTCCCCCACCAGCAGCGCCCGGCCTCCCACGTGCCACGGCTCGCTCTTCACCGTCACCATCGTCCCGGTGGGGTTGTGGAAGAAGTCGTGCGTCAGCCCGGGCATCAGCGCCAGCGCGTCCGGGAATTGCTCCTCGAAGAAGGCCACCAGCTGCGCCGGCGTCCCCAGCGACTCGAAGCTCACCGGGCCCTGGAAGGGCAGGAAGAGCGTGCAGGTGAAGCTGCCATCCAGGTTCGGCAGGGCAATCAGCATGTACGAGCCGCGCGGCCAGATGTGCAGCGCGTGCTTCTCCATCTGGAAGGTGCCGCCCGGGCCCGCGGGAATCGTCAGCTCCTTGTACCCGTGACTGAGCTGCTCCTGTGCCGCACGGTAGCCCGGCGCCAGCGCCATCTCGCGCCGCACCGCCGAGCCCGAGCCGTCCGTGCCGAGCACCACCGGCGTGTGCACCTCGCGCACGGGGCCGCCTGCCCTGTCCACGATGGCGAGCACGCCCTTCTGGAAGTCCACGTGCTGCACGCGCTGCTCGAACTGGATGCGCACCCGGCCCGTGGCCTCGGCGTGGGTCATCAGGAACTTGTTCAACCACGCGCGCGAGATGCTGTTGATGTGCTGGGACTCGTCCTTGCCATAGGCCTGGAAGGCCAGCCCTCCGGAGACGGGATGAATCATCCGGCCGCGCATGGGAATGGCATGGCGCAGCGCCTCCTCCTCCAGCCCCACCTGGCGCAGCGCGGACAGCCCGCGCGTGGAGATGGCGAGGTTGATGGAGCGCCCCGCGCCAATCTCCTCGCGCCGCATGTCCGGGCGCCACTCCAGGACGTCCACCTGGAAGCCGCGCCGGGCCAGGTACATCGAGAGGAGCGAGCCCACCAGCCCCGCCCCTACCACCGTCACGCGTTGCGTCTGGTCAATCTCGTGCATGGCGTTCGAGGATCCCCGCGAAGCGGTAGACGTCATGGAAGCTCACGTAGAGCGGAGCCGGAGCGGCGCGGATGATGTCCGGTGAACGGAAATCGCAGACGACGCCCTGCTCCGTGAGCTTCTCCAGCAAATGCCGGGGCTCCTTGCTGAAGCGCAGCGAGAGATGGGCCCCCCGCTGCCTGGGGTCTCTCGGGGTGATGCTGCGCACGAAGCCGGGCGGGAGCCGGTCCAGGAGGAACTCCAGGTAGCCGGTGAGCAGCTCGCTCTTGCGGCGCAGGGCCGGCATGGTGGCGCGGTCGAAGATGTCCATGGACGCGCGCAGCGCCGCCATCTGGAAGATGGGCGGGTTGGACAACTGCCAGCCCTCGGCGCCCGGAATGGGCTCGAAGTCGGGCCCCATCTGGAAGCGCGTCTGTTTGTCGTGGCCCCACCACCCCTGGAAGCGGGGCAGTTCCTGGTTGCGTGCGTGGCGCTCGTGGACGAAGACGCCGCCCAGCGTGCCCGGGCCGCCGTTGAGGTACTTGTACGAGCACCACACGGCGAAGTCCGGCCCGTCATCGTGCAGCGAGAGCTGGAGGTTGCCCGCCGCGTGCGCCAGGTCGAAGCCCACCCGGCAGCCCTGCTTGTGCGCGGCGCGGGTGATGGCGGCCATGTCGAAGGCCTGGCCGGTGAGGTAGTTCACGTTGCCCAGCAGCACGAGGGCGAGCTCCTTCCCGTGCCGCTCGATCGTCTCGAGGATGTCCTCGGTGCGCAGCGTCTCCTCACCGGGGCGCGGGGTGAGCGGGAGCACCGCCTCCTCCGGCGTGTACCCGTGAAAGCGCACCTGCGAGGCCACCGCGTACTGGTCCGAGGGGAAGGCGCCTGCCTCCATGAGGATTTTGCGGCGCTCGCCCGAGGGCCGGTAGAAGGACACCAGCATCAGGTGCAGGTTCACCGTGAGGGTGTTCATCACCACCACTTCGAGCGGATGGGCGCCCACCAGCCGCGCCGTCTGCCCGGTGAGCATCTCGTGGTAGGGCAGCCACGGGCGCCCACCGCGGAAGTGGCCCTCCACGCCGAACGTCTCCCAGTCCTCCAGCGCCTCCTGCACGTAGGTCTTCGTCTTGCGCGGCTGGAGCCCCAGCGAATTGCCCACGAGGTAGATGACGGGCTCGCCGTGGTGGCGGGGAAAGAGGAACTCGTCGCGGAAGTGGCGGAGCGGATCCTCCGCGTCCATCCGCCGGGCGAACGCCTCACTGGCCTCGTAACGCACTGCCTCGCCGCTCATCTACTTGAACTCCTCATACGAGCGCCCGAGCCACTCGAGCGCGTTGCGGCACAACAGCTTCTCCCGGGTGGCGGCATCGAAGTCCGCGAGGGACTCCACCAACGAGCCCGGCCGGTCCTCGCCGAGCGGGAAGGGATAGTCACTGCCCAGGGCCACCTTGTCCGGGCCGAACAGCCGCACGATGAAGCGCAGCATGTCCGCGTCGTGAACCAGCGAGTCCACCCAGAAGCGGCCCAGGTACTCGCGGGGCGGCACGGGGTTGTCCACCGCGACGAGGTCCGGCCGCACCTGGAAGCCGTGCTCGATGCGGCCGAAGGTGCCCGGGAAGGCGCCGCCGCCGTGCGCGAAGGCGAGCCGCAGCTTCGGCAGCTTCTCCAGCGTGCCCGCGAAGAGGAGCGAGCAGATGGCCAGCGCCACCTCGGCGGGCATGCCCACCAGCCAGGGCATCCAGTACTTCTTCATGCGTGCCTCGCCCAGCATGTCCCAGGGGTGGACGAAGATGGCGGCACCCAGCTCGGCCGCGGCCTCGAAGAAGGGGAACAGCTCCGGCTCGCCCAGGTTGAGGCCGTTGACGTGCGAGCCCACCTGCACGCCTGCCATCCCCAGCTCGCGCATGCAGCGCTCCAGCTCGCGCACCGCCAGCTCCGGGGACTGCAGGGGCACCGTGCCCAGGCCCACGAAGCGCTTGGGGTGCGCCCTCACCACCGAGGCGAGCTGGTCATTGAGGAAGCGCGACAGGTCCAACCCATGCTCGGGCTTCGTCCAGTAGCCGAACATCACCGGCACCGTGGACAGCACCTGCACGCTGACGCCGGTCGCATCGCACTCCTCGATGCGCTTCACCGGATCCCAGCAGTTGCTCTCCACCTCGCGGAAGAACTTCCCGTCATCGCGCACCATGCGCGCCCGGCACGGGGCGTGGTGCTCCAGCGTCATGAAGCCGCCGTAGCCGTAGCGCTCGGCGAAGCGTGGCAGCTCGGCCGGCAACAGGTGCGTGTGGATGTCGATCTTCATGACTTGCGCGGCTCGCGAGTCACCCGGAAGCCGCACTGCTTGCAGGTGCAGTGCTCCGGGTTGCCGTAGAAGCGCTCGAAGATGGGCGGCAGCTGCGTGACGATGTTGGTGACCTGGAGGAACTCGTCATACAGCTTGTGGTTGCACTGGGGGCAGAACCACGCGAAGCCGTCCAGCTCGCCCTCGCGCCGCTTGCGCTCGATGACGAGGCCCACCGTGCCCGCGGGCCGCTGCGGCGAGTGCGGCACCTTGGGAGGCAGCAGGAAGATCTCCCCCTCGCGGATGGGGATGTCCTGGGGCTTGCCGTCCTCCATGACGCGCAGGGTGATGTCGCCCTCCACCTGGTAGAAGAACTCCTCGCTCTCGTCGATGTGGAAGTCGGTGCGCGAGTTGGGCCCGCCCACCACCATCACGATGAAGTCCCGGTCCTGCCACACCATCTGGTTGCCCACGGGGGGCTTGAGCAGGTGGCGGTGCTCTTCAATCCACTTCTTGAAGTTGAGGGGCTGCAGTCGGCTCATCTCAATCTCCGATGGTGGCCATGCACTTCAGCTCGATGGCGATGGGGGTGGGCAGCGCGGTGATGCCGAGCGTCGTCCGGCACGGGGGCGTGGGCACGTCCTTGAAGTACTCGGCCCACAGGCGGTTGTACGTGGGGAAGTCCTTCTTCATGTCCGTGAGGTACACCGTCACGTCCACCAGCCGGTCCCACGAGGAGCCCGCCTCCTCCAGGATGTAGCGCACGTTGCGGAACACCGAGTGGCACTGCGTCTCGATGTCGTAGGAGACGATGTGGCCCTGGGCATCCAGCTCGACGCCGGGGATCTTCTTGCTCCCGCGCTCGCGCGGACCCACGCCGGAGAGGAAGAGCAGGTTGCCCACGCGCCGGGCGTGGGGATAGAGGCCCACCGGCTCCGGGGCCTTCTGGGAGTCGACTCGATCGGAGTGGCTCATAGCTTCACGCACACGTTCTTGGGCTCGGTGAAGAAGCGCAGCGCGTCCAGGCCGCCCTCGCGTCCCACGCCCGATTCCTTCACCCCGCCGAACGGCGTGCGCAGGTCGCGCAGCATCCAGCAGTTCACCCAGACGATGCCGCTTTCCAGCTTCGCCGCGAAGCGGTGCGCCCGCGTCACGTCCCGCGTCCACACGCTCGCCGCCAGCCCGTAGCGGGTGCTGTTGGCCCAGGCGAGCACCTCCTCCTCCTTCTCGAAGGGGATGAGCGTGGCCACCGGGCCGAAAATCTCTTCCTGGTTGGTGCTGCACGCGTGGCCCAGGCCCTCGATGAGCGTGGGCTCCACGAACCAGCCGTTGCGGCAGCGCCCCGGCACCTCCGCGCGCTTGCCTCCGGTGAGGACGCGGCCTCCCTCCTTGCGCGCCACCGCGATGCAGCCCATCACCTTCTCGAAGTGCTGCGGGGACACCAGCGCGCCCTGGTCCGTCGAGGGCTCCAACGGGTCCCCCACCTTCAGCGCCCGCGTGCGCTCCACCAGCGCGGCCTTGAAGCGCTCGTAGATGGGGGCCTGCACGAAGATGCGCGAGCCGCAGAGACAGATTTGCCCCTGGTTGGAGAAGGACGAGCGCACCGTGGTGGCCAGCGCCTCGTCGAAGTCACAGTCCTCGAAGATGACGTTGGGATTCTTGCCGCCCATTTCCAGCGAGAGCTTCTTGAAGAGGGGCGCGGCGGTGCGGGCGATTTCGGCGCCCGTGCGCGTGCTGCCGGTGAAGGAGATGGCGCTGATGTCCGGGTGGCGGCTCATCGCGGAGCCCACCTTGGCGCCGTAGCCGTGGACGATGTTGAGCACGCCCGGAGGCAGACCGGCCTCGCGGCACACCTGGGCGAGCAGGTACGCCGTCATGGGCGTCACCTCGGAGGGCTTGGCCACCACGCAGTTACCGATGGCGAGCGCGGGGGCGAGCTTCCAGGTGAGCAGGTAGAGCGGCAGGTTCCACGGCGAGATGCAGCCCACCACGCCCAGGGGCGAGCGCAGCGTGTAGTTGAGCGCCCCGCCGTCCATGACGTGGGCCTCGGTGGAGAACTGCGTCACCGCGTCCGCGAAGAACTCGAAGTTCTGGATGCTCCGGGGGATGTCCACCGTGGAGGCCAGCTTGAGCGGCTTGCCGGTGTCGATGGCCTCGGCGCGGGCGAAGGCGTCCAACCGGGTGCGGAGGGTGTCCGCGACGCGGCGCAGCAATCGCGCCCGCTCGGAGGCCGGGGTGGCGGCCCAGGCCGGAAACGCGTTCCGCGCGGCCTCCACGGCGCGCTGGATGTCCTTCTCGTCCGAGTCCGGCACCTGCACGGAGGGCTCTCCGGTGGAGGGGTCCGGCTTGTCGAACCAGACCTGGGAGCTGGGGGACACCAGCTCTCCGCCGATGTAATTGAGGACCTTCTCCATGCGCGAATCCTCCTCGGGAAACCGGGGCCCGGAATACCACGGGCCCCACACCCCGGCCACCAGCGTGGAGGACCCGGAGCGTTCACTTCTGGAGTCCTCGCCAAGCAAGGACCCAGGCCCATCAGCCGCCCGCGCTCACAACTGGAGCGTTGAGGGCCCTGATGGTAGACGCCAGAGCGGCCTGCCCCTCTTCTACCCGGAGTCTCCAGCATGATGACCACTCTGCGGATTGATAACTTCCGCTCCTTCCGCAAGCTCACCGTGGAAGGGTTGACCCGGGTCAGCCTGCTGGTCGGCACGAACAACGCAGGCAAGACCTCGGTGCTCGAAGCAGCCGAGCTGGTGCTTGGCGGGACAGGCCCCTCCATTCTTGAGCGAGGGGTGAGGAGCCGAGGCGAGGTAGTTACTGTTCGGAGTGAAGTAGGCGAGTTCCGCCGCTACACCGATTACATTGAGGTGAACCACCTCTTTCATGGCCGCTCTCTCGAACCCGGAAAGTCCTTCGAGATCGACGCACTTGTTGAAGAGGGTCCTCGCGCCTTCAGATGTCGGATCGTCCCTCGGCCAACCGGAAAGCTGAAGGACGACGATGAAGCTCCGCCTCTCGAGCTTCTCAAGCCTGGATCCAATCTCGCCCTCTCGATTTCAGGAAATGGGATGGGTCCAGAGGGCTACATCTATCCAATGGCTGGCTACAGCGTCATGCGTCGTCTGCTGCGTAACGCCGCGACAAAGCCCGCTGATAAAGCATGGATGGTCCGTTTCATGGAAACGGCCGCGCCGGATGTTTCGGAACTCCGTCTACTGTGGGATGCCGTGGTCCTGACCCCGGAAGAGGCGAAGGTCACGAACGCACTTCAAATCATCGAGCCAGATATCGAACGCCTTGCCGCCATTTCTGGCTCGAAAATGGGGGGAGGCATGTTCGTCAAGCTCAGGGGCTCCGATGAACGCATTCCCCTGGGAAGCATGGGAGAGGGCATCAAGCGACTCCTCACCTTGAGCTTGAGCCTCGTGAGTTCGGCGGGCGGCTACCTGCTTGTCGATGAAATCGACACGGGCTTGCACCATTCCGTCATGACCCGGATGTGGCGGCTCGTCGTGGAGGTGGCACGAAGGCTGAACGTCCAGGTGTTGGCCACGACCCACAGCCTCGATTGCGTCCGGGCACTGGCGGCCTTGTACGAGGAGAACCCCGATGTCCGGGAGCTCATCTCGCTGCATCGCATCGAGCGCGGCACCGAGGCGAGTGTCCCCTACTCCGCCGATGAAATCCTCGCGGCTTCCCAGCACCAGATGGAACTCCGGTGAGCAAGCCCCTTCCCAAGAGCCCCTACCGGCTGATGGTCGAAGGGCCGGATGACCAGTGGACGATCATCAATCTCCTCGGCCGTCATGGATACGACTGGCAGGATGACCGCACGATCCGCCCCTACGTCGAAGCCGCTGGAGGAGTCGAGAAGCTGCTCGTGAAGGCCACGCTCTCCACGGCGCTCAAGACGTACGACCGGCTCGGGCTCGTCATCGACGCGGACCTGACCCCCACCCACCGGTGGCAGCAGCTCAAGGATCTCTTCAAGGACCTGGGCGTCACCCTGCCAGCAACGCCCTCTCCAGACGGCACGGTCACCGCAGGAATCCGCCCCAACTCGCGAGTCGGCATCTGGCTCATGCCAGACAACTCACAACCCGGGCGAGTCGAGGAGTTCATCGAGAAGCTCATCCCCCAGGGAGACACAGTCTGGCCGCATGCACAGGCCACGACCACCCAGGCCCTGGCGCTGGGCGCGAGGTTGAGCCAGCGCGACCATCTCAAGGGCGCCATCCATGCCTGGCTCGCGTGGCAGAGGGATCCAGGTCTGCCCTTTGGCACGGCGTTGACCACCGAAGTGCTCGGCCATGATTCGCCCGAGGCCTTGCGCTTCGTCGGCTGGTTCAAGCAGTGCTTCACCTGACCAGCCGATAGCCGCGGCTCAGCGCTTGCGCCGGTACACCGTCTCCACCGCCTTGGCCTCCTGGCTGTCGGGGGGGATGTTGTAGTGCGTGATGATCAGCCGGTCCGCCTCGGGCTGCTGAATCTCCATCCGCCAGCCCCACGGCGGACCGGACGGGGCCTCGTAGCTGCCCAGGACATCGTAGCCCCGGCCCTCGTTCTTCCCCTTGAAGAACATGATGCTCGTGCCGGTGTGGAAGCTGTCCGCCCAGGCCATCTCGAAACGGTCCGGGTCGAGGTGGTAGCCGTAGATGGCCACCCCGGACAGCGGCTTGCCCTGCATCGAGCCCTCGTACTCGTGCATCAAGAACCGTCCCCCCGCCACGGGGCGGATGGTGCCGCGCCAGGGGGACTCGTCCGCGAGCTTGTCCGGCTCGAACCACGTCTTCGTCATTCCCTCCCACTCACCAGCGAGCTGACCCAACCGGTGGTGGAGGCCGCCTTCCTTGCTGGACTCCTCGAACGTACGCCCTGCCATGTGTGAGCCCTCCCTCGGAGGCACGACCTTGACGCCTTTTCGCGGCCCACGCCATCGCCCGTCGTGGGAGAGGCAGCCAGGCAGAGCACGCCAGAGCCGCGAAGAAACCCCGGAGCCCCGTTAGCCGATCTGTGGCATTACCTACAGCCGGAGTAATATATCAGCGGGCTGATCCGGGTAGCGCCGAGCAGAGGGGGACTCCATGAAGCAGCCGGCATTTTCGCTTGGAGTGGGACAATACGGAGCGGAGACGTTGGTCGTCAGTGGCTTCTCGGGCCGGGAGGGGCTGAGCCGCCTCTACGAGTTCCAGGTGGACTTCCATTGCCTGGAGGACGCGCCGCTGGAGTCCAAGGAGCTGCTGGGCACCGAGGCGTTGCTGACGGTGCGGCTGCCCGACGACAAGGCGCGGCAGGTCCACGGGTACGTGCGCGCGGTGGACGCGCCAGGCCAGCACGGCGGGCGTTGGCGTTACCGGGCGTGGGTGGTGCCCAGGGCGTGGTGGCTCACCCGGGTGAAGCGCAGCCGCATCTTCCAGGGCAAGACGGTGCCGCAGATCGTGAAGGCGGTGCTGGAGGAGGGGCGCGTGAAGGTGAAGCTGTCGCTGAGCGGCAGCTACGAAGCGCGTGAATACTGCACGCAGTACCGGGAGACGGACTTCGCCTTCGTGAGCCGGTTGATGGAGTGGGAGGGCCTCTTCTACTTCTTCCAGCACACGGAGGACGGGCACGTGTTGGTGGTGGGCGACAAGCCCACCGTGCACGAGGCCCTGCCGGGCGGGGCGAAGCTGCCGCTGCGGGAGAACGCGGGGCTGACGGAGGACCAGGAGTACCTGTCCTCGCTGCAGCGGGTGCACCGGTTGAGGCCCGGAAAGGTGCACCTGAAGGACTACGATTTCGAGAAGCCCGCGCTGGACGTGTCGGGCAAGACGCAGGACTCCAGCAACGGACAGGACACGCTGGAGGTGTACGACTACCCGGGCGAGTACGTGGCGCCCGCGGTGGGCAGGGGCGCGGCGAAGGTGCGCCTGGAAGAAGCGGTGCAGGCGGCGCGCACGCTGGAGGGCGAAGGCGTGTGCCCGCGGCTGACGCCGGGCTATCGCTTCGAAGTGGAGGACGGGGGCACGCACGCCGGGGAGTACGTGGCGGTGGAGGTGGTGCACTCGGGCTCGCAGCCGGAGACGCGCGGGAGCCGGGAGTCGCTGGGCAACCTGTACCGCAACAGCTTCAAGTGCATGCCGGCCAGCGTGCCCTTCAGGCCGAGGCGGACCACGCCGGTGCCGCACCTCGCCGGGCTGCAGACGGCCACGGTGGTGGGGCCGGGGGGCGAGGAAATCCACACGGACGAGCACGGGCGCATCAAGGTGCAGTTCCACTGGGACCGGGAGGGCCAGCG
>DASQMW010000108.1:0-15403 GCA_035645295.1 Archangium sp.
AGCTGAGGACGTACCACGAGGATCGCGGGTACGTCCGGAGCCGGGTGCGGCCGGACGTCGCCACGAGCCTCGACTACTCGGACCCACGGATGTTCCGGTTCGTCCTCGCCCGCTTGAAGATGGCCGGGAAGACGCCGCGAACGGCGCCCCGTCTCTTCGAGCTCGTCCACCAGCGGCGCGCCGACGACCAACGGCGCCGGCGCGACACGGAGAGCATGCTGGCCTTGGCGAACGAGCGGAAGGCCCAGCACTTCATCAACTCGAGCAACTTCCTCACCGAGAGCAGCCCGTACATGGAGGCCAACGCCCTCATCACCCATCCCGGTGGGGCCTACTACCTCTATGTGGACAGCGCTGCCTGGGACAACAACGGCACTCCCCTGGGAGTGATGGGTTATGCCGAGAAATACAATAGCGCCACCGCGAAGTCGGCCGCGATCGGAGACATCACCAAGACCAGCGCGCTGGACTACGAGGTGGACTCGTACGCCATGACGGACTCGGCCAGTGGCCTGCGCGAGAGCTACGTCCTTCGCGAAAACAACAGGAAGTGCCAATTCGACCTGTCCACACTGAACATCACCGACCCCGTGAACAAGACGGGCGGACAGTGCGTGGACATCTGCCTGAACCGGACCTGGACGGGTGATTGCGACTACGACCTGACCGGATCCCCGACGGCGCTGAAAATCCCCCTGGGCGGCTCCATCGGCATCTCCTTCAACAACCCCACCTGCGTCTTCGATGCCAACAGGATCGCGCAGTACCAGAATGGAACCGTCACCCCCCCGGGCAACATCAAGGTCGTGCTGACCGACGTGGGCGGCGGCTGCGACGTGGACAGCGCCAATGCCTTGTACAGCCCGATGCAGAACTTCTGGCAGCACGTCACGCTCTCCAGTGACGGCAAGACGCTGAGCTGGAATCTCACGGGGGCGAACGCGGCGCTCTTCGATCCGAGCTGCAGGCAGATCCAGGACGAGCTGTTCCTCACCATGATCCTGGGCATTCCGATGAAGCAGGGGAACCTCGAGCTCCCGCCCCGTCCCATCGTCTTGAGCAACGACCCCGACTCCCAGGCCACGGACTACCAGCTGCCGTGCATGAGCATGACCAACAGCTGCCTCGCCGAGGGCACGCAGGTGCAACTGGCCGATGGCCGTCTGGTGCCCATCGAGTCCATCCAGATCGGGGACAAGATCTTCAACCCCTTCCACCCGGGCGCCCAGGAGCTGACGGTGACCGACATCTCCAAGGGTTTCGAGACCGTGCCCATGGTTCGCATCAAGGACCAGGCCGGGCGGGACCTGCTGATGACGGAGATGCACCCCATCGCCACGGTGGACCGGGGCATGGTGCAGGCCCGGAAGCTGCGGGTGGGAGACAAGGTCCAGACCCTGACCGGCACCAGCCAGCTGGTGAGCGTCACCCGCGAGCCGTTCCCCGGGAAGGTGCACAACCTCAAGGTCGGCTCGACCGCGGAAGCCCTGACGCTGGGCGTGGATCAGACCGTGGTGTACGCGAACGGCTTCCTCGTCGGTGACGGGCAGATCCAGCGGAAGTACGAGTCCGCCGAGCAGACCGCCAACGCGAAGCTCGACATGCGCACGCGTGTGAACAAGCGCTGGCGCCAGGACTACGTGAAGAGCGCCACCCGGTAGGTGGAACGGCCTCGCCCCTGCTCACACCCAATGCTGGGGAAGGCGGGGAAGGTGTCGAAGTGGGCGACCTCTGCCATCGGGGAGGGAACCCCCTCCGCACGGCCCTTGCTCGAGGGGCGGGGCCGTGCGCGGGGAGGGTCTCAGTTGCCGATCCGCAGCTCGCCGGGCGGCGGCCTGTTTCCGCCGTCCGAGAGGCCGAAGAACGACTCGGCCAGGCGGTACTCGTTGTAGGCGGGCGAGCTGGCCAGGATGCTCGCCGCCCGGGTGGGATCCAGGGGCTCGCCGTCGTAGTCGGACAACAGGCCACCCAGGCCCATGTGGCCCATGAACTGCTCGCTGCCCCGCCGCTGCAGCTCCTGCATCTGCGCCCGGCTCATGGTCAGGGTGATGGGCTCATCGCTGTCACGCGCGGCCTTGGCCTGGGCCTCGTCACCGGTGAAGGCGTACACCATGATCTCGCGGAAGTTCGGATCCTCCGTGTCGAACTCGTAGGTGTAGCTCTCGCTGCCGGGGATGAGGTTGCCTTCCTGGTCGAAGCGCTGCGAGATGTTGAGGTCCGGGTGGTCGCCCCCGTACACCAGGTCCAGCGAGCGCGTCGTCGTCCCGTCCGGGTTGTGGGTGATGAGCATGTCGCCGGTGTTCGCGGCGCCCTCGGCGCTCAGCTCGAAGGGCCCGAGCTCCAGCCCGAACTCGGTCTGCGACTCGTACTTCACCCGCTCCAGGCGCAGGGCGTTGCTCACTCCCGCCCCGTTCTGCTCCGGCAGCCGGCCGCTCTGGCGGAAGGCGTCGTAGGCCTGCTGGCCCGGGCCCTCGGGGTCGGACAGGTCGAACGTGGCCGTGCGCAGCTGGTAGTTGGTGAGGGTGTCGGTGCGGCCGCCGGACACCGAGACGGGGCCCACGCCCACGCTGATTTTCCCCTCGTTCTCGATGAACTGCTTGGGGCCCGCCGTCACCTGCACGCTGTCCCCGGTGCGGCTCATCTCGATCATCATCCCCTCGCCCTCGCGGATGTCGCTGGACATGCCCAGCTCGGCCGCGTGGTAGGAGATGCCCGCCTCCATGGAGGTGCCCGTGAACTGCGACTGCTCCAGGCGCACCGAGCCGCCGTCCGGCAGGGTGTTCGGGTCGAGCGGGTGGGGCGGAGGAATCTCCCCGCGCCGCATGGCCTCGAAGTCCTCCTCCTTCATCCGCACTTCGTACGTCATCTGATTGCCGGCGGAGACGCCCCCGCCCACGGACACGGCCTTGAGCTCCAGCTCGCCCGTGGCGGACACCGAGGTCTCCGCGTTCATGGTGACGGTGACGTAGCCGTCCTCACGCTCCACCTCGCTCTCGAGCGAGGAGCTGAAATTGACCTGCACCGGCCCGGGCTGGTCGGGGTAGTTCACCGTGACCGGACCCACCTGGGCGCTGTCGGTGGAGACGTTGTGGTCCTGGGGGTTGGCCGGGTTGGGCAGGGTGTTGGGGACGCTCGGCGGCTGGTCGGCCACCATCATCCGCTGCAGCTCGGGGGACACGTTGGCCGAGGCCAGCGCCTGGGCGCGCTCGGGCGAGCCCGGCTCGGTGGCGAACACGCGGGCGGCGGTGGTGCCCGGCATCGTCCCCACCTCGCGGTACTGGGGCTGCTCGCGCAGGTACGCCTGCATGTCCTCGTAGCTCTTGCCGCTGCTGGGGTCGAGCACCCGCTCACCCTGGCGCACCACCACGTGGCCGGTCTGCCCCTCCTGGCCGGCGCGCTGATCCTCCAGGAAGACCAGCTCCGAGCGGGCCTGGAGCTGGGGCGTGCTCTTGGACACCCAGTCCGCGGCGCGGTCCAGGCAGTTGACGCTGCCGTCCCGGGTGTTCTCGGTGAGGAGCGAGGAGGCCGGTGCGGCGCTCTGGCCATCCAGCTTCAAGGTGTTCCGGGCCGCCTGCGGCTCGAAGCTCGACTGCTGATGTGCCGCCGTGCGCGCCGCCTGCGCCGCGGCCTCGCGAGCCGCCGCCTCCGCCGCCCTGCGTGCCGCTTCAGCCGCCTGCCGGGCCGCATCCGCTCGTGCCTGCGCGGCAACCGAGGCTCCACCGCCATCTGCGCGCTTGATGCTCATCTCGTCTTACCCTTGAAGAGAGGACTGAAAGCCGAGCCGCGCGGAGAGCGCGCCTGCGGGCACTCGCAACCCCCATTTATCGGCCAGGCCGTCTCGCGGTTGCGTCGGGAAGGACGTTTTTCCGCGAAATCACCGAATCATTCCGCACCTTTGTACCGAGAGGTCGCATACATTCCCACCAGGTGCGACAGCAGGGGCACACCCCGCGGCGATCCCATGCCCGAGGCGAGCCTCAAGTGTTGCCGCGAGGTGCACACATGAGGCGTCGAGAGGTCGCGGTCATTTTCTGTCTCTGCCTGCTGGGGGGTGCTGGCGCGGCGGTGTTCGTCCCCGGCCGGGCCTTCGCCACAACGCCGTCGAGTCGCACGGGCCTGCTACCGGCTCCCGCGCGGCTCCCCCAACCCGGAGAAGGCCCACCCGCCTGGGGAAGGTACGCGGGCCCCATCGCCGACACGGACACCCGCGCCTGGGATGCGGACCTCATCCGGCGCCGCACCTGGCGCAAGTCGTGGATGTTCCTGGGGGCCTATACCGAGCGCTACACCGTCGGCTTCTCCATCGTGGACGCGGGCTACGCGGCGACGGCCTTCGCCTATGCGCACGATCGCCAGACCGGGCGGCTCGTGGAGGCGCATACGGTGGTTCCCCTGGGCTTCGCGGACGACTTCCAGCCGGGGCTGCGCAAGACGTGGAGCGTGTCGGCCCTGGAAGGCACGTGGACGCTGGAGCCGGCCGGCGAGGGCTGGCGCGCCACCTTCCAGGGGCCCCGCTTCTCCCTGACGCTGGACACGGGGGCGGCCTCGCAAGGAATGAGTGTGCTGGCGCCAGCGCAGGAGCGGCCCTTCCACCACACCTTCAAGGCGGCCTCGTTGCCCACGCAGGTGACCTTCCAGGAGCTCACGAGCGGCTGGCGGGCCTCCGCGGTGGGGGTGCTGGACTTCTCCAAAGGCTATCCGCCGCGCAACACCTTCTGGAACTGGGCCTCGCTGGTGGGGAGGACGGAGGACGGGCGCTCCTTCGGGCTCAACCTGACCGCGGAGTTCAACAACGCACTGGAGAACGCGGTGTGGGTGGACGGGCAGCTGGTGCCGCTCGGCACGGCCCTGTTCCGCTACGAGCCCGCCGCGGTGCTCAACGAGTGGAAGCTCTCGACAGCGGATGGCGTGCTGGACCTGCGCTTCTTCCCCGAGGGATTGCGTGAGGATCGGATCATGCTGGGTGCTTTCGAGAGCCGCTTCCAGCAGCCCTTCGGGCGCTTCGAGGGGACGCTGCGGCTGAACGGCCAGACGGTGCGCGTCACGGGCTCGGGGGTGACGGAGCAACACTGGGCGACGTGGTAGAGGAGGGGAGGCGGCGGGAATCTTTTCCTGCATCCTTTTCCGCGGCGGGTTGCCAGAGGCCGAGCGCCAGCGGGTGCTGAGGCTCGGCCAGGCGGCCCTGGCGCATCGCCGCCGGTGAGGCCGGGCGCGGCTTCGCTTCCTTGACGTGTCAGCCCGTGTAGATTGACGTGTCAGTCCTGCGGCACGGGGAGTCCCTGGCGCCGAAGTGCTCGTGATGAGGCGATGCGTTCCTCATCGGACGCACGGTATGGGGGCTGCATGGGGAGGATGCAATGAGCGTGGAATACAAGATCAAGGTTCGCACGGGCGCTCGTCTGGGGTCAGGGACGGACGCCGACATCAGCGTGGTTCTGGTGGGCTCGTTGGGAGAGAGCGAGCAACACGTCCTGGACAAGCGCTTCCACAACGACCTCGAGGCGGGGAGGGAGGATGTCTATACCCTCGAGTCCCGGGATGTCGGTGAGCTGCTCCTGCTGCGCTTCACCAACTCCGCGGGGCTGATGAGTGACTGGCTCCTCGACTTCGCTCAGGTCACCTCGGGTGACAAGAGCTGGCACTTCCCGTACTACCGCTGGGTCCTGGGCAAGACGACGGCCGAGGTCCTCGAGGGCTCGGCCGGATTGCCGCAGAACGTGCGTCACGCGCGCGCGCTGGAGGCCCGCCGGGCGTTGCTCGAGAACCGCAAGAAGATGTACCCCTGGCGCCCCGCCGCGGTGAACGCCGGGTTGCCCGGCTCGCTCGACATCAGCAAGGAGCGTCCGCTGCCCAAGGACGAGCTGTACCGAGGCCTGACCGAGGGCAGCTACGAGGGCGTCATCGCCAAGACGATGGCCACCATCCGGCTGCACCTGCCCGTCCTGGCCAAGGCCTGGAATGGGCTGGTGGATACCCTCGGCATCCTCAGGCACGTGGAATTGCCCAAGGTCGCCGAGCGGTGGCAGGACGACCACGAGTTCGCGCGGCAGGCCGTCCAGGGCGTCAATCCGCTCCACATCACGAGCATCACCGCGCTGCCCGAGGGGATGCCGCTCACGGACCACGACGTCCGGGGTCTCCTGTCGCCGGGCACCTCGCTGGCGGGGGCGCTCGCGGCCAGGCGGGTGTTCCTGCTCGACTTCGAGGTGCTCGAGGGCATTCCCATGTTCCGCAAGACCGACGAGCACGGGGTCGAGGAGCGGCGCTGGGCGCCCGCGTCCCGGTGCTTGCTCTACCTCGAGGATTCCCAGCGGCTGCGTCCGCTCGCCATCCAGCTGGGCCGGGATGCGGCGAAGGCGCCCGTGTTCACCCCGAATGATTCCGAGGCGGATTGGCTCGCCGCGAAGATCTACCTGCGCTGCAGCGAGGGCAACACCCATCAGATGATCGCGCACGCGCTGCGCACGCACTTCGTGGTGGAGCCGTTCGTCATGGCGACGATGCGCAACCTGCCGGATCCGCACCCCGTCTACAAACTGATGCGCCGCCACTTCCGCTACACGCTCGCCATCAACGACGGGGCGCGCAAGGGCCTGCTGGACGAAGGCGGCGTGTTCGACGACCTCATCGCCACGGGTGGCCCCGACAAGGGCCACATCAAGCTGGGCCAGAAGGGGTACCAGCGCTGGAAGCTGGCTGACAACAAGCCGCGCCTGGACTTCGAGCGCCGGGGCGTGCTCGACCCGGCGATCCTGCCCGACTACCCGTACCGGGACGATGCCCTGCCGCTGTGGGACGCGCTCGAGGAGTATGTGGGAGGTGTGCTCGCCCCCTTCTACAAGTCCGACGCCGACCTCGTGAACGACACCGAGCTCCAGGCCTGGTGGGCCGATCTCCTCGAGCACGGCATCCCCGCCGAGAAGCTCCCCTGCGCCAGGCTCGAGCGCGTCGCGGACCTCGCCGACATCCTCACCACCGTGCTCTACACGGGCAGCGTCCACCACGCCGCGGTGAACTACCTCCAGTACGAGCACTACGCCTTCGTCCCCAACGCGCCGCTGTGCATGCGCCAGCCTCCCCCGGCGAAGAAGGGCGTGCTGCGCCGGGAAGACATCGCGGACATGATTCCGACCCGCTCCCAGACCCTCTGGCAGGTCGCCATCGGACGCGCGCTCGCCAGCTTCGGCGAGGACGAGGAGTTCCTGCTCAACGAGGGCGGGTGGCGTGAGACGTACTTCCAGGAGCCCGGGTTCCAAGCCATCCGGGAGCGGCTCTACGAGCGTTTGCGCGCCCAACTCGACTTGGTGAATGCCCGCAACGCGAAGCGCGACGTGCCCTATACCGTGCTCCAGCCTGATCGGATCCCCTGCGGCATCACTGTTTGAGGAAGGAACTCCCCATGCCCAACATCTTGTCGCAAGGCATCTTCAACCTGTTCTTTGGCTCCAGGCGCAAGGCCTTCGCCTCCCTGCCCGGACCCGTGCCTGGAATCCTCGGCAACGCCGGAGACTTCCTCGGGGGCGCCAAGCCCTGGAACGTCTGCGCGCGCTATGGCCGTGAGTACGGCGGCGTCACCGTGGTCTGGCTGGGGCCCAAGCCGGCCCTGGTGCTCAACGACCCCGCGCTCATCGAGCAGGTGCTCGACTCCCGCCGCATGGAGTTCGAGAAGGGCTCGCTCCACGAGCAGCTCAAGCCATCCATCACGGAGCATTCGATCTTCATCGCGAACCTGAATGGAGATTGGGCCACCAAGCGCCAGCAGGATCCCTTCGTCCAGTCCTGGTCCCCGCGGTGGCTGGCCGCCCAGGTCGCCGCCATGCAGACGGTCATCACCGAGTCCGTCGATTCCCTCATCGCGAGCGGGAAGACGGACGAGCTCGCGACCGTGCTCCGCCGGATGACATTCGACACCTTCGCCGTTGCCGGCATGGGCGAGAAGACGCCGGACTCGGTGTACGAGGACTTCCTGCTGCTCGCCAAGGGAGCGGATGCCCGGCTCAAATCCAATCTGCCCTTGAGCTTCGTCTCGTTGCCCAAGGGCTTCGAGGCCGCCCGTGAGCGGTTCTACCGGTTCTTCGAGGAGCGCCTCGGCGCTCTGCGGAAGTCACCGAAGCCGGGTGGCATGGATTTGATGTCGTGGATGCTGCGCGAGATGCCCGGCCACGATGACGCGTGGCTGGCGCGCCACGTGGCGCTGATGTTCTACGGCGGTGTCTTCTCCGCGTGCACCACCCTGGTGGGCGTGTTCCACCAGTTGCAGAAGCACCCCGACGCCGAGGCGCGGCTCGCGGCCGAGGCCGCCACGTTCGCAGGGGGTCCACCCACCCTCGAGCGTTTGAACGACGCGCGGTGGGTCGAGGCCGTCACCCTGGAGGCGTTGCGGCTTCTTCCCGCGGTCCGCATCGTCATCCGCACCCCGGTCAAGGACGTGCAGTTCGCCGGCGTCACGTTGCCGGCGGGGACGACGCTCATGATCTCCAACCAGCACCTGCACCGCGACCCCACGCACTGGTCCAACCCGGACTCCTTCGAGCCCGCGCGATGGTTGGAGGGGGGCACGGCGCGTGACCCCATCGGCAGCGGCCACTTCTTTCCGTTCGGGCGGGGCCCTCGCATGTGCGTGGCCACCGATTTCGCCATGGTGTTCCTGCGCACGGCCGTGGCGACGATCGCGGCGCGCGCCAGGGTGCAGGTCGAATCGACGGAGCCCTTCGAGGAAGGCTTCTTCTTCGGCGTGGTCCTCCCCGAGGGGGTGCGCACGAAGTTCGCCGCACGAGAGGGAACTGCTGGGCGGATGACGGAGACAGGATGACTGGGACACGAGAGGGCGTCGTCGAGACCGCGCAGGGCCGTGTGCGTGGCCAGAAGACGGGGGCGGTCTGGTCCTGGATGGGTCTTCCCTTCGCGGAGCCGCCCGTCGGGCCGCTGCGCTTCCGGGCGCCCCAGCCGCCCAAGCCGTGGACAGGCGTGCGGGAGGCGAGTCGGGCCGCGGCCACCGCCCTCCAGCCGGGCACGTTCCCCGAGCCGCTGGATGGGCTGCTGAACCAGCGGAGCGAGGACTGCCTCTTCCTGAATGTCTGGTCGCCCGCGGCGGACGGGCGCAAGCGTCCGGTGGTGGTGTGGATTCACGGGGGCTCCTACGAGACGGGCAGCGGCGACGGGTACCGGGGCCACCTCCTGGCCGAGCAGGGAGACATCGTCTTCGTCAGCATCAACTACCGCCTCGGCGCCCTGTCCTTCTTGAACCTGCGAGGGCTGTTCGACGACGAGCGCTTCGACGCCAATGTCGGGCTGCTCGATCAGGTCGCGGCGTTGCGGTGGGTGAAGGAGAACATCGCGGCCTTCGGAGGAGATCCGGAGCGCGTCACGATCGCCGGGGAGTCCGCGGGCTCGGGCTCCGTGGTGTCCTTGATGGTGATGGAGGCCGCGCGGGGCCTGTTCCACGGCGCGATCGCCCAGAGCGCCGGGTTGACGCTGACCACGGACTGGGAGGACAGCCTGCGCATCGCCCAGGAGTTCGCCGGCCAGCTGGGCGTGGGCCGGGACACCCGCGAGCGGCTGTGGCAATTGCCCGCCAGCCACCTCCTCCGGGCGATGCACGCCACCAAGAAGACGCGGCCGGAGGGGTTCATGACCCGGCCCTATTTCGATGGCCAGGTGTTGCCCGCCTGCCTCGAGGAGGCCTATGCGCGGCCCACCCCGGACGTCCCGCTGTTGATTGGCAGCAACCTGGACGAGCACCGCTACTTCACCGTCCTGCGTGTGCCCGTCCTGCCGCTGACCCGTGCGCGCCTCGCCAACACGCTGATGAGCCGGCTGGGAGCCCAGGCGGCGGACGAGCTCCTCCGGCTCTACCCGGATGACGCCCGGGGGCTGACGGACCTGGGCAGTGATCTGTCCTTCACCATGCCCAGCATCCACTTCTCGGAGCGCCACGTCCGGCACGCCCCGGTCTGGCGCTACCGGTTGGACTACCCCTCGCCGCTCTTCGAGCTGGGAGCGATGCACGCGCTCGATCTGTTCCTGCTCTTCCCCTATCCCGCTCTGGTCAGCCGGCTGCTGCTGGGCAGGGCCACGCCGGAGCTGAAGGCGCTCCAGCAGCGCTTCCAGCAGCATTGGCTCCACTTCGTGCGCGAGGGCCGTCCGGGCGACGGTTGGCCCGCCTACGAGTTGGAGAAGCGCCAGACCCTGCTCTTCAACCTGAGCGACCAGGTCGTGAGCGATCCACAGGGCGAGCGCCGCAGGGCCTGGGCGGGCAGGGATGCGCCGGTGCGCTGACGTTCGACTGGGGGGCGCCAGCCTTCCTTCTCGGAATCAGGAGCACAATTCATGGGGTCGTGACGCAACGCTTCCCTGTCCGGGCCGATAAAGGATGGAAGCTGAAATCCAGGCTTTTCCCGGAAGCGTCGTGTCTCTCCAAATCCTCGAGTGCTCCGCCCTGGAGCAGGAATCCATCCATCGTGAGAACCCCTGAAGCTTCTCCGGCGTCCCTGAACCGCAATCGCCGTCTCCTGCCAGCCCTGCTCTGCCTGACGCTCGCGGCCTGTGGGGGCGAGGAGCTGGAAGGAGCCCAGGGCGAGAACTCCCTGGAGCCCGCGCAGTCCGACAGCGTTCAGAGCCCGCTCACCCAGAGCATCACGGTGCTTGCCCCCAATGGCGGCGAGCGCTTCGAGAGCATGAGCTTCGGCACCGTCAAGTGGTCGGCTTCGGGGGTGCTGAACGTGAAGCTGGAGTTGACGGTGGATGGCACGAACTGGACGACCATCATGTCCAGCGTGGATGCCACGCAGGGCTCGTATGGGTGGGCAGCGCCCCACATCGCCACCAACGTGGCGAAGGTGCGGGTGAGCGATGCGTCCAACCCCGCCCTCAGCGACACCAGCAACGCGGCCTTCACCATCACCACGCCCGGCGGTGGCCCCTACTTTGGCGGGGTGATGATCAACGAGGTGCTGGTCAATGAGCCGGGCACGGACGTGACGCGCGAGTTCGTGGAGCTCGTCAACCCGAAGACCACCGCGGAGGACCTCTCCGGCTGGACGCTCTGGGACTCGACGGGCCTGCGGCACACCTTCCCCAGTGGAACGATGCTGGGAGCGGGGCGCGCGGTGGTGGTCTTCGGCGCGGCCGCGGGCATCCCCGCGGGCCTGAGCAACGCGGTGGCCGCGTCAACGGGCTCGCTCAGCCTGAACAACGGCAGCGAGACGGTGACGCTGAAGGGCCCGACGGGCAGCGTGATCGACAACGTCTACTTCGGCTCGGGGCTCAGTGGGGCGGACGGCGTGTCGGCCACCCGGAGCCCGGATGGCACCTCCCATGCCAGCTTCGTCCTGCACTCCAGTGTGACGAGCACCGTGGCCTCGCCGGGCAAGCGGACCAACGGCACCGCCTTCTGACGGGCCTGAAGGAGGAACTGGAGGCCGGGCGGAAAGGACCTCCCACGGGAACGTGGTGTAGATTGCGCGGGTGGATTCCCAACACGAGGCCCTGGTTGAGCTCGGGCGTGCGCTGCGCGACTCGGGCTACCGCTTCACCACGGTGACGCCGGAGACGCACCGCCGCGTCAATTCCCGCCCCTCCGCGCGAGGGGCCCGTTCACTGCGTGACGTGTTCGGCTGGAGCCGGCCCTTCACTCCGGACGTGCTGCCGCCGCGCCTGCTCGGGTTGCTGGAGCGCGCGGACATGCTGGAGCACCAGCAGGACGGACGGCTGCGGAGCCTCGTGCGCTACTCCAGCCTGGGGGAGGGGCTGTACCTCCACGATGCGTACCCCACCACGCACCCGGACTCCGTCTTCTTCGGGCCGGACACCTACCGCTTCGCGGCCCTGCTCGCGCGGGTGCCCGGCCGCTTCCGGCGCGCGGTGGACATCGGCTGTGGCTCGGGCGCGGGGGGCTTGTCCCTGGCGGGCCGGGTGGAGTCGCTCGTCCTCTCCGACGTGAATGCCCGGGCGCTGCGCTTCGCCCGTGTCAACGCCGACCTCCAGGGAGTCTCTCACGCGGAGGTGCTCACCAGCGATGGGCTGCGCGGCGTCCCGGGCGAGGTGGACCTGGTGCTGGCCAACCCGCCCTACCTCGTGGACGAGGCCGCGCGCACGTACCGCGACGGCGGCGGGCGCTATGGCGTGGAGCTGTCCGTGCGCTTCACCCGCGAGGCCCTCCAGCGGCTGTCTCCCGGGGGCACGCTGGTGCTCTACAGCGGAGCGCCCGTGGTGGAGGGGGAAGACCAGTTGCGCGCGGCGCTCACGCCGGTGCTCGCCGAGTCCGGTGCCCGGGCCCACTACGAGGAGCTGGACCCGGACGTCTTTGGCGAGGAGCTGGAGAGCCGCGCCTATACGGACGTGGAGCGCATCGCCGTGGTGTCGCTCGTGGCCACGCGCCCGGCGTGATGCACGCGGGAGGCGAGGCACGCCGCGCTGCCTCCCGCGTGGTGGAACTGCTCCAACGGCACCGTCACGGGCCAGCGCCCGAGCGCGTGGAGCAGCGCCTCCACTTGAGGAACCCTCCCGCCCACCAGCACCGCGCGGCCCACCTCCACGAGGTTGACCCCGAAGCGGAGCGCCTCCTCGTACGGCACGGGCACCACGCGCTGGATGCCCTCGGTGCGCGCGAGCGTGCGCAGGGCCTCGAGCGTGAAGGCCTCCGCGCACACCAGCGCGGTGCCGTCCGACAGCACGTGCAGCGCGGTGTCCAGGTGGTAGAGGTGGGGATCCGTCAGCTCCAACGGCGTCACCGGCGCGTCGAGAAAGCGCTCCAGCCTCCCCGCCGCGTGCCGTGAGGAGCGCTGACCGTAGCCGAGCAACGCGCCGCGCACGCCGGGCAGCACCGCGAGGTCTCCTCCCTCGAAGTGGGAGGGAGGCGGGCCGAGCACCTCGAAGCCGAGCGCCTCCAGCATCCGGGCCCGGGCGTGCTGCTCCTGCTGGCGCTCGCCGAACACGGGCGAGGCGAGCAGGGCGCGCATCCGGCCCCGGCGCTCCAGCAGTACGGCGTTGTCCTTGGCGAAGACGCAGTCATAGGCCCCGTGCACGAAGGGCAGCTCCAGCAACTCGGCGCCCGCGGCGAGCAGGGCGCGGCGGAAGGCCCGGTGCTGGGCACACGCGCGGCGCCAGTTCACGGCGCCCACCTTCATGTGCGGGTTGATGGACCACGCCACCCGGTAGGCACAGTCCACGCCGCGGACGTGACCGGGGTCCTTCCCACACCGCAGCTTGCTGAGGGCGAACGTCGGAGGCGAAGGTTGGCTCGAGGCTGGGTCCATCCCCATGTTCCCCCCTGTATCCCGTGGCTGGTATCGAGCCGGCCCGGTGTCAGAAAGGGTGTGCACCATGTCTGGCTTCAACGAGCAGGAGATGGCGGGTGAGGCGGTGCCTGGTCACCTGCGTGAGGAGCGAGCGGGCAGGTGGGGCCCTGATGCCTTGCACAGGATGTTGTTGCGGTTCAACCGGACGCGCCTGCGCCCCGCGCTCCCGCAGGAGGACTGGGAGGACGACGTGGCCCTGGAGGGGCGGTTGCGTGGCCTGGAAGGTGCCTTCGTCGAGCAGGAGCGCCAGCGGGTGGCCGGGCGGGCGGCCGAGGCCCCCGAGGACCCCGATGCCTTCGTCGCCTGGTTCGAATCGCTGAAGCAGACGGGCCCGGGACAAGGAGACCCGCTCTTCCCGTGGCTCGCCACGCAGGCGTCGCTGGAGCCCTTCCGCTGGTTCCTCACGCAGGAGGTGGCGGGCGAGGCGGGCTTCGATGACCTCGTGGCCCTCACGCAGGTGAAGCTGCCCACGCGGGCGAAGCTGGAGTTGGCGCGCAACTACTGGGACGAGATGGGCCGGGGCCGGGAGGATGCCATGCACGGGCCCATGCTGGAGGAGCTCGCGAAGGCGATGGAGCTGCACCCCACGGACGAGGACACGGTGTGGGAGGCGCACGCGCTGGCCAACCTCCTGTGCGCGCTCGCGTCCAACCGCCGCTACACGTACCAGTCGGTGGGGGCGCTCGGCGTGGTGGAGCTGACGGCGCCCGGACGCGCGGCCTGCGTCAACGCGGGCCTGGAGCGGCTCGGTTTCGGCATGCGGGTGCGGCGCTATTACGCGGTGCACTCCACGCTGGACGTGAAGCACTCGGAGGCGTGGAACCGCGAGGTGCTCCGGCCGCTCGTGGCGGCGGACCCGCGCGTGGCCCGTCCCATCGCCGAGGGCGCGCTGATGCGGCTCGCCGCGGGCGCCCGCTGCTTCGAGCGCTATCGCCGCGAGCTGGGACTCGTGCTGCCCCAGGCCTGAGGGGAAGGGGACAGGGTTCGTGTTGACTTGACACTTACATGCCGGATGTTGGAGAACCGGGCGCATGACGACGCCCGGAAAGTCCGTTGACCTCGCCACGCGCCCGGAGCGCGCCCGCCTCTCGCTGGAAGGACTGTCGGTGGGAGACGCGTTCGGGGAGTGCTTCTTCGTGTCCCCCGCCGTCGCCCAGACGATGGTGGAGGAGCGGGTCCTGCCGCGCGAGCCGTGGCGCTATACGGACGACACGGAGATGGCGCTCGCCATCGTGCGCGTGCTCGAGGAGCACGGGCGCATCAATCAGGACGCGCTGGCGCGGCTGTTCGGCCAGCGCTACCGGAGGAATCCACGCCGGGGCTACGGCGCCACCGCGCACGACATCCTGCAGAAGATCCACCTGGGGCTGCCCTGGCGAGAGGTGTCTTCCGAGGTCTTCGAGGGCACGGGCTCCCTGGGCAATGGTGGGGCCATGCGCGTGGCGCCGCTGGGAGCCTGGTTCGCGGATGACCTGGGACGGGTGGTGTCCGAGGCGCGGGCCTCGGCGGAGGTGACGCACTTCCACCCGGAGGGACAGGCAGGGGCCATCGCCATCGCCGTGGCGGCCGCGTGGGCGCACCGATGGCAGGAGACACGCCCGCCCGCGCGCCAGCTCTTCGAGGCCGTCCTCGACCACACGCCTCCGGGTGAGACCCGGGCGGGACTGGAGAAGGCGCGCGAGTGGCCGCTGGAGGCGACGCCCACGTCCGCGGCGCGGACGCTGGGCAGCGGGCAGCGCGTCATCTCCCAGGACACCGTGCCCTTCTCGGTGTGGTGCGCGGCCCGGCACCTGGACAGCTACGAGGAGGCGCTCTGGAGCACGGTGGCGGGGATGGGGGACCGCGATACCACCTGCGCCATCGTGGGCGGCATCGTCGCACTGAGCGCGGGGCGCGAGTCCATCCCCCGGGCGTGGCTCTCGGCGCGCGAGCCGCTCGACGCGGCCTGGTGACGTGAAGCCTCCAGCGGCGGGTTCGATTCCCGCCGCCTCCACTTTTTTACGCCGTGCTTACGGGTGGTTGGCAGCTTCCTCCATCCGTGTTGCACGTATGTCGCACGCGGGCGCAGAGGGCCGGTCGAGAACCCCGACCGCCTCTCTGCGCGT
>DASQMW010000109.1:0-32732 GCA_035645295.1 Archangium sp.
AGGCCGCCTGCCAGTTGTTCTGGTTGACGTACCCCTCCACCTCCAGCATCAGCTTGGCGCAGACGCGATCCAGCTCCGTCTGCGTGTCCTTCACGCGCTCGCGCGCCTCGAAATAGAGGTCCGGCTTGGGCTCGGGGTGGGCCTCCAGCAGCAGCCACGCCTCGCGGAAGGACTTCCACGCCTCGTAGCGGTTGCGGGCTCCCACTTCCTTGTTGTCCATGTTCTTGCGGGCGCGCGCGTACGCCTTGCGCGCCTCCTCGACGAGCTGCTCGGGCGGAATCTCCGGCAGGAGCACCTTCTCCAGCCAGATGTTCCAGATGCGCCACTCGTCCTCGCCGGGCGGGTTCTTCGTGTTGTCGAAGGTGATGCGGTTGACCTCGCCCTTCTTGAGCAGCTGCGAGGGAATCATGATCTCCAGGATGCGATCCTGGCTGGCCAGCGTGTCCGGGGGCACCTTGCCCAGGTCCACGCCGTTGATCGTCACCACCACCTCGCCCTCGGAGATGCCCTGGGACTGGAAGTGCACGATGGCCAGGGCCCGGGTGGCGGCGGTGTACTCCCACTCGAAGATCTTCTGGTCCGGGTTCTCCCAGATGACGCCCGCGCCCAGACCGAAGGAGTCGTCGATGGGGGTGCCGCTGATGGCCACGGGCTCGGGGCCCCGCGCCACCTTGGCCTCACTGCCGAGCACCAGCCAGTACACCACGCCCACGATGCTCAGCGCGGCCACCCCGCACAGGCCGATGAGGCCGTTGCGCACGGCGGGGCTCGCATCGGCCCAGAAGAGCCGGGCCTGGGCCACCAGGCCGGGAGACTCACGCCGGATGCGGGCGCGCTCCGCGGCGGAGAGCCCTCCACCCTGGGCCGCCGGAGCCGAACGCGCCACCGCGTTGGACGTGGGACGCCGGGGCGCGGCCGCGGGGGCCGAATCCGGAGCACGCGCCAGGGCGCCGGGCCCCGCGGCCGGAGCACTGGAACGGGTGGACGTGCGCGGGGACACGCCGCCCGGAGGCAGGGCGGGCTGCGTCCCGGGACGGGTGGAAGAGCGCAGCGCTTGGATGGGACGGGTGGTGTTGAGCCGCGCCTCCTCCAGATCCTCCTCGTTGGCCCCCTCGGGAGCCAGGGCCGCGCCACGGTTGCGCTGGCGCGCCACCGTGTCCACGGACACGATGCGCGTGCTGTCGGCGCTGACGCCGCCCGCGTCCGTGACGATGTCGCCCGCCACCGGCCTGAAGACGAACACCACCGGCCCGAGCGACAGCTTGTCGCCATCCGTCAGTGCCTGCTTCTCCTTCACCAGCTTGCCATTCACCTGCGTGCCGTTGGAGCTCCCCAGGTCCTCGACGAAGTATTGGCCTCCCTCGGCGAAGATGCGGCAGTGGCGTCGGGAGATGCCCGCGTCATACAGGACGACGTCACACTCGGTGACGCGGCCGACGAGAACGGAGTCCTGCTCGAACTCGAACTCCTTCCCGGCCTCCTTGCCCTCGGCGATCGTCAGCTGAAAGCTCATGAAAACCTCAGACTCCTAGCACGGCCTTCGCCGCACGGGCCACGGCCGCACGGGCCGAAGCGGGCTCGAGCACCTCGGCCTCGCCGCCGAACGATAGCACCCACTGGGTCAACCAGCGCTCGTTGTCACCCGCCACCCTCACCTCGACGCCCCCATCCGCGAGCAGGCGAGCGTCCTCGCCGAAGCGCTCCCGGACGTAGGGAGCCACCAGCTTGGAGAAGCGCACCCGGACGGCCGCATTGGTCCGGACCGGGTTGGGAACCTCGGCACGGGCGTCCTCCCGGGGCTGGAAGGTGGTGTCGGTGACGGCCAGGGCCTGCATCCGGTCCACCCGGAAGAGCCGGTCGTCCTGGCGGTTGAGGTCCCACGCCTGGAGGTACCACTGGCCCCGGTGGCTGAGCAGCTCGTGCGGCCGCACGCGGCGCGACTCGAGGGCGCCCCGGCCCGGGGTGGCGTAGTCGAAGGACACCTCGAGCCGCTCGTGGATGGCCCGGGTGAGGGGCCCCAGCGCCTCCGGGGCCTCCACCGCGGCGTCGATCTTCCGGTACATCTCCCGGAAGCGCTCGCCAGCGCCCGGAGGCAGCACGCCCTCCAGCTTCTCCACCGCGCTGCGCAGCGCATCGCCCGCCACCGGGCGCAGCAGCTCCGCCGAGGCGGCCAGGGCCGAGGCCTCGCCCACCGTCAGCCGCGGCGGCGCGGACAGGCGCTGGTCGAGGTCCACGTAGACGCGGTCGTTCTCGACGTAGATGTCGATGTAGTCGTCCGGGTTGAAGGGGGGCCGGCCCACGCAGGTGAGCAGGTCCAGGTCCTCCAGCAGGTGCTCCCGGCTGACGTTGAGGGCGCGCGCCAGCTCCTCCACGGAGATGCCAGGGCGCGAGGACACGAAGGGAACGAGGAACAGCAGACGGCGCAGACGCTCGTGGACGCTCATGCCGCCACCTCGTCACGGGGTGCGTGCTTCTCCAGAATCCGCGCGGCCATCTCCTTCACCCGCTGCCGGGCATCCTCGGGAGCCTCCACGCGGCACTCCGGCCCGAGCTGCAGGCAGAAGCGCAGCAGTCCATCCAGGAACGTCACCGGCAGCTCCACCCGCACGCCCTCGCCGTCCTCGGCCGGGGCCACGGAGGCGCCCGGGAAGAGCGCGGCCCCGCGGGCCATCAGCTCGCCGGTGAGCCGCAGGCGCGCGCTCTGGGGCTCGTGGAAGCGGTGCTGCCAGGGGTAGCTGGCGACGTGGTGATCGAAGGCGAAGCCCTCGGGCACCTCGAAGTCCGGGGTGCGCGGGCGGGCGGTGTTCGCCTTGAGCGAGCGGATGCGGTGCACGTGGAAGGTCCGCACGCCCTGGCGCAGGTGGCAGTAGCCCACCAGCGTCCAGATGCCCCGGCGCAGCACCAAGCCGTACGGGTCCACCTTGCGCTCCGTGAGGTCCGGCCGCTTGGGCGAGGCATAGGACATCTGCACCCACTTGTGCGAGGCACACGCCTCCCAGAGCGCCTCCAGGTGCGCGGCGAGCTGCGGCCCATCCTGCTCCGTGCCCAGCTCCATGCGCACGCGCGGGGTGGGCAGCGCATGGCCCGCGAAGAAGCCGATCTTCCGCAGCGCGTGCGACAGGTCATCGCGGCCGGGGAAGGCTCCGGACGTCAACGCGGCACTGCCCGCGGCGTAGAGGACGGCCAGCTCCTCCTTGGAGAGGTCCACCTCGGGCAGGTAGTAGGCATCGCGGTCGACGACGTAGCCGTCCTTCCGCTCGTCGTCTCCCTGGATGTAGGAGAGGGGGAAGCCCAGTTCGAGCAGTTCCGCCTTGTCGCGCTCGAACTTGCGTTCGGCGGCGTCATCGGAAGTGCCCATGTAGTCGGCGGGGAAGTGCTCGCGCAGCTCCGCCCAGGAGATCGGTTCCCGAGCATCCAGGAACAGCGCGACGAGATCGAGGAGGCGTTCGGTACGGTCCATCGGAAGGTTTTCGACAATGCGCAAAAGCGTCGGGCCGGGTCAAGGCAGGGAGCCGTGTTGGCGGACGGATGCCCGCTCACGCTCCGTGAGGCCTGGATCTACTCGCAGGAACTGTCACTGAACAGCTTTTTGCTGAACACACATTCAGGTGTGTCCATGGGTGAGCGGAACCGACCTGGGTTGGCGAGCGAGCGTTCGAGGGACCCGGGCTCGCGAACGGCGGGCAACTGGGATATTCCTTTGAATCGACGTCGTACATGCCTGATCAGGCGGGCTCGTCTGGCCGCATGCACTGCGAGGACCCACATGACGCGCTCCACCCTCATCAAGAAGGCATGGCTCGGGCTGGCGCTGGTGGGACTGGCCTGTATCGCCGGAGTGCCGACCCAGGCGGAGGCCGAGCCGCTGTACTTCGCGCTGGAGGTGCGGCGCGAGGGGCGGCTGGTGGCCCAACCCAAGCTGCTCGGGGAGACGGGCCGCACGGTGCGCGCCGAGCGGCGCAAGCCGGGCGCGAGCGAGCCGGACTACCGGCTGGTGCTCACGCCCACGGCCGAGGGCGAGACGTTCCGCCTGGAGCTGGATTTGATGCTGCCGGAGCTCAAGGGGCACTCGGAGCTGGCGCTGCTGCACGGCCAGGAGCGCCGGGTGCAGCTGGGCCGCTATCCGGGCGACCTGGAGGTCTCGCTGCTCCTCATGAAGGTGGACTCGCCCGAGTTCCGGGCGCTGATGGACCTGACCGTGGAGCCCGCCGTGAGCGGCTCCGGCCGACCCATCTGAACCGCTCCCCCTACAGCACCGCCAGATCATCGCGGTGCACGGCCTCGTCGAGGTAGCGGTAGCCGAGCACGGACTCGATGTCGGTGCTCTTGAGTCCCGCGATGCGTCGCAGCTCGCCATCCTCATAGGCGCTGAGCCCGCGGGCGAACACCTGCCCCTGCTCGTCGGAGAGATCCACGGGGTCTCCCCGGCCGAAGTCCCCCTCCACCGAGCGGATGCCCGAGGGCAGCAGACTGCGCTTGCCGGCGACGACGGCCTCGCGCGCCCCCGAGTCCACGACGAGCTTGCCCTTGGATTTGAGCGCGTGGGCGATCCACGCCATGCGGGCGCTGCGCCGGGAGCCGGAGGTCTCGAAGAGGGTGCCCACGGGCTCGCCGGACAGCACGGAGCGCAGGCGGCCGGGCACGGCCCCTGAGGTGATGAGGCAGCGGACGCCGAGCTCGGTGACGCGGGCAGCGGCGCGAATCTTGGTGGCCATCCCGCCCGTGCCCACCAGAGAGCCGGAGCCCCCGGCCAGGGCGAGTAGCTCCGGGGTGACGGCGTCCACCTGGGGGAGCAGCCGGGCGTTCGGATCCTTGCGCGGGTCGGCGGTGAAGAGGCCCTCCACGTCCGAGAGGACGATGAGCACATCGGCCTCCACCACGCCCGCCACCAGGCCAGCCAGGGTGTCGTTGTCACCGAACTTGAGCTCATCCACCGAGACGGTGTCGTTCTCGTTGATGACGGGCACCACGTTCGCCGCGATGAGGCGCTCCAGCGCGTGCTTCACGTTGAGGTAGCGCCGCCGGTCCTGCACGTCGCCATGGGTGAGGAGCACCTGGGCCACCCGCCGGTCCGCCTTGCCGAAGGCCTCCTCATAGGCCTGCATCAGCCGGCTCTGGCCCACGGCCGCGCAGGCCTGCTTGCCAGGAATGTCCTTGGGACGGGCAGGCAGCCCCAGCCGCTCGACACCGAGGGCGATGGCGCCACTGGACACCACCACCAGCTCCCGGCCCTGGGCCGCCCACAGCAGGTCCTCGCCCAAGGCCTCGAAGTGGGCCCGGTTGAAGCGCCCCGTGGCGTTCGTCAGGGCGTTGGTTCCAATCTTCACCACCACGCGCCGAGCGGCGCGCACCGCGTCTCGTCCGGAGGAGCTCACGCGTCAAGGGTAAGTCATCACGGTGTCAGGAGGGACACCCGAAATCCGTCCCTCCCTGGAAGCATACGCCGTGGAGGCGTGTTGTATGAGGTCGGGCATTCGGCACCCCCGGAGATGAATCCGGGCACGAAGGCACCTATCCTCTTATGAAGTGAAAAGGGGCAGGACGACGGCGTGGCGCGGGCGCCTTCCCCTCCGCGCGGGAGAAGGACACTTTTGAAGGAAATCTACGGAAACACCCTCGGACTCAAGGCAAGCGAGCAGAGCCGGCTGCGCAACACCTACCGCCGCCGCGTCTCCCCTCATGAAATCGTCTCCCCTGAGCTCGCCCGTCACCTCACCGAGCTGTCGCGGGAAACCAACCGCCAGGTTGGCGTCCTGCTCAACCGGAAGGGTGAAATCGAGTACGTGGTGGTGGGCAACGCCCACAAGCTGGAGCTGCCGGACATCGGCCGCGCCCGTGCCGGTCAGGTGCGTCTGCGTGGTCTGCGCCTGGTCCACACCCACCTCAAGAGCGAGCCCCTCACCAAGGACGACCTGACGGACCTCGCGCTGCTGCGCCTGGACATGGTCGCCGCGGTGGGCGTGGGCGACAGCGGTCTGCCCGGCGTGCTGCACTACGCGCACCTCGTTCCCGAGAACGGCACCGGCAACTTCTGGCAGGTGTCCACCCTGCCGGACGTCCACGACGGCCAGCCGGACTTGCTCGACACGCTCGAGGCGCTCGAGGAGGAGCTCAACCGCAAGGCCGCCGCGCGCACCGTCTCGGGCCGCGAGAAGGCCATCCTCGTGGCCGTGTGCCTGGACGGCAACCGCGCCCACGCCGAGGCCAGCCTCGCCGAGCTCAAGGAGCTCGCGCGCACCGCGGGCGTCGAGGTCATCGACAGCGTGCTGCAGATGCGCCGCGAGGCCGATCCCCGCTACCTCATCGGCCGCGGCAAGCTGGAGGATCTCAACCTGCGCTCCATGCAGGCCATGGCGGACGTCCTCATCTTCGACAAGGACCTCACCCCCTCGCAGGGCCGCCACATCAGCGAGGCCACCAGCCTCAAGGTCATCGACCGCAGCCAGCTCATCCTCGACATCTTCGCCCAGCGGGCGCAGAGCGCCGAGGGCAAGCTCCAGGTCGAGCTGGCCCAGCTCAAGTACCGCCTGCCCCGCCTGGTGCAGAGCGACACCTCCCTGAGCCGTCTGGCCGGTGGTATCGGCGGGCGTGGCCCCGGTGAGACGAAGCTCGAGATCGATCGCCGCCGCGCGCGCGATCGCATCAACCACCTGGAGAAGCGCATCGACGCGCTCTCCCGCGAGCGAGAGGTCCGCAGGGCGCAGCGCAACCGCCGCGAGCTGCCCGTCATCTCCATCGTGGGCTACACCAACGCGGGCAAGTCCACGCTCCTCAACGCCATCACCGGCTCCGAGGTGCTGGCGGAGAACAAGCTCTTCGCCACGTTGGACCCCACCAGCCGCCGGCTGCGCTTCCCCCAGGAGCGCGAGGTCATCATCACCGACACGGTGGGTTTCATCCGGGACCTGCCCAAGGACCTGGTGGCCGCCTTCCGCGCCACGCTGGAGGAGCTGTACGACGCGGATCTGCTGCTGCACGTGGTGGACGCGAGCGATCCCTCCCGCGAGGAGCAGGTGCGGGCCGTCGAGAACATCCTCGACTCGCTGGACCTGATGCACAAGCCGCGCCTCATGGTGTGGAACAAGGCGGACCTGCTCACCCAGGAAGAGGTGAGCTCGCTCCTGCGCACCCTCGGGGGCGTGGCCATCAGCGCCGCGAGCCGCGAGGGACTGGCCGCCCTCCTGACGAAGGCGGACACCACCCTCTTCGCCGAGGGCGCCTCGCGCAACCTCGGCGTCGTCACCGAGGACGCCTCGCACACCTACGGGCTCGTCCCGGAGGAACCTCTCGAGGAGGAGCTCCAGGCCGAAGAGGAGCCCACGCACAACCTCGGGGCGGCGTAGGCCCCGGGGGCATGGGGTTGCGGGCGGGCACCGGGGCCTTCTACAGTCCCGGTGCCTTGCTCATGCCGCCCTCCATCCTCTCCCTGTCCCTGCTGGCGCAGCTCCCCCTCCCCGGCATGGATTCGGGCCCTGAAAAGCCCGCCTCGTCGGTCGACCCGAATTACTTCGAGTTGCTCGAGCGCAACAGCCACATCGTCTACCCGGCCCTCGCCGTGGTGGTGCTGGGGCTCATCACCGTCGCCATCCTCCAGGCCTCCAAGGCCCAGGACATGGATGGTGCCGTCAAGGTCGAGTTCAAGAGACTCATCGTCGAGGAACTGCGCCGCTACCCGGCGGGCCTGGAGACTCCGGCCCTCGCGGCGGCCACCGGCCTGGACCGCAGCAAGCTGGTGCGGCTGTTGGACCAGATGCAGCAGGATGGCGTGCTCATCTCGCACACCACCACCCAGCGCCAGACGGTGTGGCGCGTGAAGGGCGTGGGCGGCCGCGCGTACTGAGCGCCGCCCCTCGTCCCCTCCTCACACCAGCTCGGACTTGGGCTGGCGCGTCATCAGCTCCACCACCGCGGCGCGGGCACTCTTGCCCTCGTAGGCGATGGCGTACACCTGGTCGCAGATGGGCAGCTCCACCCCCACCTTGCGCGACAGGTCTCTCGCGCTCTTCGCCGTCTTCACGCCCTCGGCCACCTGCTTCATGTCGCCGAGAACCTCCTGGAGCGCACGGCCGCGGCCCAGCTCCATGCCCACGTGCCGGTTGCGGCTGAGCTCGCCCGTGCAGGTGAGCACCAGGTCGCCCATGCCGGACAGCCCCGAGAGCGTGAGGGGGTTGCCGCCCTTGCGCACCGCCAGGCGCGTAATCTCCGCCAGGCCCCGGGTGATGATGGCCGCGCGGGCGTTGTGCCCCATGCCCAGCCCATCCGCGATGCCGGCGGCGATGGCGATGACGTTCTTCAGCGCCCCGCCGTACTGCACCCCCACCACGTCATTGGAGGTGTAGGAGCGGAACGTCTCCGTCTGCAGCGCCTTCTGGCAGCGCACGGCCACCTTGTCCCAGTGCGAGGCGATGGTGACGACGGTGGGCATGCGCTGGGCCAGCTCCTTGGCGAAGCTGGGGCCGGAGAGCACGGCGATGTAGGGGTGGTGCTCCTCTGGCAGGCAGTCCTCGAGCAGCTCCGTCATGGTGAGGAGCGTCTCGTTCTCGATGCCCTTGGCCACGGTGACGAGGGGCGCGTGCTTGGGCAGGTAGGGCAGCGCGTGGGAGACGACCTCGCGCGTGGCATGGCTGGGCGTGGCCAACACCACCAACTCCGCCCCCTCCAGCGCCGCCTTCAGGCTCGTCGTGGCCTGGACGCGCGGGGAGATGGGGATGCCGGGGAGGTAGCCGGAATTCTCGTGGCGGGTGTTGATGGCGTCGGCGAGGGCGGTGTCCCGGCCCCACAGGCCCACCTGCTCGCAATTCACGGCGAGCACGTTGGCGAGGGCGGTACCGAAGGAGCCGGAGCCGATGACACTGGCGCGCATGGGGTGAGTCTCCCGAGGAACGAGGGGGTGGCGCAGCTTAGACCACACCCCACCCGGGAACGAGGCTTCCCCACAAGGGGGCGGCGCAGCGTCGGGCAGCGGGCAGGCCAGCACTTCCTCGTGGCCATCCGGGGGGCAGACCGGTCTACCATCCGCCGCCTCACGGGTTGCGCACACAGAGGGAGCCAGGGATGAGGGTCGGAAGGGGCGCGGGAGTGGTGCTGGCACTGGCGCTCGGGGCCTGCCGCTCGCGGGACGCGGGGACGCCGGACGCGGGCGTACTGCCTCCTCCGAGCGCCCTCACCTGCGACGGACTCGTCACCCCCGAGATTCGCGACGCCCTGCCCGGCTTCACCGTGAAGGAGGAGCGGACGTGCCCCACCTGCGGGCCGCTCTGCACCTTCCGCTCGGCCGAGCAGAAGGACGTCACCGTCTCCATCGCCTACGACTGCCACAAGCACCCCGACGGGCAGGACGTGCGCGGACTGCTCGCCCCCACCCTGCGCGCTGGGGGCGTGGAGGTGCCCGCGCTCGGCAAGGCCGCCGCCCGCCGCGAGCCCGTGCCCGGCATGATGCAGGTCGTCACCTGGGACGATGACACCCCCTGCGGCATCGTCGTCACCTGGCTGGGCAAGGACAAGGATCGCGCGCTCGAGATCGCTCGCACGACGCTCTTCGGCATCACCCACGAGCGACTCATGCAGGTCAGCACGCCGATGGATGCCGGTCAGCCCTGAGAGGCCCGCTCCGCCTCCCGCTAGACGACCGGCAACCGCCGGGCGTGGGACAGGTGCTCGCTACCGTTGTCCCTGAAACGCCGCGCCAGCTCTTCCTGGCCTTCCTTACCGTGCTCCAAGACATACGCCAGCTCCTTGGGCAGCAGCGCCTTGACGGTGACGAGCTTCACCTCCCCCGCGGGCATGGTGAAGTGACCCGGCAGTGAGCGGGACGCCACCCCCAGCAGCACGGCCACCCGGCCCTCCTCGGTGAGGAGCGACCTGGGCATGCGCTTGCCGGACACCTCCATGGTGAAGAGGCCCGCCTTCACCTTCTCGCGCACATGCTCGTGAGCGGCTACCTCATCCCCCACCCTCTCGAGGAGCACGGACGGCCAGCCCTTGTGTGCTTCCTTCACGGCCGCATCCGTCTCCAGGGCGAGCTCCAGGCCAAAACCCACGGACGGCTCCTGGCGGTCAGCGAAGTAGTCCGAGAGCCCGTCCGTCACCAGCAGCGTGCGGCCTTCCGGACGGCGGATGACGCGCCACACTTCCCGGCCAGCCGGCCACGGGCCTCCCACGACGAGCGGGATGATCGCCGACTTGTCCAGTGTCCCCAGGGTGCGCCAGAAGGCCTGACGGGCCGCATCGGTCTGCTCCCGCCTCTCACGCGACTTGCGCCTCTGCTCGCGCTCCTCCGGCGTCCTCGCGCTCGGGCCGGTGACCTCCGTGAACTTCGCCCCCGTGGCGCCCATCCGCTCCAGCGCCTGCTGGAGCTCCTCGGAGACAACGAGGGTGCCCTCCCACCCCCACGTCCGGAAGACCCTGGCAGTTCGCACCTTCGTGGGATCGATGCGCATCTCGTAGACGGCGCGATAGGTTCCCGTCATCTCCGGACGTCCGTCTTCTGGTTTCCAATACTGCACCTCCGCGGACTTCTCGTCGTCGATGCACTTCACCACCCGTGTGCAGACGAGGATGTAGAACGGTCCTGGGTGCTTTTCGACGTCCACCGGAATGAGCTGAATGTCCTCGGGAGCCAGCTCGGTGAAGAGGGAGGCAACCCTGGCGCTGACGACGGGAACCCCGAGACCTGCCTCCGTGAAATCCAGCGGGATGCCATCTCCTGCACGGATGGGGATACGGAGCCGCCCCTCCGCCGTGACCGACTCCCCTGTCTTGAACAGCCAGTCGTCCAGTTCCTGGCCCCGTGCATCAGAGGGAGTGCCCAGATCCCAGCGTCCGGCGATGTAGACGTCGTCGCGCAGTGCGAAATATCGGTTCAGCATGGCACAGCCTTAGTGCGGAGCACCTTGGGTGAGGAGCCTATAGAGATTGGAAGCCTCGTCAGAGAGTTCTCCTGCCATCCGTTGGAGTTCATCGACGAGCGCGGCCCGACACTGCTGCGTGCTCCTGCATGTTGCCGTTGCAGCATCCAATCGGTTGTGGACTTTCACATGGTACTCCTCGGGGTGAGGACCCTTGTGGCCTCTGATTTTGACCTTGTTGGCCGGGTCATCCATCGACATGCCGACCTTGTCGAAGATTCTCTGGAACCGAGGTGTCCAGGGCCCGCCGCGCAGGGAGGACTTGCTGTTCTCCGTGGTGGCGAGGTGGTGCGTCTCCACCTCGTCCTTCCTCGGGGACCCGCCCGCCAGGGTGCCACGGGCGGCCATGCTGAGGGCATTGGCGGGCAGGACGACGGTGAAGGAGCCCTCGACCACGGCCACCTTCACCTTGTCCGCATGCTCGGCCGCCATCAGCAGGCGCACGCCACGTGACCTGGCCGAGCTCACCGCTTGCGCGAAACCTGGCAGCGCCGGGGCCTGGGACAACAGTTGCCCCGTGCTCCCCACTGCGGCGGTCCCCAGCATCAGCAGAATCCGCACGCTATTGGGCCCCAGCACCTTGCCGAAGCGCTCCCCCGCCTCGCGCAGCTCCGCGAATGTGGTGGCCCTCGCGGCCTCCTCCCGCAGCCGCACGTAGCCCCGCCCCACGTCGAACAACTCCCAACCCAGGTACCCCCACGCCAGCACGGCAAACGCGGAGGCCACGCCCTTGGAAACGGGCTCCGGTGCCGCCAGGAGCGCGAGATACACGGAAAGGCTGATGCTCACCGCCCTCCACAGCTGCGCCGTGGAGAACATGCCGCGCAGCTCCGCGTGACGCGCCTCAATGGCCGGACCCACGGCGAGCGCCAGTGCGAGCCGTCCCTTGTCCCTCGCATCCAAGCGCGAGCCATCCTCGAATAACTCGAGGCAGTCGCCCGGGGTGCCTCGCCGTTCGCAGTAACGCCCATAGGACTTCGCCAGCTCCGGCAACCACGCCTCGCCCGCGGGTTGGACGGAGGAGCGGCAGAAGGCTACCCGCGGCGGCATCTCCCGCAGAAGGCCGGCCATCGCTTCCCGGAACTCGGCCTCGCTCACCCGCACCGCGCCAAAGTCGGTGGGCAGCGAAGTGCGGACGGACGCGTCCTCGTCGTCCGACCTCGCCGCCCCTGCCTCCGCATGGCCTACCGGCAGAGGACCTCGTGTCCTCCGGGTGGCACACCCCGCCAGGAGCACGAGCACCACCAGGGCCAGCACGCGCCACCACGGTCGCGAACCCACGTCACGCTCCAGCAAGCCGCACCTCTTCCATGTTGGCCTCTCCTGGAGTGTGGAGCTCTCCGTCGACTCCGACTGATGTATGGCAAAAAACCACCCCAATCGGAGTCGCTGGCGACTGTCCAGCCGTTCCCTTGGAGAGGCGGCCTCCTAACACGTCGCGCGAGCACCCCGCCCCCCGTGGAGGTAAAGGAGACGGGCCGTGCCAAGCCCCCAACCCTCCGTCATCCTCAGCTTCCGGCGCACCTTCGCGCTGCTCATCATCCTGGTGGTGCTGCCCTCGGCCGGGCTCTCCGGCTTCGGGGTGGTGGCCATCATCAACGAGCGCGCCGCCGTGGAGAAACGGCTGGAGGCCGCCTGGCAGGGCACGCTCGAGACGCTCACCCTGGAGCTGCCCGCGATGCTGCGCGCCTCGCGCTTCGAGCTCGTGGACGGCCAGCCCCGGCTGGTGGCCTCCGATGGGCGCCTCCTGTCCACCCCGGCCTCCTTCCGGGTGGAAGGCAAACAGGTCAGCTCCTCCGACACGGAGCTCGCCGCCACCCTGCAGGCCGTGCAGTCCTCGGCCACGGACTTCCCCGCGGGCACCTCGCACTTCTCCCTCATGGTGGGTGGGCGCGCCGCGTTCATCGCCGCCGAGCGCCACGGCGACGTGGTGCACGGCGTCCGCCTCTCCCCAGAGGCCCTGGAGGCCCTGCTCGCCGAGCAGGCCGATGGACACCTGACTTCCAGCGAGCCCGTGCTCTTCGTCCTCCTCGCCCGCCAGGAGGCCGCCGGCGAGGGCCTCATGGGCAAGCTCGCCCTGGAAGTGGCCCAGGCCCGCGCCAACGCCCTCGGGCCCCGGGTGCTCGCCGAGCAGGTGCTGCCCCCACCGCTCCAGGACTTCCGGCTCGCCGTGGTGCCCACCGGCGAGGATCCCGTGGCCCGCGCCTCCACCCGCAACCGCGTCGTGTACGTGGTGCTGCTCGGCCTCTTCTACGTCACCCTCACCTTCGGCGTCGTCTACACCGGCCGCGTCCTGTACCGCGAGGCCCGGCTCTCCCGCATGAAGACGGACTTCGTCTCCCTGGTGAGCCACGAGCTGCGCACCCCCATCACCTCCATCCGCATGTTCATCGAGACGCTCGCGCTCGGCCGCGTGAAGGACCCCGCGCAGACGCAGCAGGTGCTGCAGATGCTCACCCAGGAGACGGAGCGGCTGAGCACCCTCGTCGAGCGGGTGCTGGACTGGGCCCGCATCGAGAGCGGCCGCAAGGTGTACCACCGGGAAGTCCTCCCCGTCCCCGCCGTGGTGGACGCCGCCGTGACGGCCTTCCGCGCCCAGCGCCTCGAGAGCGAGCTGCGGCTCTCCGTGGACCTGCCCGAGAAGCTCCCCACGGTCCAGGTGGACAAGGAAGCCATCGCCGGAGCCCTGCTCAACCTGCTACAAAATGCCTACAAGTACAGCAAGGACGACAAGCACATCACCCTCACCGTCCGGGCCACTCGAAAATGGGTGGACCTCACGGTGGAGGACCATGGGGTGGGCATCGCACCGCGCGACCGCAGACGCATCTTCGAGCGCTTCTACCGGGTGGACAATCTGCTCACCCGCAAGACGGAGGGCAGCGGGTTGGGACTGGCCATCGCCAAGCACATCGTGGAGGCTCACGGCGGGCGCATCACCCTGAAGAGCGAGCTGGGCAAGGGCAGCCGCTTCACCATCCAGCTCCCCGTGGGGACGGCATGAGCGACAAGCCAACACGCATCCTGGTGGTGGAGGACGACCTGGCCATCCTCACCGGCCTGTCCATGAACCTCAACTTCGAGGGCTATGAGGTCCTCCAGGCCCAGGACGGCCGGCAGGGCCTGGCCCGCGCGCTCGACGAGTCGCCGGACCTGCTGGTGCTGGACGTCATGCTGCCCGAGCTCAACGGTTTCGAGGTGCTCAAGGAGCTGCGCCAGCGCGGCCGCGACCTCCCCGTCGTGGTGCTCAGCGCCAAGGGCGCGGAGATGGACAAGATCCTCGGCCTCAACCTGGGCGCGGATGACTACGTGGTGAAGCCCTTCGGCCTCCAGGAGCTGCTGGCCCGCATCAAGGCCGTGCTGCGCCGGCGCTACCCCGCACAGGGACAACCCCCCACGGTGGGCTTCGGCGACGTCCAGGTGGACCTGAGCGCCAAGACCGTCACGCGCGGCGGGCAGCTCGTGGAGCTCACCGCCCAGGAGTTCAAGCTGCTGGCCCACTTCCTCGCCCACGCGGGGCGCACCTTCAGCCGCGAGGAGCTGCTCAGCGCCGCCTGGGGCTACGACTACGAGGGCAGCGCCCGCACCGTGGACAATTTCATGCGCCAGCTCCGGCTCAAGCTGGAGCCGGATCCCGAGCAGCCCCGGCACTTCCTCACCGTGCGCGGGCTTGGCTACCGCTTCGAGCGCTGAGACTCCGATGCTTCGTGGACGCTCCCTCAGCAAATGGGCCCTGGTGCTGTGGGCCACCGTCACGGGAAGCGCCCAGGCCACGGAGACGGACCAGTACTTCGCCATCGACAAGCCACCTCGCGACTCCCTGGGCGTCCTCAACGAGAAGGTCAACCGGGAGATCCTCGGGGCCCTGGAGCTCGTCAACCGGCGTTCGAGCTGGGACCAGTACTCCTGCCAGGACGTCGCCCACCGCGTCTACCAGCGCTTCCGCATCTCGGGACTCCATAAAATCGAGCTCTGGGCGGAGCACTCGCCCCAGATAGACCGGGTGCCGTCCAAGCAGGACCATGCGCGCTTCCAGAAGCAGTCCTCCATCTACCGCAACGAGCGCCTCTGGGACTGGGGCCTCGCCTTTGGCATCAAGGCGACCTTCACCGTCGCCGGTGTCCACATGGGCGCCGACAAGCTCTCCCACTTCTTTCAATCGGGATGGAAGTACCACCAGCGCTACCGCGAGTTCATGAAGGAGGGCGTTCCCGAACACGAAGCGCTCGAGCAACTGGTCCGCTACGGCGCACAGACGGAGAGCGGCACCCTGGGCTTCGTGACGACGGGGGTCTTCTCGTTCGGCGATCTCGAGGCCAACTACCAGGGGTTCCTCTTCTTCCGGAGCCTGTGCCGGGACGAGGACCCTCGGCTGCTGAAGACCGCCGAGGGCTGGCGGCTGACGCGGCCCTTCGACTGGCGCGACTACGTCTCTCCCGAGTTCGACGAGACCTTCAACAACTCCGCCTTCACGCCGAAGCGCTGGAGCGAGGTCCGCGCCAACCTGCGGCGGGATTACTGCCCCCGGCTCGACAGCGACACCTTCGTGGAGCACTACCGGTTCTATGCCCGCTATCCGCGGAGGGCCGATGGCTTCAACACCCGCTACGTCCGGGAGTTGATCGACCGGGGGGAAGTCCCTCGCCGGGAGGACTTCTCCATCTGGGCGGCCTGTGGCCGGAACCCGCCGGACTTCACCCAGCTCGCGGGCGGCGCGAGCGAAAGCGCCGGACCCGGGCCCGAGCACGGACCGGAGGGGCTCTCCGCGCCAGCGCCCCGCTACGAGGCCCCGCGTTTCGACGAGGCCATCTTCCAGCCGCTGCTCGAGGCCGGCGGAGGCGGCTTCCAGAACGCCGGCACTGACTGGAACGCCTTGCTCCGGACGCGCTTCGTGCTCCGCGAGACGGTGGGGCCGGAGGATGAATGGGACGCCGTGCGGACCCCGGAGTACCTGCTCTGGGCTTCGCTCGACGGACACCTCGCGCTGAGCTCCGGCCCGGAGGGTGTCGCGCTGCCGTATGCCGACCTCCGCTTCACTCCGGTCCAACGGCGCTTCGAGCTGAACAACGCGGCCACCGGCGAGGAGCTGGCCATCGGGGTGGCCCTGTTTCCCGCGCACTTCACGCGCTTCCTCGCGCTCGACCGGAGCCTCGGCGTCGAGGCCTCCCTCGCCGGACTCCGCGGACGGCTGGGAAGGCGCTTCGGCGGACAGCAACAGGTGGGCGTGTTCGCGTCCCTGGCGCTGGATGGGGTCGGCTACAAGTCGGTGCTCCACCTGTCCGACGGAGAGGCCTTCCGGGGCGTGCATGCCGCCACCCTGGCGGTGGAGAGCGGCGCGGAGGTACGGCTCGGAACGCAGCTGCGGCTCGGGCTCGTCCTGGGCGGGAGCGCGGGGCTCGGCCTGGGGTGGGACCGCGGCGGTGGTGGATTCTCCGCCCCTTCGGACCTCGGGGCCTACGCCGAGGCCCAGGTGGACGTGACGCGCTTCTCCCGCCTCTTCGTCCGCGGCCAGCTCGACGCCTTCCATGAGCCCGGGCGGGACCGGCTCCTGTCCACCCCGGCCCTCCTCGGCGGCGCCGCCTTCAGGTTCTGAGCTTCAGCCCTCCACCACGCCAATGTGCCGCGTGTCCTCGGGGTCGAACGGCTTGCCGTCGAAACGGCCGAACCGCTCGCGGGGCGTGAGCCCGCAGGCCTTCATCGCCGCGTCCAGCTCCTCGGCGGTGAAGGGCCTCAGCTTGAGGCGGCGGATGCCGAGCGGCGCCCCGGGCTGCCGGCGCTCGCGCAGGTGGAAGGCGAACACCGGCCGGCGTGGCTCCACCGCGGTGCCGGGCTCCTCGTCCTCGCGCGTGGAGACGGGCTCGGGGGACGGGTTGAGCACGTCGTAGACGAAGCTGCCCCCAGGCCGCAGGTGGTGACGCACGGTGGACAGGAAGGCCTCCAGGTCCTCGGGCGTGGCCATCATCCCCATCGCATGTTGGGGAGCGAGCACCACGGGGAAGCGCTCGGACAGGCGCAGCGAGCGCGGGTCGGCGTGGAGGAAGCGCACCCGGCCGGCCACCTCGGGCGCCTCCGAGCCCCGGAGCTCCTCGGCGGCCTGGAGCATCCGCTCGGAGGGGTCCACGCCGAGCACGGACAGGCCCGCCCCGGCCAGCGCCCAGGCCACCCGCCCGTTGGCCGCGCCCAGCACCAGCACGGGGCCCCCATGCTCGGCCGCCTGGCGTGTGTAGAAGGCAATGTCGGGTTCCTGCCCGACGAGGGAGAGCGGCGTACGGCCGCCGCGTGTGTCATTTCCGGCCATCGCCTTCCGCACTAGCACGGTTGGAGGCGTAAAGGGGTCAGGACCCTGCCATTCCTGGGCACCGGCGTACCCAAGGGCTGTCCGGGAGCCGACGCATGCCCCCGTCTCCGAGACGGACCGGGCTGGCACCCGGCTTGCGATGTCTGGGGGCGGGGGTGCCCTGTGGGTACCCGGTTTCCTCGAGAACGGGTGGGCGGCGACATGAAGGCTGGATGGCGGTGGGCGGCGGCGCTCGTCGTGACGGGCGCGGTGTGGGCGGGCTGCAAGCAGCAGACGGGACATCCTGACGAGTCCGAGCGGAACAACCCCGGACTGGACACGCCCCGGGACGACGCGGGCGGCTCGCCGCAGACGCCCGACGCGGGCACGGGGGGGGGCGAGCGTCCCGACGCGGGCACGGGTGGGGGCCAGCGTCCCGACGCGGGCACTCCGCCACCCGACGCGGGCACTCCGCCGCCTCAGCCTCCTCCTCCCGAGGCGGACATCCAGTTCACCTCTCCCCCGGGCTGGCGCTTCTACGGCACCCAGCACGGCGGACCCCGGCGCGTCTACGGCATCACCTCGGACGAGGGCGGTAACGTCTGGGTGGCCGGCGGCGAGGACGGCCTCTTCCTGCTCCGTCCGGGCGCCGACACCCTCCAGCGCTACACCATGGCGGAAGGGCTGCGCCCCTATGGCTTCATGCCCAACGGCGGCGAGCCCCCGGGCGAGAAGTACCTGAAGGTCATCTCGGTCGCCGGCGGCCCCGCGGGCACCGTCTTCGTGGGCTACGAGGGCAGGCCCGGCAAGGGCTCGGACCACTGCGAGAGCAACTGGGACGGCCCCAACCCGGATCCCTCCCGCTACAAGAGCGGTGACGCGGACAAGGTGACGCTGCGCCCGGACGGCACCCTCGAGGTCGTCCACTACGACATCTTCTCCGGCCCCAACGTGGTGCGCGACGAGATGCGCGGCCGCGAGAAGCTCTGCAACATCCTCCGCATCGCCTACGACAAGAACACCCACAGCGTCTGGTTCGGCGGCAACCACGGCTTCGCCCGCGGCGACGCCCGCTACACCGGCGACAACACCTGCAACGGCCAGCTCTCCTGCTCGGGCGTCATGGAGCACGTGCACCCGCACATCAACGCCGTGGGCGACAACGGGGACACCATGCTCCTCACCGACGCCTACTACGGCGTGGCCGTCCACCCCAGCGGCGATGTCTTCTTCGGCGGCTCCAACCGCTCCACCCGCTTCCGCTACGGCTCCAACAGCCACAACTACTGGCGCGCCCAGAGCATGAGCGAGGACAAGCCCTACGCCTGGAACCGCTTCGACCTCTGGCCGGACAAGGTGACCGAGCCGAACCTGCCCCGCCCCGCCGACCGCGTGGACGACCACGTGTCCGGCATGGCCGTCGCGGACAGTGACACCGTCTGGGTGAGCTCCTTCACCCGCGGCCTCGCCCGGATGAACGCGGAAGGCGGCGACGTGCGCTACCTCGACGTCGGGGTTGCGCACCTCTCCAGCGTGGCCGTGGACCCCACCGACGGCAGCGTGTGGACTGGCGCCCGCTGGCTCGGCTCCGTCTACCGCGTGAAGGACGGCAGGGTGCTCACCTACGGCTGCTCCGAGTTCGGACGGCAACTGTGCATGAGCACCGTCGCCGACATCCAGGTGGACCGCAGCACCGGACGCCGCATCCTCGTCGGCTTCAAGGGCAGCGACCAGTACCGCATCCCCGGCGCCATCGGCATCTACTCCGGGAACTGAACCCCTGAGTGAAGCACGGTTCCCCTCCGTCCTCACGGAGGGGAACCCTGGGTCTCAGGCCGCTCAGGCGCAGGTGAACGACCAACGGCAGTTGTTGGAGAGGCACTCGCGGCCGCTCGAGCACACCGAGCCCCGCGACTTCTTTTCTGGCACTTGCCCGAGTTCGTTCCCCAACCGCAGTACTGGTTGCTCGCGCAGTGCGAATCGCTGTCGCACAAGCACGAGCCCGTGGGATTCACGTAGCAGTCCGCGCTGCACCGGTCCGTCGTGCACTCCGTATCCGCCTTGCAGCTCTGATCTCAACGAGGATGAACCAGCCGCTCCGCCCTACTTCGCCAGCGTGCGGTACTTCTCGTACAGCGCCTGCTGGCGGCTGGTGAGCGGCACCTGCTTCCCTCCCAGCCACATGCCCACCGGGCGGCTGCTCACCTTAGAATAGTGGCTCTGACCCCCAACCTACGGAGAGATGCCTATCTCCACCCTTCAACGAACAATACTCGTCTCTCTCCTGCTCCTCCTGGGCGCCACCGATAGCGCAGCCTCAAGTGGAGGCAAACCACCACGCATCGGCTGGATCTACAGGATTGAAGGCCATCTGAATGGCCAGCCCGTTCTCTACGTGGGGTCCGCCGCAGACCTCAAGCAGCGCCTGACGAGCAACCACAAATGGGCGAAGCTGCTCCAGCAGCAGGGCACAAAGGTCTATGCGATGGAGGTCTTCGCTAACCTCGATGTCCCCTCCTCCAACAGGCAGACGCCGCTGAGTGCGAGAACCGAAGCCCTGCGTGCCGCCGAGCAACGCGCCCTGGAACAGGCGCGGGAGCACATCGAAAGACCCAACCGGAGGCTGGCAACGGGTCAGCAGGAAACGAGGCTTCTCAACGAGATGAATGCCTCGACGGATGCAGCCGCATGGGAGGCCAGGCACAAGGTGACGACCAGCAACAAATGGCAACTGGTCGAAAGGCGAGTTGCGGGTGCCACTCCCAAGGCGTTCATGGCGCTGACACTCCTGGATGCGTGGCTGCTCTATCGTGATGCGAAGCGCTCCCAGTACGTCATGGCACCTTATGTCCTGGGTGACGAACAAGGATTCTTCACGCTGGAGCAGGGTACCTCGCTGCTGCCGTCACGGCATTACAAGGCCTACGCGAGCGGCAGCACGGAAGGGCAGAAGATTGAAATCTCCTCTTCGGAGTTCCGCATCCTGAAAGAGGAGGCAGAGGCCCTTTGGGGTACGACGGATTGGAAAGGTGACTTCGTACCGGGTCTTCTGAACAGGGAACTGCCCATCGTCAGAGAACAGGATGCCATCCGGATGGAGTAGCGCAGCACCACCTCTCGAAGGAGACTCGTCCGCATGAACGTCGAGCGGTTCTGGAAGCTCATCGAGTCATCCCGGAGCGGGTTCGACCCAGACCGGCTTGACGGGAACATGGAGCGGCAACGCGAGGAGCTCAGGCGCCTGCTGTTGCAGTTGCCGCCCGAGGAGATCCTGGACTTCCGCAACCATTTTCTCGAACGGATGGCCGCGGCATTTCACTGGGACCTGTGGGGAGCCGCATACCTCATCGCGGGCGGCTGTTCGGATGATGGCTTCGCGGACTTCCGGAGCTGGTTGATCTCCATGGGGCGCCGCGTCTTCGAGGCTGCGGTGTCCGATGCGGAATCACTCGTCGACATCGCCGATGCGCCGGGTGTCGAGGATGTCTTCTTCGAGGAGTTTCAATATGTACCGGCCCAGGCCTACGAGGAGCTGACAGGGCAAGCGCCGCCCGAGTACGCAGGACTGGCTCCCGTGGAACCCGCCGGAGAGAGGTGGAGCGAGGGGAACCTCGCGCGGAGGTTCCCCAGACTCTGGGCCCGATACCAGCGGAGATGAACCGGCCGCTCCGCCCTATTTCGCCAGCGTGCGGTACTTCTCGTACAGCGCCTGCTGGCGGCTGGTCAGCGGCACCTGCTTCCCTCCCAACCACATGCCCACCGGGCGGCTGCTCACCTCCAGCGGCTCGCCATTCCACAGCACCAGGTCCGCCACCTGCCCCGGCGCCACCTGGCCGCCCTCCAGCCCGAAGGCCTCCGTCACGTTGGACGTCATCGCCCGCAGCGCGTCCTCGTACGGCAGGCCCCACGCCACCGCGTTGCCCGCCTCCTGCGCCAGCGTGCGCACCATGTGCGGCTCGCCCATCGTGGAGATGAGCACCTTCACCCCCGCCGCGCTCAGCAGCGCCGCCGAGTCCATCCGGCTGTTCAACCCGTCGAAGCTCGAGGGCAGGTTCTGCGTGGGCTGCACGATGACCGGCACCTTCGCCGCCGCCAGCTCCGGCGCCACCATCCACGCCTCACGGCCCCCGGCAATCAGCAGCTTCAGCCCGAACTCGCGCCCGAGCGCCAGCGCCGCCCGGATGTCCGACAACCGGTTCGCCGTCACCACCACCGGCAGCGCTCCCGTCAGCGCCGGCTGCAGTGACTCCAAATCCAACCGGCTCGCCGCCAGCGTGCGCATGCGGTTCTGCTCGAAGTCACCCTTGCGCTTGTTGTACTCGCGCGCGTCCGACAGCAGCTCCCGCAGGCGCTCCATCACCAGCGCCCGCGAGCCGGACACCGCGTCACGGCCGGTGACTCCCAGGTGGAGATGCATGGCCAACGGCGCGCGGCGCACCGTCCCGTCCGTGCTCACCCATGCGCTCTGCCCGGACACCAGCCCGCCCGCGGGCACCACGCCCGCCGCCGTGACACCGCCCAGCCTCGCCACCAGGAAGGTCTCCGCCGCGGGGTTGACGCTGTCCGCGGCTCGCAGCGCGGCGCGGATGGGCTCCTTGGCCGCCTCGCCCCTCAGCGAGTCATCCACCGTGGTGTTCTCCAACCCCACCTCCACCACTCCCAGGCTGGTGAGCGGATCCACCAGGCCCGGCGTCAGCACCCGGCCCTTGCCGTCCACCGCGCGGCACCCCGCGGACACCGCGCCCAGCGCCCCCGGCTGCACCCGCGTCACCTTCCCGTTCTCCACCAGCACCGAGGCGTGCGCCTGCCACGTCCCCCGTGAGAGCACCGCCACGTCCTGGAACACGGTGCACGCGCCGTCCTTCACCTCCAGCGGCCGGGCGCACCCGTCCTCCTTCGTGGGCTCGCAGCGCGCGTCGAGCCCCGCGTCCTTCAGCGCCGGCGGGGCCGAGGGCCGCCCCACCAGCTTCGCCGAGGCCCCGGCACGCTCCCCCAGCTCGAAGTCGCTCGCCTCCACCGCGCCGCTGTCCGCGTCATAGGTGACGACGCCATCCGCCCAGACGCGCTGCGCGCGGGCGTAGACGGACAGCGGGTGGTTCTTCCACAGCACCACGTCCGCCATCTTCCCCGGCTCCAGCGAGCCCGTCCTGTCCTCCACCCCCATCACCCACGCGGCGTGCAGCGTCACCCACCGCAGCGCCTCCTCCTCGGTGACGGGAATGCCGGACTCGCGCGCCCGCCACAGCGCCTTGCCCGCCTCCTGGTTGAGCCGCTGAATCCCCAGCGCCGAGTCCGAGTGGATGACGGCGCGCCCGCCCGCCTGTGACACCAGGCCCGCGTTCTCCGGAATCCCGTCCCAGGCCTCCATCTTGAAACCCCACCAGTCCGCCCACGTGGCCACCGCCACGCCCTTCTCCGCCAGCCTGTCTCGCAGCTTGTAGGCCTCCAGCGCGTGGTGGAAGGCACGGATGCCGTAGCCGAACTCCTCGGCCACCTGGAGCATCACCGCCATCTCGTCCGCCCGGTAGCAGTGGTTCTGCACGAGGATGTTGCCGCGCATCACCTCCACCAGCGTCTCCAGCTGCAAGTCCCTCAGCGGAGCGGGCCCGGCCTCCTCCGGCTTCTTCTCTCGCTTCTTCTCCCAGGTGTCCCAGCGCTCCTGGTACTCGCGCGCCTTGGCGAAGGCCTGCCGGTAGCCGGCCACGTTGCCCATGCGCGTGGAGGGCGCACGGTGCTGGGCCATGCCGTAGACGCGGCGCGGGTTCTCTCCGCACGCCATCTTCAGGCCGTCCTTCGCCCCCGGAAACCGCATCTCCCGCGCCGAGCGCCCGAAGTGCAGCTTCACCGGGAAGGCCCGCCCTCCAATGAGGTTGGCGCTGCCCGGCAGCACCAGCAGCGAGGTGATGCCGCCGGCCGCCGCGCGGCGCAGGCCCGGATCCTGCGGCCAGAAGGAGTGCTCGGCGGACACCTCGGCCGTCACGGGAGCCGTGGCCTCGTTGCCATCACTCGTGGAGGAGGTGTCCGGCGAGGCGTACACCCCCAGGTGGCTGTGCGCGTCGATGATGCCGGGCGTCACATACAGGCCTGTTCCATCCACCTCCTCGGCGCCGGGCGGGGTGGCCACCTCCGCGTTGCGGCCCACCGCCACCAGCTTCCCGTCCACGAAGGCCACCGCGCCGTCCTCGATGGCCGGGCCCGAGGCGGGCATCACCGTCGCATGCCGCACCACTACCGGGCGTGTCTGGCTCCACACCCGCGCTGGGACGCTCGGTGAGGAAGCAACCTGGGAGGGGGGGTCCACAGGCGGGACTGTGCGGGAGGAGACGGTTGCGCAGGAGGTCAACAACAGCAGAGGTAGGTAGCGGTAGCGCATGCCGGCCCTCGTATCACGGTAGAATCCCGGGCGACCATGTCCTCCGCCCCTCCCTCCCCCATCCCCACGCGTACCGTGCTCGGTGAGCGGGGCCGGGGAGATCGGCTCGCGGCGCAGCACTTCCACCTCGTGCTGTTGGACACCGAGCGCGAGGGAACGCTCTACCCACTCGGTAGTGCGGTGCCGCGCATCGGCAAGGCGCCGGACAACGACGTCGTGTTGGCTCACCCCACCGTCAGCCGCAACCACCGGGTGAACAGGCTCGGCGGGCTGGTGGGCCGGGCAGCTCTTCGCGCTGCTGCAGCGCATCGCCCCCACGGACTCCACTTCGAGCGCGAATGCCTCACCCGCCTGCTCAGCCGCACCCAGGGAAACATCGCCCGCGCCGCGCGCGAGGCCGAGTTGGACCGCAAACACCTCTACTCGCTGCTGCACAAGTACGGCCTCGTGCAGCCCGAGGAAGGCTGACCCTTCTCCCCCCTCCCCCCACAGCAGCATCCCGAGCCCATGACCGCAGCCATTCCCATCCACTTCCCCAATCAATTCCGGGGCATGTTCCAGCGCGTCGAGTCCACCTACCGCCCCCTCCTGGTGGATGCGCTGAAGAAGGTCCACGCGGCCCCCATCCCCGCGGAGCTGCGGCCCTTCTTCGATCACGTCACCGTGGAGAGCACCCAACCCGCCTTCATGCTCATCCCGCTGATGTTCCTCGCCGCCGCCGAGGCGTCCGGGGGCATCACCCAGCGGCACATCGACGCCCTGCCGACGATGCTGCTGAGCATGGAGGTGACGGCCATCGTCGACGACACCGTGGACCGGACGCCCATGCGCTCCGGGAGGATGAGCTTCCCCCGGCGCTTCGGCGACGTGAGCGCCACGCCCTTCACCGGCGCCATGCTCATGCTGATCGCCGAGCAGAACGGCCGCTGCCCGCCCGAGTTCCTCAACGCCACCATCCGCTACGTCCTCGAACTCTTCTCGATGTTCCTCTGGGAGCGGCAGAACACCTACCCGGAGCGGGCCATGTTCGAGCGCTGGCTCGAGCACCGCTACGCGGAAACCCGCGTGGCCACGCAGTTCGCCATCGACAGCTCCTTCGCCCTCAACGGCCGGCCTCCCCTGCCGCTCGCCGCCGTGGAGAGCTTCAGCTACATCTTCCAGGACGTGGACGACATCGTCGGCCTGCTCGAGCGCCGCGACGAGCAGGGGGAGAACGATGACCTGCAGATGGGCATCATCACCCGGCCCCTGATGCTGACGCTCGCCCGCCAGCCCGAGCTGGCCCGGAGCGTGGAGCAGCTCTGGGACAGCTACCGCCCGCTGCTGCACTCCTCGCTGGTCGAGTTCCAGCAGCGGCACGCGGAGGTGTCGGACCGGACGCGGCCGCTGCATGATCGCATCCGCGAGGCGCTGCTGGAGATCGGCGTCCCGGAGGCGGTCCGCCACATGGTGGGAGACATGCACCGGTGCATCCAGGAGACTCCCGCCTCGCTCCGCCCCTTCGTGCGGGACCTGGCGCTCTCGGTCATCGACCGCCTGCGCCGCTGCGATCGCGAGGACCTGAACCCCCTCCTCGAGGAGTGCTTCCGCGACTCGCCGCGGGACGAGGAGGTCCATACCTGGAGGACGGACAGCTCGCGCAAGGAGCCCCGGACCATCTGCGTCTACTGCTCCTCGAGCGGCATCGTGGATCCGTCCTGGTTCGAGCTGGCGTCGGCGCTGGGAGCGGAGATCGGCAAGCGCGGCGACCGGCTCGTCTTCGGCGGCAGCAACACGGGGCTGATGGGCGCGGTGGCCCACGCCACGCGCGAGTACGGAGGCCAGGTCATCAGCGTCATCCCCGAGGTGATGAAGGGGACGCCCTATGTCTTCGAGCCCTCGTCCGAGCTCGTCGTCACCCGGGACCTGCGCGCCCGCAAGTCGGCCATGGAGATGCGGGCCGATGCTTTCGTGGTACTCCCCGGTGGAATCGGCACGCTGGACGAGACGTTCGAGATCCTCGCGTCCAAGCAGATGCACATGCACCGCAAGCCCGTCGTCTTCGTGAATGCCAAGGGCTTCTGGGAGCCGCTGGCCGCCCTCATGGAGCACCTCTTCAAGGAGCGCTTCGCCAGCGCGCAGCACCACCGCCACCTCTACCACCTGGCTCCGGATCCCGAGGGCGTCTTCGCCTACCTGGACTCCTACGTGCCGCCCCCCTTCCCCGCCAAATGGTTCTGAGCCCTGACGCGCTTCGAGGAGAGCAGTCCGTGAAGAAGATCACCTTCGTGAGCACCAACCGCGGCAAGGCCAAGGTGCTGGAGCAGTGCCTGGCGGCGGTGGGCTACGGGATCGAGCGTCTCGAGCTCCCCATCATCGAGCCCCAGGGCAGCAACCTGGAGGCCGTCGCATTGGACAAGGCCCGGCAGGCGGCCGCGTACTTCGAGGAGCCGCTGGTGGTGGAGGACAGCGGATTGAGCGTGGACGTCCTGGCCGGCTTCCCGGGCCCGGTGACGAAGTACATGCTGGAAACGATCGGCGTGGCCGGCTTGTTGCGGCTCGTCCAGGGGCAGCAACCGCGGACCTGCCGCTTCGTCGGCGCGCTGGTCTACATGGACAGGGATGGCGTGCCCCATACCTTCACCGACAAGCAGGCCCTGGGGACCCTGGCCCTGGAGGCGGACAGCACCCGCACCACCGACGCGTGGTCGTCCCTGTGGAGCGTCTTCATTCCGGAGGGCGCCTCGGTCCCCATCACCGCGCTGCCTCCGGCCGAGCGCGACGCGCTGTGGGCCCGGTGGCAGGCCCAATCGGTGTACGCCCAGTTCGCGCGGTGGCTGGCGGAGCAGGAGCAGCAGCTGAGCGGCCCCGTGGCACGAAGGGCTCCGGGGTGACCCCCACAAGACACAGGGGGCACGGGGCCCGGGAGTGTCCCGGAAGCCTCGCGCCCCCTGAGTGAATGCCCGCCCCGGTGAGGGGCCCGCGGATTACAGCTCGGACAGGTCGTAGTACTCGGCCGACGCCTGGTCGTGGTTGCTCACGCCGCCCACCGCGAGCACCGTGCCGTTGTCGAGCAGGGTGGCGGTGTGCTTGTAGCGGTCCACGTTCATGGCCGCCGTCTCGCTCCACTTGCCCGTGGCCGGGTCATACAGCTCGGACGCCGTCATGATGCCCGTGAACGGGTGGTAACCACCGGCCACCAGCACCCGGCCATCCGGGAGCAGGTTGGCGGTATGCCACCGGCGCGGCGCGCCCATGCTGCCCGTGGCCGACCAGGTGTTCGTGGCCGGGTCATACAGCTCCGCCGACGCGCTCAGCGCCACGTCCAGGCCCGCGCCGCCCGTCACCAGCACCTTGCCGCCCGGCAGCAGCGTCGCGGTGTGGGAGGAGCGGCCCGTGGCCATGGCCGCCATGGCCGTCCACATCCCGGTGGCCGGGTCATACAGCTCCGCGGAGGTGATGAAGCCGTCGGAGGCATCGCTGCCGCCCGTCACCAGCACCTTGCCGTTGGGCAGCAGGGTCATGGTGTGGAAGGCGCGGGCCGTGTTCAGGCTGCCGGTATAGGACCAGGTGTTGGTGGCCGGGTCGTACAGCTCGGCCGAGGCCAGCGTGTCGCCGTCGAACTCACCGGCGCGGCCACCGGCCACCAGCACCTTGCCGTTGGGCAGCAGGACCGCGGAGTGGTGGTAGCGCTGGGTGTTGAGGATGCCCGCGGGCTTCCACTTGCCCAGGGCCGGCACGTACAGCTCGGCGGTGGCACTGGTGATGGGGCACACGCCGCCGCCCGCGATGAGCACCCGGCCATCCTTCAGCTTCGTGGCCGTGTGACCGCGGTGCGCGCCCAGGGTGTTGCCCGTGGCGGACCAGCTCTTGGTCTCCGGGTTGTACAGCTCCGAGGTGGTGTTGAAGCCACCCGCCACCAGCACCCGGCCATCGTCCAGCAGCGTGGCGGTGTGGAGCATGCGCGGCAGGGCCATGCTGCCCGTCAAAATCCAGCCACCGCTCCGGTCCTCGCACAGGCCGGAGGCGCCCGGAACGACGATGACCGTCCGGAAGGCACTGCCCGTGTTGCCGGCCGCATCCTTCGCCGTATAGGTGAGGGTGTAGGTCCCCGCCACGTGGATGTTGACGGAGCCGGACACGGTCACCGTGTGGCTCAGGTCCCCGTAGCAGCCATCAAAGGCCGCGGCGCCCGCCTCGACGTAGGGCTTGCCGCACTCGAGCGACACCGAGGCGTACCCCACCACCGACACCTCGGGGGCCTGGGTGTCCACCACCGTCACCCGGCTGGTGCAGGTGGCGGCGTTGCCGGAGGAGTCCCGGCCGGTGTGCGTCACGGAGGTGCTCCCCACCGGGAAGCTGCCGGCGCCCGGGCTGCTCGAATACGTCACGCCGCTGCAGTTGTCGGTTCCGGACGACACGCCCGGATCCACGTCCGCACCACCCGCGACGCACTCGGCCAGCACGTTCTCCGGGCAGAAGAGGGTCGGAGCCGTGGTGTCCACGACGGTCACCGTCGCCGTGCACGAGGACTCCAGGCCCGTCGTGTCCTTGCAGCGGAGCGTCGCGCTGGTGGCGCCCAGGCCGAAGGAGAGCGGCGTCTGGCTGCAGCCCGTCAGGTTGCCGTCCAGGTCATACGAGCCGTCGTCGATGGCGCCGGAGACGGCGCAGACGGGGCTGCCGGCCGTCAGGGTCACGTCCTTGCACTTCGCCACCGGGGGACGGGTGACGGCGACGGACCGGCAGGAAGCGCTGCACGCGCCGGAGCCGTTGGCCGCGCCGGTGTCGCACTGCTCGCCCGGATCCAGGATGCCGTCACCACACCAGTTCAGACGGCACGTGGAGGAGCAGGAGGTGCCGGGCTTGCCGTTGTTGGCGCCGGTGTCGCACTGCTCGGGGTACTGCTGCATGCCGTCGCCGCAGTTCACGGGCACCGCGCCGCGGGCCAGGATGTAGGGCACGCCGTGCGAGCCGTCCGCGAAGTCCTTGGAGCCCGGCAGGCGCGAGCCGTACACCGGATCCCTCGCGATGACGAGCGGGGTGAAGTTGGCCTCGGGGTAGCTGTCGAAGGCTTCGTGCACGGAGCAGACCCAGTTGGACAGGAGGGTGTCCGTCAGGCCGGACAGCGCCGGGTGCGAGGCCACCATGTGGACGTCGTCGTAGCAGCCCACGCCCGTGACGGAGAAAGCGCCGAACGGCTCCAACACCTGCACCGGCGTCCTGGGGGCGGTGGCGTGGTAGTAGCAGCTCAGGTTGATGTAGGCGCCCGTCTTGCCCTCCTGCGCGGCGGCGAACTGGATGGAGTTCCTCGTGACCAGATCCTTGAGGTGGAACACTGGATCCGTGCCCATGATGATGACGTTGCCGTCCACCACGGGGCCCCAGGTGCCGCGGTTGTTCACCGCCGCGGAGATGAGGCTCAGGCTGCTGCTACACGTGGCGTCACCGAGGATGATGGCGCGATAGCCCGCGAAGTCCGCCGAGTTCTTCGCGGCCCAGGCGGCGTCGGAGACGACCTCCACCGTGAAACCCAGGCTCCGGGCGGCCACCGCCTCCACGCTGCTGGTGCCACCCGTCACCGTGTTGGCCAGGATGAGCACCTTGTTGGTGCTACCCAGCCCCTGCGGACGCGTGCCCACCGCCGTGGGCGCCACCGGTCCGGACGCCTGGCTCTCGCCATCCGCCTCCGCCAGCGGCTCACCGCCGCACGCCGCGGTCAGCAGCACACACACGGCCATCAGCATCCGGTTGCGGATGCCACTCCAGCTTCTTGTATGGATAGACGGTTGCATGAGCACCCCATCCCCTCTGTTCAGGCATGGCGATCCCGCTCCTGAACCCAAAGGGCCAGGGCAAGACGGACAAGTCGGTTTTTCAATCGGGAGTGCCTGGATAATAAAAACAGGCTTTCAAGGTGCCCATCGGACCAAGGCCCGAATATCGCCTTGATGACTCGCTTTGCTCGCCGAGTGTGGGGTGCCGTTCAGGGCCGGGTGCGTGCCACTTCCATAAAGGCGCCCAAGGTACGTGCGTAGTCCACCCCCATGCGCTGGGGGAGGTTGTCGTGGTCCGCGCCCTCCACGAGGACGAGCTGCTTGGGCTCGCGAGCCACCGAGTAGAGGTGCTCGGAGAACTCGGGGCGGATGAAATCGTCGGTGGTGCCGTGCAGCAGCAGCAGGGGCACGCCCTGGAGCGAGCGCACCCGGCCCTCGGTGTCCCAGGAGCCCTCGGCGAAGAAGCCTCCGGGCAGGTCCATGTTGCTGGAGTCGCGCACCAGCCCCTGCACGGAGCTGAAGGGAGACTCGAGGACGAGGGCCGCGGGCGGCACGTGGGACGCGAGCTGGGTGGCCACCGCCGAGCCGAAGGAGCGCCCGTAATAGACGATGCGCTCCGCCGGCACGCCCGCCCGCGCGGAGAGCCACGCGAGCGCCGCCCGGCTGTCCTCGAGCAGGCCCGGCTCGGTGGGCTCCAGGTCGGTGGAGGTGCCCCAGCCCCGGTAATCGAAGACGAGCACGTCATAGCCCAGGTTGGCCAACCCCTTGGGCCGGGCGATGTGCTGGTTCAGGTTGCAGCAGATGCCGTGGAAATAGAGGACGTAGGCGCGGGGCGGCTGCTGTGTGGCTTTCACATACGCGGCCCCCAACCGCACCTGGCCGTCCACCACGAGCTCCACCGGCTCTATCTGCTCGGGAGCCACCGTCTCCTCGGGGGTGTCGCCCTCGGCGGGCAGCGTGTAGTGCTCCACACGCTTGCGGCCATAGAGGAAGGGCTCCAGGTCGTAGCAGGCCCCCACTCCCACCACGGCGCTCAACAGTCCGGTTGCCAGCAGACGGCGGCTCATCCCTCGTCATCCCGTGGCGAGCAGCACGGGCAGGAGCAACAGGACGGTTCTCATCGCGTCCCGCCCCATAGCGGAAACCGGGCCGGATTGCCCAGCCCCCACCCCGTCACTCCCACGTCACCTCGTACTCGTTCTCGGTGGGGCTCAGCGAGCGCGAGCGCACCTGGGCGCCCTTCACCTTCGCCACATCGCACATCGCCTGGAGCCCGCCCTCGGTGTGCTGCCGGGGCATCACCTCGTGCTTGACGAGGATGCCACTGCGCGGCCCCGTCAGCGTCACCTTGAGTTCCACGTGCTTGGACGCCGTCTGCATGCCCGTGGGGATGTTGCTGAGCAGCCGCCTCGGGTCCCCTTGCGCCATGAGGATGAGCACCTTGCCCGCCGCGGACGCGTAGAAGGACGTGCCTCCGTCGTAACCAATCTCCCACATCGCCCGCTCGAAGCCGCCGAACCTGGCAGTCAGCCGCCGCGCCGACGCGTAGAGCAGTTTGATGTACGTGTGGTGGGCGTAGTTGAAGAAGTCCAGGAAGCGGGCCTCTCCACACACCTCCAGGCACTCCTTGACGGCGTCATCGCCCTCCAGCCGCCGCACCAGCTCCAGCAGGCTGTTGTGGAAGAGCCCTCGCATGAGGTCGTCCGGCGAAATCAGGGAAAGACGCCACTTCAGCTCCTCTTCCGTACCGAGCTGCAACGGCTGAGCGGTGACAGGCGTGTTCATGAACTCCCTTCCGACACCGGGTGCGTGAGGTCGCGGGAATAAGGGTAACCCGGTACGCAGGGCGAAGGTAGGGGGTGCAAGGCATCAAGGCCGCATTCGCCGGGGCTCGCGCACCCCGAGAAAAGAGCCCTACACCCCCAGAAAGCGAAGCTCGTGAGCACAACGGCTCAGGCGTGCCAGATGGCCTCGACGCGGGCACGCACCTGGCGCCGCCCCTCGGCGAAGCCCGGCAACGTCCGGAGCGGCACGAGCGCCGGGCAGCGCTCGATCCACTCCAGGTCGATGAGCGCCGTCTCCGCGGCCCGCCGGAAGTACCCCAGCGCCGCCTCCGGCTGGCCACAGAGGCTCAGGATCTCGGTGGAGAGCTGGCACAGCAGGGAGGCGAACCGCGGGCTGTTCGTCCGGGAGAGCGCCTCGTCGAACATGGGGCGCAGCTCGAGCGCCTCCACCTCGCCCAGCACCGCGCTGGCATAGCGGCCAATCATGGTGGCGATATAGTCCGGATCCGCGGCGACCTCGGCCTGGCACCGCCGCAGCTCCTCCAGGTCCCGGGTCCACCCGGCCACGCGGACGCGCAGCGACTGCGCCGCGGTCCGGTGCATCGGCGACACGGTCAGCCGCTCCATCGCCCAGCGGTAGTCCTCCATCTGCCCGCGCAGCGCGCTGCAACGGGCGAACTCGAACAGCGCCGACACCAGCGTGGGCGACAAGTCGTAGGCCAGGCGCAACCGGACGAGCCCCTCGTCCGCGCGGCCCGCCTCGCACTGCAGGCTGCCCAGGTACTGCAGCGTCGGAGCATGGCAAGGCGCGATGTCCAGGGCCGTGCGCAGGGACATCACCGCCGTGCGCCAGTCATCCGTCTGGGCGGAGAACATCGCCCGGGCCAGATGCGTCGCGGCCAGCTCCGGGGCCAGCCGCAAGGCCCGCTCGACGCTGGTGCGCGCGACCGCGGCGACGTCCCGCTGGGGGTCCTTCATGCCCATGAACAACGCGCGCAGGCTCGCGATGGCATGGAGCGCCACGGCCGGCAGGAAGTCCGGCGCCAGCTCCAGGCTCGACTCGAGCAGCGCCAGGGGGCCTCCGTCATGGCCCCCCCGGAAGGCCCCATGCAGCTGGGCATCCGCCTGGCGGTAGAGCGCCAGCGCCTCGGGCGGGGTGCTCGCGCGCCAGGCCGAGAGGACCACCTCGCCCCGCAGCTCCTCGGCGATGCGCGGCACCAGCCGGTCCTGCAGCTCGAAAGCATCGTTGGAGGCGTACTCGAACCGGCCGCTCCAGACCTGGGTGCCGGACTGCGCCTCCAGCAACCGGACGGAGACGCGCACCACCGGACCCGCGCTCTGCACCGTCCCCTCCACCGCCAGCTCGACCCCGAGCTCGCGCCCCACGGTGCGCGGGTCGCGCTCGTTGCGGAAGCGCGCCGTCACCCCGCTGCCTGGCACCCGCATCCCCCGGGCCCTGGAGAGCTGGTCGATGAGTGCCTCGGTCAGCGAGTCCCCCAGGTGCTCGGAGTCCTTCGGCCCCTGGAAGCGCAGGGGCAGCAAGGCCACGCCCTGCTTCACCGCCAGCGTGCCGGTACGGGGCATGTTGCGCGTGGCCGAAGCCGACGTGAGGGGCGCGGGGGGCTGCGACGCCGTCAC
>DASQMW010000110.1:0-15186 GCA_035645295.1 Archangium sp.
TCCCCTCTCCCCTCGGGAGAGGGTCAGGGTGAGGGTGCCCGGGCCCGTTCTTCAACCCGTGGCCCCAGTGCGGTCACTTGAGTGGCAGCGACACGTAGGACGGATTGCCCCACGGTGAGGAGAACTTCACCGTGGTGAAGAACGCCCCCTGATCCGCGTAGAGCGGATCGACGGTGTCGATGACGAGCGAGAGCCGGTGCCCACCCGGCACGTCGTAGACGGTGGAGGGGAAGTCCGTATCCACGGTGTAGGCCTGTCCGGCCACCGCCCCACGAATCGTGTATGCCACATGCGTCACGAGGCTGCCGGTCCCGTACTCGTCGGTGTCATAGAGGTAGGCGATGACCGTCGTCTGCCCGGAGCTGCCGGGGGTGACCGTCAGGCGCAGGTGCGCGGCTCCCCGCAGACGCCGCGCGCTCGTCAACCAGCCGGACTGCCACACGCCCGCGTTGTCCCGGTCCACCGAGGGAATCCAATTCGTCGGCGGCTCGCCCGTGAGCGCCTCGGCGCCGTTCGTCAGTAGCACGGCCCCCCCGTTGGCGGTGGTGTCGTCACCCGCGAGGACCGTCCAGCTCCAACCCGTCTGCGCGCTCGTGAGGAGGCTTCCCTCGTCGCTCCACCAGGGCACCTCACCCAGGTAGTAACGCGCGCTGCTCGTCGAAATGGCACTCCACGACGGATAGGCCTCGTAGCCGTCCTGGCCGCGCGGCTGGAGTTGGACCGGACTCTCCGTGGCGATGCCGGTGTCCACGCCGCGCAGGTACTGATCGAACCAGCGGTGCACGCTGAGCCACGCGTCATTGGGCAGGCCGAGCAGGCCGGTCAGCTCCGGGATGGCGTGATCGCCCGGGCGGAGCTCGAGCCGCTTGGGCCCGGTCAGCCGGGTGAAGAAGTCGGTGAGCTGGTTGGGCGCGAACAGGCTGTCACCGTAGGCATTGGCGATGAGGATGGCGGGGCGGTGGGCGTTGATGCGGTCGACGTACGTCGAGGCGCTGCGCACCTGGGCGAAGGTGGCGAGCCCCGCGAGGTTCCGGTTGGCGAAGTAGTCCGAGAGCAGCTGCTGCAACTCCGCCGAGGGCCGTCCGGTCAGGTCGGCGGCGAGCTGGAGCAATCCCGCGGCCTGCTGGTGGCGGGTCTGGTTGGAGAGCAGCGAGTACAGGAGGTCGGTCCACGTGCTCAGGGCGGCCACGGCGCGGATGCGCGGGTCGAACGCGGAGCCGAGCAGGCTGATCCCCGAGCCATACGAGATGCCGGCCGCGCCGATGCGCGCGGGGTCCGCGGGGGTATTCAGGAGCAGCCAGTCGATGACATCACTCACATCGCTGATGTCTCTGGGCCCGGCCGTCTCGATGTAGCCCCCGGAGAAGTAGAAACCGCGAGGGGTGTACGAGAGCACGACGTACCCGTCGTCGGCGAACTGCTGGGCCTGGGCGAGGTACTCGAGGTTGGGCGTCGCCCAGCTCGTGATGAAGAGGATCGCCGGGTGCGGCCCCGGAGTATCGGGGATGAAGACGTTGCCCGTCAGGACCACTCCGTCGCGAGCCGTGATGTCGGCGAGGTGGAAGGTCGAGGCGGACGCGGGACTGGCACCGAGGCTCAGTGACAGGACCATGACCGAGAGGGCAATGGCACGAAGCCAGGACATGGACTTTCTCCGTGGGGGTAGGGACGACGGGCGGGATTATGGCCCTCGGCTCTGGTGGGAAGAAAAACTTGCGCTCCCCGCCGGGTGCTCACTACGAGACGAACCCGCCCGAATACCCAGACATCGCAGGAGCCTCCTTGTCCGTCTCTCCACCCGTCCTCGAGCTCGCCGAACCTCCGTCCCTCGCCATGGAGCTGCTGCGAGCCGCCGTGGCCCGCCGTCCCGCGCGCCCGGGCGAGGTTCCCCGGCTCGAGGTACGCGTGCGTCACTTCACGCCGGACCCCCGGCAGCTCGCGCTCTACCGCGAAGTGTGCGGCTTCCCGGCGGATGGCCACCTGCCACTGCCCTTTCCCCAGGTGCTCGCCGCGCCGCTCCACCTCGCATTGCTCAACCGCCCCGAGTTCCCCTACCGGCTGCTCGGGATGATCCACGTGCGCAACCACATCCATCAGCACCGCCGGCTGGAGGAGGGCGCCTCGCTCTCGGTGCTCGCGTGGGTGGAGGGCCAGCGCGAGGTCCGGCTGGGGCGCGAGCTGGACCTGCACACCCACGTCGAGGAGGACGGGGTACTCGTGTGGAGCGCCGTCACCACGATGCTGCGCCGCCTGCCCGGTACCGGCGAGCGCCCGCGCGAGGAGCGGCCCGCGGGCGCCACGGAGGAGGACGCGCTCTTCGGAAATAGCCATCCCACGCTCTGGACGGTGCCCGAGGACACCGGGCGGCGCTACGCGCGGGCCTCGGGGGATTACAACCCCATCCACCTGCACGCCCTCACGGCGCGCCTCTTCGGGTTTCCACGCGCCATCGCGCACGGCATGTGGACCGTGGGCCGCTGCGTGGCGGAGATGGGCGAGGCTGCGGAGGCGCCCGCCCTCACCCTGTCCTCGGCGTTCCGCCGGCCGCTCCTGCTGCCCTCGCGCGTGGTATTCCAGACGGCGGCACAGCGGGACGGCGCCGTTGCCTACCGCGTGAAGTCCGAGGACGGCCAGCCACACGTCATGGGCGAATTGACCCCTATCCCCTCTCCCGAGGGGTGAGGGGAAATTGCCGCGAGGAAGTTGTCAGCGCATGTTCCCAGGGACTCACCTTCGCGGATTGACCTGAAGGGGATGGGTCACGAGGAAATGCAGATGGAAACGGCGGTTTCAATCCCTGGCGCTCGATGGTTCCGCGTGGCGTCCTGGATGCACGTCCTGGTCGCGCTCGGGCACATGATCGGCAACTTCGGCCCCGGCCGGCAGGTTCCGACTCCCGAGGAGTCGCAGGTCTACGAGTCGATGGCGCAGTTGACGATGCGGTTCCCGGGGCCTCGCCACAGCCTGATGGACTTCGCCACCGGGTGGAGTGTGTCCATGGGTCTGCTCTACCTGGGCTTTGGCGCCGTGAACCTCACGCTCGAGCACGCGCTGCGCAAGGAGGGCCGAGGCGTTCCCGCGGCGGTCTCCGTCGTCAACGTGCTGGTCTCGCTCGCCGGGTTGATCGTGGCCGCACTCTGCTTCTCTCCGCCGCCGCTGCCGTTCCTGGCCGCCGCGGTGATCTGCTTCGGCGTCGCCTCGGCTCGCGCCCGCGGGGCCACACGCTGAGGTAACTGACCAGGAGCCAACACACGGTCCTCCGCCCCGGAGGGCCTGCTCCGCTCCTGACGGCATGGCGCTCGCGGTGCACCCCAGCCCTGTCGGAGGCGGGTGGGAGACTCCGGGGCACCATGAACGCAAGAGAGACCGCCCGTTCCACGGGTGATGAAGGCGTGGGGCTGTACGTCTTCTGCTTCGCGCGCGCGGATGCGGCCGGAGTGGCGGTGGACCACGGCCTCGACGCGAAGGTGCACGAGGGCGTCGCGGCCATCTGCTGCGAGGTGCCACTTCACGAATGGACGGGCGAGGCGGGCGAGGCCCACTTGAAGGACCTCGGCTGGCTCGGGCCGCGCGCCCTGCGCCACGAGGCGGTCATCGAGCAGATGATGCGTGCCTCCCCGGTGCTGCCGTTGCGCTTCGGGTGTCTGTTCTCGTCGGCGGAACGGCTCGAGGCCCTGCTCCGGCGCGAGCGGGCGCGGATCTCTGCCTTCATCGAGAAGGCGGCGCACGAGGAGGAGTGGTCACTCCAGGGCGCGCTGGATGTGCGGGCCTGCGAGGAGGCGATGTTCGCCGCCGACCCCCGTGTGGCGAAGCTGCCGGCGCAGGGGGGCGCGCGCTATCTCATGGAGCAGAAGCTGCGGAAGGACGCGGTGCGTGCGGCACGCGGGTGGGCCCAGGAGGTCCAGGTGGACATCTCACGGGCCCTCGAGGGACTGGTGCTCGAACAGCGCTCCCTGCGGGCACCACCGAGGAACCCGGACGAGCCAGGACGGGAGGGCGCTTTTCACTGGGCGCTCCTCGTGCCGCGAGGCGCGGAGGCGGAGTTGGCCAGGAGGCTCGAGCCCCTGGCGGAGCCATTGTCGGCGCGTGGCCTGCACCTGTCCGCGCGAGGGCCCTGGCCGGCCTACAACTTCGCGCCGCGACTCGGAGACGTGCCCGGTGACGGGAGCGAGGTGCGGACCCATGACTGACGGCACCAGGCTGCTGCTCTATTGCATCGCGGACGCGGCGGCGGCGTTGCCGCGCGACGGGCAAGCGGGTGGGCTCCTGCGCATCGTGCACGGCGGGCTCACGGCCGTGGTTTCGCCCCTCGCGGAGCCCGGGCGGGTGGAGGCGCCAGCGAAGGCGGAGCTGCTCGCGTACGAGCGCATCATCCGCTCGCAGCACGCCGTGGCCGATGTGCTGCCGATGCGCTTTGGCAGTGTGCTTCCGGGAGAGGCGGCGGTGCGCGCGCATCTCGACGAGCAGCGGGAGACCTATCAACGTGCACTCACGCGGACTGCGGGTTGCGTGGAACTGGGAGTGCGTGCGCTGCTCTCCGCGCCCCCTCCACCCACCACGCCGGAGACGGCCGTGAAGCCGATGAGCCGCTCGGGCGCCGATTACCTCGAGGCGCGGCGGCGGCACTATTCCGCGGAGAACCGGCTGCGCGAGCGGTGCGTGGCGCTGGAGCAGGCCCTGTTGTCGAAGGTGGCGCCGCTGTGCAGGGAACACCGCATGGAGCTCCCGGCCCCGCGCACGGGCGAGCCCGCGCTCTGCTCACTGTATTTCCTGGTGCCGCGCGAGCAGGTCCTCGCGTTCCGCACGGCGGTGCCGGCAATCCCTGTTCAAAGCCATACAGAACTCGCGCTGAGCGGTCCGTGGCCGCCCTTCAATTTCGTGGCGTGAGTCTGTCCATTGAAAGACATGTCAGGCACTCCTGCTAATCGTGAAGGCAAGCAAGGACGGGAACCACGGTCCGAGCCCAACAACAACCAGGAGGCAGTCATGGCGGCCATCACGAAGTCGACCGATTCGTCCAGCCTCGCGGAAGTGATCAGCATCATCTTGGATAAGGGCATCGTGATCGATGTGTGGGCCACGGTTTCGCTGGTGGGCATCCAGATCCTCTCGGTGGAGGCGCGTGTGGTCATCGCCTCGGTCGAGACGTATCTGAAGTACGCGGCGGCGATTGGACTGACGGCCGCCCCCACCGCCCTCCACGAGGGCAAGAACGCGGCCCTGCCGATGCCGGCCCCGGCGATGGCGGCGGCTGGCGCGCCCGCCGTGGCGATGGGCGTGTAGCGGAACAAACCCTCATCACAACAACACGAAGGGAGTCCGGGAGATGATGAGCGCTCAGGTTGGAGGCACGTATCTCTATGCTGTACTCGCCGGCACGCAAGGTGCCGGCGAGACGGGGTTGGCTGGTATCGAGGGCGGCGAGGTCTACCGCATCACCGTTGGGGACATCTCGGCGGTGGTGAGCAGGGTGGGCCGAGCGCGCCTCCGGCCTGAGCGCAAGCATCTCCTGGCGCATCAAGCGGTCCTGCGACGCTTGATGGAGCACACCACCGTGCTGCCAGCGGCGTTCGGCCTCGTTGCCCGGAGCGATGAGGCCGTGCGCGCCCGGTTGCTCGAGAGCGAGGAGTTGTTCCGGGCGCAGCTCGGCCACGTCGCGGGCAAGGTGGAGATGGGGCTCAAGGTGCGCTGGAGCACCTCGAACCTCTTCGACTACTTCGTCGCCACCCATCCGGAGCTGGGGGCCGCCCGGGATCGCATGAAGGGCCGCCACGATATCAGCCGCGAGGAGCTGATCACGGTGGGAAAGATGTTCGAGAACCTCCGTGAATCGGATCGGCAGGCGCACTCCGAGCGCGTGGCGGCGGTGCTCCGGGAGCAGGGCATCGAGCTGAAGTGGAACACGACGCGTGGGGAGAACGAGGTGATGAGTCTCTCGTGTCTGCTGCCACGAGAGGGATTGGAGGCCTTCGAGAAGCTGGTCGAATCCGCCGCGGCGGGCTTCGATGAGCATTTCACCTTCGAGTTCAACGGTCCGTGGGCCCCGCACAGCTTCACGGAGCTGAAGCTTCCGGCCACGCCAGCGCAGGAGTGAAGATGTTGCTCATCGACGACATTCTGTTCGCACCGCTCCATGGCGTGCTCTGGGTCGCCAGGAAGGTCGACGAAGCCATGGGCCAGGAGCAGGAGCGGGAAGAGGAGGAGCTCAAGACGCGGTTGGGTGAGTTGTATCAACTGATCGAGGCCGGTCAGCTCACGGAGGAGGAGTTCGAGGTGCGGGAGGCGGAGTTGTTGGATCGGCTCGAAGCCATCCTCGCGAGCCAGGAGGAGGCCGAGGCCGCCGAGGGCGATGAAGAGAGGGCGGCGTGACCCTGGAACTGGAGAGGCTGGGAGACGAGGCGCGGCTGGAGGAGTCCGAGTCCCTGTCCCTCTGTGAGGCGCTCGACCGGGTGCTCCACAAGGGCGTGGCGCTGCGCGGAGACATCGTCCTGTCGGTGGCGGATGTGGACCTGGTCTACCTCGGCCTGCAACTGGTCCTGTGCTCGACGGACACGGCGCGGCGCGCGGGACTCGTCCCGTCGCCCCCCGGCGGAGGGACGGCATGAACGGCGTGGAAAGCGGGTTGGCAGCGGTCCTCCAGCAGCAGAGCGCTCCGCCCGTGCGGCGGCTCTCGCTGGACGAAGGCAAGCTGAAGAACGGGCTCGGGCAGTTGGTGCTCACCCTGGTGAAGCTGCTGCACGAGCTGCTCGAGAAGCAGGCCATCCGCCGCATGGAGGGCGGCTCGTTGCGTGACGAGGAGATCGAAAGATTGGGGACGGCCCTGATGCGTCAGTCGGAGGAGATCGAGCGGCTCCGCCTGGAGTTCGGGCTCACGGAGGAAGATTTGAACCTGGACCTGGGCCCGCTCGGCAAGCTGCTGTGAGGAGGTCGCATGACGTCACAACGCATCATGCAGGGTCCGCGGAACGCCACACTCGCGGATGTGTTGGACCGCGTTCTCGACAAGGGATTGGTGGTCGCGGGTGATATCAAGATCAAGCTGCTGGACGTGGAGTTGCTCACCATCCAGGTGCGGCTGGTGGTGTGCTCGGTGGACAAGGCGGTCGAGATGGGAATGGACTTCTGGAAGAGCGATCCGCATCTGTCCCCGCTCGCGCGGCGCGAGCCACCTCAGGCACTACCGGCGGGCGGGCCCGAGGAGCTCGCCCGCCGGGTGGCGGAACTGGAGGCGGTGGTGGCGAAGCTGAGTGATTAGCGGAGGCTCCACTTCTGATTCGCGGTGCCGCCGCACTCCCAGGTATGCAGCCGGGCACCGCTGGCCGAGTTCCAATCCTTGATGTCCACGCACTTGTTGGCCTGCGGGTTCACGAGGTCACCTGCGGCGCTGAGCACGAACTTCTGGGCCGGGTTGCCATTGCAGGCGACGAGCTGGATGGCCGCGCCGTTGGCCGTCGAGCCCCAGGCCACGTCCATGCACTTGCCGAGCGCCCGGACGGTGCCGTCGGAGTAGAAGGTCCAGCTCTGGGCGCCGGTGCCGTTGCAGTCCCACATCTGGAGCGGGGTACCGTCCGTGGTGTTCGAGTTGGGAATGTCGATGCACTTGCCATTCCAATTCGAGACGATGGCCCGGCCGCCCGTGGTGGTGAGCGTGAGGCCGTAGGTGGAGAGGATGGGCCGGAGCGGCTGGTAGAAGGTGGTGCCGCCCGTGGTGCAGTTGCCCGAGCCGCCCGAGGTCACGCCCTGGGCCTGGTCACCGGAGAGCCAGGAGCCACCAGAGTCACCGCCCTCGCAGCAGGCGTTGCTCTGGGTGAGGCCATAGACGGCACCCTGGGGGTAGTTGACGGTGACGTTCTTGGCCTGGATGACACCGCAGCGCCAGCCAGTGGTGGAGCCGGAGCGACAGATGGAGGCGCCGATGGGGGCCTCGTTGGAGCCGGCGACGTTGGCGATGCCGCCCGCGTAGTTGTTCACCCAGGGCTGGGAAGCCCAGGAGGAGTTGACCTGGACCCAGCCGTAGTCGCCGCCGGGGAAGGTCGAGCCGCGCACGGTGCCCTGCGCCACGCCGTTGGAGCCGGAGGTGGTGGTGCCCACGCCGCCACAGTGGCCCGCGGTGACGAAGCCTCCGTTGACGGAGAAGCCAATGGAGCAGCGCGCGTTGCCCGGGTAGTAGGCATCTCCCCCGCGCAGATCGTACATGGGGCGGGGCTCCTCACTGGAGGCGACCACACGCACCGAGCCGTCGGCCGCGCCGCTGTCGGCGATGAACTTCGCGACGCTCGACAGGGACGGATCCTTGGCGAACACGACGACGCTGTTGGTGACGGGGTCGACGTACCAGCCGTGGATGGTCCTGTCGGCGCGCTTGGAGTTGCGGTCCAGCGCCGACTTCACCTTGTCGAGCTGCTTCTCGCTCCGGGCCACCAGCCGGGGCTCGGCTCCGAGGGTGCGCACATGGCGGGCGCTGGCCTCGTCGGTGACGCCGACGATGAGCGTGCTGCCGTCCTGGTTGAGCCAGGCCCCGGCGAACGTGGTGCCCAGGTCCTCGCGCACCTTCTGCTCGAGGCGGGCGGCCTTCGCCTCGCTGACCAGCCGGCGCCGGGCCTGCTCGCCGTCCAGCCCGAGGTCCCGCTGCATCGCGGAAAGGAGCCCCGGCGACGCGTTGGGCGTGGGCACGGCCTCCTCGGCGGGGGCCGCCACGGCGGCGGTGGAGAGGAGGGCGGCCGGTCCAGCGAACAGCGCCGTCGCGAGGGTCAGGCTGCGGAATGTACGGTTCATGTGGAGCTTCCTCTGGGGGTGAATCGATGGGCTCGTGTAGGACGACGACGCCGCGGCTGGATGACTCGTTCGAGTCCAGCTGCGGTCGCGGCGGTCCCAATGCTTCTGGCGTGCCAGTTCTCCATGAGCCTCGTGGATGTACCGGGTTCCATGATTTCACGGGCTTGAGCTGGATGCCAGTAGGAACGGCCTGATGACAGCCGTCCCCACCTGGTGCCTGGAGTCACCACCCTCGTGCTTTTCTCATTCCGTATGAAATGGGTTTGAACGAGTAAAAAGGAAATCGCTGGAGTTTGATTGTTCGTGGTTGTAGTTGGCGCGGACCTTCTCACCTTCAGGGGGTTCCTATGCACATGGGTATTTCCAAGCGCCGGAGCGCGTGGAGCGGACTCACGGCCGCGGCGCTTGTCTGCACCTTCTCTCCAACGAGCGCGGTGGCCGCCGGGGAGTCCGTCCAGGTCTGGCTGACGACCACCTCGAACAACGTGCTCTCCAAGCGGCTCAGCCTCGAGCCGGCCAGGAGCTTCGGGCCGCAGAGCGGCACGCCGACGGTGATCGACATCAACGAGGCGGCCACCTACCAGAGCATCGATGGCTTCGGCGGCGCGCTCACCGATGCCTCCGCGTGGGTGATCTACAACTCACCCCAGCGCAACGCGATCATGAACGACCTGTTCAGCGTCGCGGGTGGGGCCGGGTACAACCTGGTCCGGGTGCCCATGGGCTCGTCCGATTTCGCGCGGAGTCACTACACCTACGATGACACCTGCTGCGATCTGAATGACTTCTCGGTGAACCACGACACCGCCTACATCATCCCGCTCCTCCAGCAGGCGCGGCAGCTCAATCCCGAGCTCAAGCTCATGGCCCTGCCGTGGAGCGCTCCCGCCTGGATGAAGTTCAACAACTCGCTGCTGGGGGGCGGGTATCTGCGCAATGATTTGTATGGCCTGTATGCCAACTATTTCGTGCGCTTCCTCCAGGCCTATAACAGCCATGGCCTCCCGGTGTACGCCGTCAGCATGCAGAACGAGCCGCACCATGCCGCTTCCTCCTATGCGTCCATGCAGATGGAGCCGAACGACCAGTCGAACTTCGCGACGCACAACCTGCGGCCCGCGTTGAACAACGCCGGGTTCGGGACGGTGAGGATCCTCGGGTGGGATCACAACTGGTACGACAACGGCGGCCCCGCGCGCTTCCCGTTCGACGTGATGAGCCACAACAACAGCCAGGCGCTCTCATCGGTGGCGGGTGTGGCCTATCACTGTTACGAGAGCCCCGACGGCAGCTACAGCCTCCAGACGGATTTCCGCAACGCCTATCCCAGCAAGGAGGTTCACTTCACCGAGTGCTCCGGCGGAGACTGGGCGACGAGCCAGGCCGGCAATCTGAAGTGGACGCTCCAGAACAACGTCATCGGCCCGCTGCGCAACTGGGCGAAGAGCTCGCTGTACTGGAACATCGCGCTCGACCAGAACCATGGCCCGCGCGTGGGCGGCTGTGTCGACTGCCGCGGGATGATCACCGTGAACACGGCCACGAGCACCTATACGAAGAACGAGGAGTATTACAGCTGGGGGCACCTGGCGAAGGTGGTGCGGACCGGCGCGGTGCGCATCGGCTCGACCTCCCTGGGCAATGGCAGCATCGAGACCGTGGCCTTCAAGAATCCGGACGGTTCGCTGGCCCTGGTGGCGCTGAACTCCAACGAGACCAGCTCCCTCACCTTCAAGGTGCGTTGGGCCGGCCAGTCCTTCGATTACACGCTCCCGGCCCGCTCGGTGGCCTCGTTCAAGTGGGACTCCCGTGCGTATTACCGGCTCGTGAACAGGGCGACCGGCCGGTGCGTGGACGTCGCCGGTCCGAGCACCGCGGATGGCGCCAACATCCACCAGTGGGCCTGCCACACCGGCGCCAGCCAGCAGTGGGCCATGGAGCCCACCGACAGCGGCTACTACCGGTTCGTCTCGCGCTACAGCGGCAAGGTGCTCGACGTTGCCGGCCCGAGCACCGCCGACGGTGCCAACATCCAGCAGTGGACCTCCTTCAACGCGGCCAACCAGCAGTTCAAGCCCATCTTGATCAACGACGGCTGGTACAGGTTCGAGGCGCGTCACAGCGGCAAGGTGATCGACGTGGCCAATTGCTGGAGCAGCGGGGATGGCGCCAACATCCAGCAGTGGATCTGGTCCAACAACGACTGCCAGCAGTTCCGGCTCGAGCGGATGTAGCCCGCGGTCAGTCCACTCGGGAGTGGGGGAGCCGCGGGAGCGCCGAGATGAATTGCGTGGCGCTGGCACCTCGCAGGACCACGGGCTCCTTGGCCGCCTTGCACACCACGGCAGCCTGTCACGAGGGACAGAAGGCGAGCTCGACCAACAATCCGCCGACCGCGACGAGGAAGGTGCTCTTCATGGTTAGAGCCCGGCCACCTTGGCGGAACTGGCCACCGAGTACGCGAAGGCCAGCTCCTGCTGGGAGCGGGGTGGGGCGGCCAGCTCGAAGCGCACGATGCCGTCCTCGCTCACCTTCGCGGGGGCGGGCTTCGTCTGGTCCTGGTGCAGCTTCACCTCCACGGCCTCCACCTCGGAGACGGGCATGCGCTCCTCGAGGACCACCTTCTCCGCGCGGGTGCCGGTGTTGGAAAGGAACAGCTTCACCTGATGCGTCCGGGTGCGCTTGCCCGTGATGCGCTGGGTGTCCTGCTTCGAGTCCACCAGCCGCGCGATGCGCAGGGTGTCCTCGCTGCCGAAGCCCAGCTTGAGCTTCTCGCCCACGCCGGTGAACTTGAGCTGCGCGCGGCCCACGTAGCCACTGGAGCGCACCAGGTCCACCGGGCCCGCCAGCAGCACCGCCGGGCCCCGGTTGTCGAAGCGCGCCACCCGGTGCACCAGCGGCGAGTGCTCCGGGTAGCCGATGAGCTCGGACACCGCCGGGGCGCTGAACTGGAACAGCGGCACGCGGTGCGGCGCTCCGTCACACAGCACCGTCACCCGGTGGGCAGCCCGGAGCGTCAGCGCCTCGCCGCCGTCGTCCAGGCCCGGCATGGACTCCACCTGGCTGGCACCGCCCTCGCCCGTGGTCTGGATGACCTCCTCGCGGATGCTCACCTCCACGGTGTGCTTCTCCTGCTCACTCTTGTCGCGCAGCCGCAGCCAGTCCTCCATCAGCCGCGGCGGCGAGGCGCCCAGGGTCGGCCGCGCCGTGGAGAACAGCAGCTCCACGTCCTTCCACTCCTCCTCCGTGCGCTGCCACACCACGGCTTCGCACTCGAGTGTCACCGTCTCACCGCCCTCGGCCGGGGCCAGGGTGGCGCGGTACGCCGGACGCCACACGGCGCAGGGCACCAGGTACGTCACGCGCAGGGACACCGTCCCTCCCGCCGGGTGGTTCGCCTCCAGCTCCGCCGCGGTGACGAGCTCCTGCTCCGGGAGCTCGCCCCGTTGGAGCACCGTCCGGGTCTCCAGCAGCCGCTGGTACAGCACCTCCGCGTGGGTGCGCGACCGCCGGAGCGCCTCCTCGGTGGAGGCCGCCTCCTTGCGCACCGTCTCGAGCTGCTCGCGCCAGGACTCCGGCTTCGCCCGGCCCGCGCCCGACAGCTCGGCGATGGCCCGCAGCACGTCTTCGCGGGCCACGTTCACCACCTCCAGCCGCGCCTGTAGCCGCATCCCATCCGCCAGCGCGCGCTTCCACTCGGCCTCCTGCTCCTCCTCGCGCCGGCGCAACTCCGTCCACTGCGCACGGGCGGCCTCGCCGCGGGGCTTCTCCTTCCAGGTGCGGCTCACGCGCGCCTGCGCCACGGTGCCTCCCGTGAGCTGGGCCTGGAGCGACGGGTCCACCGCGAGCGGCGAGAGCCCCTCCACGCGCAGCCGCTGGGGCCCAGCGGGCAGCACCACGTCCGCGCGGCGCTCCACCAGCGCGCGGTCCTCGAGGACGGTCACCTTCACGACGGGGAGATGGATGGGGGTGCTCATCACGTCCTCCGGTTGCCGCCCACGAGCATCTTGCTCGAGGGAATCCGTACGGCCCACGTCGCGTTCAGCGTCTGCGTCTCACCCGGTTGCAGCGTCACCTTCCAGGCCCGCTCGCCCTCCACGGGCGTCTCGCCGGGCAGGAGCGCGCGCTTGCTCCAGGCGGGTTTCACCTCGGCCTCGTCCACCTTGATGTCCTTCTCCGCCGCGGAGGGCACCGCGGGCACCCGCTCCAGCACCTCCACGGTGACGCACTGCGCGGTCCGGTTGGCCAGCTCGACGCAGACATGGTGGGTGAGCACGTTGGAGCCGCCGAACACTCCGCCGGAGGCCTCGTCGAAGCGCGTGTTGCGCGACACCTTGATGGACTCCTCGACGCCCAGTCCCAGCCGCTGCGTGGCGCCGGGCGCGAGCGTGGGCAGGGGAGACGTCATCAGGAACTCGTCGCCGAGGGTGATGTCCACCGGGCCGGCGAGCAGCGCGTGCGGGGTGCGGTTCTCCACCTTCACGGTGCGGAAGGCGCGCGATTCCATGGAGGGCACGCAGACGTACTCGGCGCTCAGCCCCACCGGCGCGGAGAACACGGGCACGCTGTGCCACACGCCGTCCGAGGGCACGTCGACGCGCGTCTCCACATCGTAGCGGTAGTCGAAGTGCGGCGTGGACTGGCGCGGCGGCACGGACCAGGCCGGAAGCGGCGCGTGCTGCACCGTGGCCACCGTGCGCTCGTACTGGGCCACCAGCGCGAAGACGTCCACGCGCACGTGCATTCCCATCAGCACGAGCAGCTCCCGGGACATGTCCTCGGGCTGGGGCTGCAGCCGTCCGCGGAGCGCGGGGTGATTCGCGCCGCCCAGCTCCAGGTTGCCGTAGTCGAGCAGATCCACCGCCGGTTCCAGCCCGGTGGGCCGGGAGCGGGTCTCCGCGAGGCCGCCACCGCCGCCAAGACCTCCCTCCGCTTGAAACAGATCACCGTACCCATCCAGATCCGCGAGCTCCTCGGACGGCGCCTCCTCCAGCTCCATGGGCGCTTCGTCGGGGACCGCACGGCGCCGCATGAGGCTGGCGCTCTTCATCTTGGGAGCCGCGGGTGCCGCGCCGGGTGCCGGCGGAGGGGGTGGGGCACCTCCCGCGCGGAAGGAGCCGGTGGGCATGGGTGCCGACACGGAAGGCATGGACTGGGAGGCGCGCATCGGCGCGGGTGGTGCCATCGGCTTGGGGACGCCCCCTGTCACGGGCTCCTCCCGCAGCACCGGGGCCTTTTGGGGCACGGGCCCGGCCGCAGCACCGAGCCCGTCGAACACCATGCCGGAATCGGGACGTGGCGGACCCGAGGGCCGGGCCGTGTCGTAGCCGGCGAACAGCTCGTCGAGTCCCGGGGGCGGCTCGCGCCAGCCCGAGCGGGCCGGAGGCGGCTGACGCCGGCCGATGCGCAGGGCCTTCAGCTCCGGCACGTCGGCACGCCGCTCCAGGTGTGCGGTGGACAGGGCCAGCCGCACGTTGCTCCAGTCCTCGCCGGTGCGCTGGATGAGGGAGGCGCGCATGCGCAGCACGCCACCATCGAGCGTCCGGGGCATTCGGAGGTCATACCCCGGCACCCAGCGGGCACCGTGCACCGCGTACTCGAGCGCGAGTTGCGCGGCCTCGTTCGCCGGGCCCACCTCGGAGAGGGTGATGACGGCTGCCCGGTAGAGCTGGGCACGGTGGCCCCGCACCGCGGACGAGCTCTCGTTCACCCGCCGCTGGCGCAGGTTCACCTCCTCCGTCATGTCGCCCTGCTGCCGCTCCAGCGCGATCCGCCGGTCCTGCAGGGGGGCGAGTTCCGCATCGACGAAGCCCGCCAGCAAGAGGATGGCGGTGAGGGAGGACTCGCGCGGCTCGTGTGGCTCGTCCTTCTGGCGGGGCGGGAAGGAGGGCTTGAGCTTCTGGAGGGCCGCGATGTCCCGCATCACGCGCTCCAGCTCCGCGTTGACGGTGGCGAGCTTCTCCCGGGCCTCCTCCAGCTCGCGCTGCACGGCGGGGATGTCCGTCTCCGGTGGCAGCCGCACATCGTAGGCGGGGCGGATGTCGCGCACCTGGAGGCCCCGAGGGCCCTTGAGCACGGCGGCCCGGAGCGAGCCGGTGCGCAACCCGAGCGGCAGGCCCTCGATGCGCACCTGTCTGGGAAGCCGGCCGTTGTCGGAAGGCACCGCAGCCAGGCGCGTGCAGAGCGCGCCCTCGGCATGCACGGTGATGGCATCCAGCGTGGACGGTACGACGACCATCGAAGCCCCCTCGGTCGAGATTGCGCCGAGGAGGCTAAGCTATTCGAGGTAAGTCCTGTCAGGGGTAGTATCGCTGCTCGCCCGTTGGGGCAGGAAGGAGCGGCGGAGTGCGTCACAAACGTCGGTGTGTCACGCTGACGCGCTCTGAGCGCAAGCACCTCCAGCGGGCCCTC
>DASQMW010000111.1:0-47613 GCA_035645295.1 Archangium sp.
CGCGTCGTAGATGCGCTCCTGCTGGCCCACGAGCAGGAGCGTCGGCGTCTGGATTCGCCGCAGCACCTCCTCCTTCACCACCCCGGGCCACTGGCCGGGGTACCAGCCGAAGTGGCGGAGCCCCGTCCACATCACGTCCCCGATCCCACCCATCACCGCGTCATACAGGCCCCCTGCCTCCGCCGCTGGCACGGCCGCCCAGCGCAGGTAGGCGTGGACCCAATCGCGGCGCGGCCAGAGGAGGAAGGGAATGCCGCGCAGGACGAAGGCGGTGTTGAAGCGCAGGAAGGTGGCCCCGGGAGCGAGCAGCACCAGCTTCGACACCCGCTCCGGCGCCCGCGCGGCGTACTGCGCGGCGAGCCACCCTCCGAAGGACATCCCGCCCAGGTTCGTCCGCGACAGTCCCAGCGCGGTGAGCAGCTCGTCCAACCAGCCGAGGAGATCCTCCACGCGCACCAGGGGACGGTGCGGCACGCTGAAGCCATGGTCTCCCGGCGTGTCCGCGGCGTAGACCCGGAAGGACTTCCCGAGCTCCTGGGCATTCGCGGCCCACATGCCGGAAGTGACCTTGAACCCATGCAGGAGCACCAGCGGTGGTGCCCCTTCCCGTCCCCAGACCTGCACCCGCGTGCGCGCGCTCGGTGTCTCGACATCCCGGGATTCGGGCGCCGTGGTCCACAAGGACAGCAGGTCATCGTACGCCCGCCGGAAGGCCGCCTCGGCTGCGGGATTCATCGCTCCCCCCCGGCGGCCCACCCGACCTGCTTCTCGCTCCAGGACCACAGCCGCTCGGCGAGCTCCCGGTCCTGGGCGCTCTTCGACACGGGGGCGCGCTTCTTCTTGTAGAAGTACTCGCCCGAGACCGAGGTGACCTCGTCGCTCGCCGCCAGGTACACGGACGTCTCGGCGCCCTGCTCCGGCGTCAGGAAGAAGAGCCCCAGAAACGCCATGATGGGCTTGCCAAACCCCGTCTGACGGTCCACGCCAAGGCTCGTCCCGACCGCGCCCGGGTGCAGGCTGTTGGCGGTGATGGCCGTTCCCCGGAGCCGCTCGGCGAGCGCCTTGGTGAACAGGATGTTGGCGAGCTTGGACTGCGAATAGGCCTTCCACACGCCAAAGCTCCGCGTCAGGTGCGGATCCTCCCAATGGATGGATCCCGTCTTGTGCGCCCCCGAGGACACATTGATGATCCGCCCCTGGGGCGCCCGCCGCAGTTGCTCCAGCAACAGGTTCGTCAGCAGGAAGTGGCCGAGGTGATTGACCCCGAGCTGGGACTCGAACCCGTCCCGCGTCGTCTCCCGCTTCACCGTGATGACGCCCGCGTTGTTGATCAACACGTCCAGGACGGAGTGCCGGGCCTGGAACTCGCGAGCGAAGGTGCGGATGCTCTCGAGCGAGCCGAGGTCACACCGCATGAGCTCGAGCTTCTCCGAGCCGCTGCGCTGCCGGGCCTCCTTGAGCGCCTGCTCGCCCCGCTCGGGACTGCGGCAGACCATGACGACGGTGGCGCCCCTTCGCGCCAGCTCCGTCGCGGTGGCGAGCCCCACGCCAGAATTCGCTCCGGTCACGACCACGGTCTTCTCGTTCATCTGGCGGCCCCGCCTCCCAGGCCGGTTCACCAGTGGGCTTCATCCACCGGTTCGGAGGGGCGAGTCTCGGAGGGAAAGCGTGGCAGGCGCAACTCGAAGGTGGAGCCCTCCCCCGGCCGGCTCCGGACCGTGAGCGTCCCCCCGAGCCGTTGGGCGATGCGCCGGGAAATCCACAGCCCCAGGCCGAGCCCTCCATAGTGGCGCTCGGACACCGCGCGCTCGAAACGCTCGAAAATCCGCTGCTGATCCTCGGGGGCGATGCCGATGCCCCGGTCCCGCACCCGGATGAAGTACTCGCCCTCGTCCCCCTCGATGGAGACGTCGATGGGCTTGCCCTGGCCGTACTTCCCCGCGTTGGAGAGCAGGTTGGTGAGGATCTGCTCCAACCGCATCGGGTCCACGCGGGCCGCGTACCCGCCGCGCAGCTGCACCCGCAGCTCCGAGCCACAGTGCCGCAGGAGCTGTCTCTGCCGCTCCAGCAACTCGCGCACCAGGCGGGCCACGTCCACGGTCTCGAAGCGGAACTCCATCCCCCCCGAGTTGAGCCGGGAGATGTCGAGCAGATCATTGACCAGCGTGACCAGGCGCTGCACCTGGTACTCGGCGAGCGAGAGCTTCTTCGTGGCGCGCTCCGGGGAGAAGGAGCTCCCCCCCTTGGTGGCCAGCACGCGCAGCATCTGCAGGTGGAGCTGGAGCGTGGTGAGGGGCGTCTTCAGCTCATGCGAGGCCACCGACAGGAACTCGTCGCGCAGGCGGATGGCCTCCTGTGCCTCGCGGTAGAGACGGCTCCGTTCCTCCTCGGCGCGCCGCCGCCGGGTGATGTCCGCCATGGCACCGATCATCCGCACGGGACGGCCGCCCTCGCGCAACACGTAGCCGTGATGCCTCACCCAGACCTGGCCCCCATCCGCGCGCAGGAAGCGGTACTCGGCGTACCACCGCTCCTCACCGTGTTCGAGGGCGTGCACCAGCGAGGACAGCACCGCCTCCCGGTCCTCCAGATGGATGCGCGCCTCCCACCAGCTCGGGTGACTGGCCGCCTCCTGCGCCGGGTATCCGAAGCGCTCCAGGGCCTGCTCCCCCCACTCCACCCGGTTCTCGACGAGGTCCCAATCCCAGATGGACTCCCCCGTGGCGCGGCTCACCAGACGGTAGCGCGCCTCGCTGCGCTGCAATTCCATCCGCGCCTCGTAGCGCTCGGTGACGTCCCGGCTCACCACCGAGAAGCCCCGGAGCCCGCCGTCCTCCGTCCACAGCGGGAACACCGTGTCCTCGGACAGGAAGCGAGAGCCGTCCTTGCGCACGCACCAGCTCTCCACCTCGACGCGGCCCTCGCGCGCGGCCTTCGCGAGCGTCTCGCGCAGCCTGCCGGGGCGCGAGAGCTCCCCCTCGTGGATGAAGGCCACCTCCCGGCCGATGATCTCCTCCGCCTTGTAGCCCTTGAGCCGCTCCGCGCCGCGGCTCCAACCCGTCACCCGCCCCTGGGTATCCAGCCCGATGATGCCCTGGTCCTCGAGCCCATCCACCATCTGGCGTAGCTCCGCCTCCCGGCGCCGCAGCTCGCGCTCGGTCCGCTTCAAGGTGGAGATGTCGAGCGCCATGAGCCCCGTGGCGTACGGCTTCCCACCCGGCTCGCGGAGGGGGAAGCGCTCGGCCAGGAAGAGCAGCCGCCCCTCGGGAAGCGCGAGTTCCTCCTCGAACTCCCTCGGCTCGCCCGAGGCCCGCACGGTGTCGTCATGGGCGTGCATCATCCGGGCGATGTCCGCGGGGAAGAGCTCCTCGTCGGTATGTCCGAGCACCTCCTCCACGGGCTTGCGCAGGTAGGTGGCGAAGCGGCGGTTCACGTAGCCGTAGCGTCCGTCCGGTCCCTTCAGGCCGATGACGAAGGGCGAGCCCTCGAAGAGGGCCTGGAGCCGCTCCACCTCCGCGCGTCGCGTGCGCGTCTGGTGCTCGCGGGAGATGGCCGCGCCCAGGAGGTGGGCAACCGCCTGGAGGAAGGACAGGGCATCCGCGTCGCATCGCCGCTCCGGCGGCACGCCGAGCGCGAGCACGGCCACGGCCTCTCCCGAGGAGCCGGGCAGCCGCACCAACAGCCCCTGGGAGCCCGGAGCGAGTGGCGTGAGGGGAACCGGCTCTCCCGCTCCAAACACCTTCGCGGTGAGGGAGGGCGTCGCGAGGAGCGCATGCCACTCGCCGGCCTCCGCGTGCTCCACGAGCTGCCCGGACGGAAGGGACGCTCCGAAGCTGGCGACACACCGGAAGCGGCCCCCGTCGAGCAGCTCGAACAGCGCGCCCTGGGACAGCTCCAGGGCCTCGAGGAGTTGGGCGAGCGCCTCGCGGGCGAAACACGGGAGGGAGAGGTCTCGAAGGGCGAGCTGGCCGAGGCTCGCCAGCACGCCGTACCGCCGTAGCTGGGCCTGCTGTGCCGCCTGCTGAAGGTGGGCGACTGCCGTGGGGATCCGCCCCTCCTCCTTTCCAGGATGCGCTGGCGAGCCCATGTGCACCCTCCCGAGGAGGATAAGATGCACACCTTCGCGCGGGGGTGCGCCGTGCCGCCCGCTCGGCGGCCCCCCTCCTACTGGAGGGCGGACTGGTGCGCCTCGCGCCGCGCGTAGTCGGACATGCCCTCGAAGTCCACCATTGCCCGTGCGAGAGGAAGGACCGCCGCTCATCGGGCTGCGCGAACTTCTTGATGACGAGCTGGCTCATGGCATGCGCCTCCGCGGCCGCGGGCGAGACGCGGTACGCGACTGTGGACCCGGGCGGCCGCCATTCAGGGGAAGCCAGGAGCGGCTCCGGGCTACGAAGAGCCGCTCACGCATCACGTCGTCGGCATCTTCTGACGCTCCGGGCCACCGCACCGCGGCTCAGTAGCCGAAAACCTGCGTCTCCTTGCCCTTGACGAGCAGCGCATCCTCCTGGCGCTGCTTCTCCTGGACCCAGGCCTGCCCCTTGGCCCACTCCGCGTCGAGCTCGGCGCCAACCTTCTCCCATTCCGAGTGCCTGCCAGCATAGGCCTTGATGGTGCGAAGCAGCTCCCCGGCATGCTCACGCGCCAGGGGATGGCCGAGCAGCTCGGCGCGGCGCATCGCGCGGAGGGCGAGGTTCTTGTGGCCGCTCCACGCCAGCGACAGGCCCAGACTGAACCACAGGTGCTGGCTCTTCTCGCCGCTGCCGAAGCGGATCATCCCCACGAGGCCTTGCAGGACATCCTTGGGTAGTTCGACGCTGCCCCGCCGGCTGCCACTCTTCGGATTCATGACGAAGAGGTAGCGGTCCGGCTCGAGGGGAAGGCCGAGAAACTCCTCCTTCTGGACGAGCTCGGGAGCCGTGGCCAGGCGCTGCAGGTACTCGATGGCCTTCACCTGGTACTTCTCGCGGCCGAAGTGGGCATCCGGGTTGAGGGCGAGGGCGCGGCGCAGCTCCTCGAGCGCACGCGGGTAGTTGCCCGCGTGGGCGTGGAAGGAGCCGAGGTTGGCCGCCGTGGTGTACAGGCCGGGGAAGCGCTTCTCCTTGGCCTCCATCGTCGCGATGGCTTCCTGGGTGCGGCCGAGCTTCTCGTACGCCACGGCGAGATCGTCGTACCGCTCGGGCTTCACGTCCGCCTGCTCCAGCAGGGGCAACGTGTAGGCCACCTTGCGCTCGTAGAAGGTGGCTGAGTGCTTGAGGTTCTTCCCCCGAAGCACGTTGGCCACCTCGTCGAGGCCAATGGACTCCTCCTTGAGGGTGTCACTGTCCCACAGGCATGCGAGGGCAGGAGGCACGGCCAGCAGGACGGCGGCGAAAAGGAGAGCACGCAGCGGTTTCATGGCGCCCACCTTAAATCCGGACCGTGCCTCGCCAGCAGGTGCAGTTCCTCGGTGCGGACGGGCGGCCCACGGACGCGCCTTTGAGAAGGGGGAGCGCTGCGTCCGGGTAGCGAGCCGCTCGTGCTGTTGCCGCTCATGAGTCAATTCGCGTTCGACATCCGGCTCGCGGAGTCGGAGTGCGTCGTGCGGAAATGCCCGGGACGCCGAGTGCGCTCGAGGAGGACCCCGCTGGAAATGAGGCCCACGTGGTCCGGAGTCCGCCACTCCCGAGCCGCTGCGTCCAAAACGTCGTGCTGGTGCTGCTCGGCCGCTGCGGGTGGCGAGTCGAACCGGGGCACGCACATCCAGCAGACGGCGCCATCGCGCCCGACCATGGCCGCCGTCTTCCCGTCCCCAATGAGGCCGTGGTCCTCGATGGGCAAGAAGCCCTCGAGGCGCCTCAGCTCCCGAAAGCCTGGGGTGGATGGACTCATGGGCCCATCCTGGGGAGAGGCGCCACAGGTGACGTCCCGGCGGCCCGGCTGGGCTCCTGCTCCAGCACGAGCACGTCGCAGGTGCTTTCCCTGGCGACCTGCGGTGCGGTGTGCGGGCGCACGAGCCGGCTCAGCCCTAAACGCAGGTGTCTTCCAACAGCGACGAGGTCCGCCTGCTCCTCCTGGGCAATCTCCAGAATGGAGGCGGTGGCATCACCAGAGCGGACGAGCTCGTCGAAGTGCACCCCTGCATGACGGTACGGAGCCAGGAACCGCTGCAACCTGGTGCGCGCCTGTGCCTTGGCGTCGCGCTGGTATTCCAGGATACGGGAGAGCTGAGCTGGCGACTGGTGGAGGACGAGCTCGTAGGATGTGTCGTAGTCGTGCAGCACGGCCACGCGGCTCGCACCAGGGCACAGGTGGAGCACTGCCTCCAGGGCGTGCTGAGACGCTTCCGTGAAGTCCACGGCCACCAGGGGGCGGCGGTACGGACACACCGGGGGTGGCCCGACGACGAGGAGCGCGGTGGGGATGCTCTCGATGAGTCCTCCGGCCACCCACTCCCGCATTCTCGCCAGGAGCGAGTCGGGGCGGCGCGGCCTCCCCAGCACGACCAACTCCGCACCGAAGTCCCGCGCCGCCTGGGTGAGGGCCTCCGCTGGTATGCCCCTCAGCAGCAGGCCGCGCACTTCGCATGCGACCCGCGCGCGCTCCCGCTCCTCCCGGGTGTGGTGCACAGCCTCCTCGAGGGCATGTCGAGCGAGCGCTTCTTCCTCTTGCTGCCTGCCGCCCACGGCGGCCTCGACTGGCAACACATGGACGAGAAGGATTTCCGCGTCCTCGCGGAGGGGAAGCTGGCGCACCCGCCCCCGTGCACAGGCGGACTGGGGGGAAAAATCCGTGGCTATCAGGACACGCGACAGGCCCACTGTCTCCGCTGATCCCAGACCCCGGTGGCCAGGGGTTGGAACCGGTTCGTGCGTCATCATGTCAGTGCCCTCCTTCCCTCGCGGGAATGTGGATGTGAGGCCGAGGCGTCTGGCCTTGAGGTGGACGTGGTGCGTGGGAGTCCATGGGAGTGGCCTGGGGGCGAGGGCCGGCCAGCAGTCGCTTCACCCCCACGATGAAGAGGCCCGTGAGGAGCAGGTTGAGCGACAGGGACAGCAGGGCCACGGCCGCCGCCGTGCCGCTGATGCCGTACCCCAGTGCCACGACGAGCACACCGGCGCCGACTTCTCCTCGTGGAAAGAGGCAGACCGCGAGGGCGAGCCGCTCACGCAAGCTCGCCTCGCGGCGATAGCACAGCGCCGGGAACAGCTTCCCCAGGTTGGACAGGAGGGTCACCGCCAGGACATGGAGGGCGATGAGGCCCCAGCCGGGGCTGCCGCCCGCGACGGCGCTGACGCTCTGCCCGGCTTCTCGTGCCGCCCCCGCACCGCCCAGGGCGGGCATCGACAGCCCCACGAGCACCATGAAGCAGCCGGAGATGACGGTGGCGACGCGCTGCTCGCCCGGCGCATCGAGCCCGGGTTGCACGCCCTCCAGCGCGTCCCGCTCGTGCAGGCCACGCGCGGGATTGGCGATCATGCAGCCCAGGATGAAGGCGGGCAGCAGAACCTCGAAGTGGACCGCTGCATTGGTGTCCAGGTAACCCGTCCCAAGGTAGATGGCCTCGGAGGCGAGCGCGAGCACCACCGCATAGCCGAGCACCCACGGCCATCTGTACGGGATATGCCAGCGGTGTAGGTACTTCCACCCCACCCAGAGAAGGAGGGCGATGAGGGCGATGACCCCCACGAGTTGCCAGCGGAAGCCGACGAGGAGAATCGTGAGCGGCACCATGAGGAGGATGGTGTCGAGGTCGTCGAAGATGGCGAGAATGCGGGCCTTGTGGAACACCCATGTCGCCCCCAGGCCCGCTGCGGTCAGCATGGAGAAGAGCACTCCGGCACTCGTCGGCGCGGCGAACCGCCCCTGCAGCAGCGCCTCCTTCCACAAGTTGAACTGTCCCCAGAACTCAGGAGGCGCCAGGACGAAGACGAAGTAGAGCGTGACGAAAATCCAGGGGAAGGTGGCCGCGGTGGCGGCCACCACGTAGTCCCACCCGTACTGACGCATGTTCGACTTCTCCAGGTCGAACTCCTGCCCGACGTGAATCATGATGAAGGCGAGCCCCACCATGGTGAGCAGCCGGATGACGTGGGCCAGTGGCTCGTGGAGCTCTGGCCCGAGCATGGAAAGCGCCTGGGAAGCCACCAGTCCTCCCAGAAGGAGGACGGAATAGACGAGGACTTTGTGCATCGCCGACCCTCCTGTTGCACCCCCTCGAATGAAGGTAGGGGGAGGGACGGCCCGTATCAGGGCTGCTGCTGACACCCTCGGCAGGCAGTGGGGCGGGAGCCTTTTCATACATGGGCTGCTCCACCCGTCCGACGAGGCAGCAGACGGGTTGTCGCCCGGAGTACGGTGAGCGCTCGGGAATTGTGTGGAATTGGTGCTCCGACGTACTCCCGGTTCTGAATCAAGGGTGGCGCCCGGCTTTTTCTGCTGGAGTCCATTTCCTTGTTGACCTGCGGCCAGCGGGTCTCCTCTCCCCATGCTCACGGCACTCGTCCTCGGCGGTTTCGGCGCAGCCCTCCTCGCCCCCTGGGTGGTGAGGTTCGCCCCGCGACTGGCTGGCTGGCTGCTGACCCTGTTGCCGCTGGGGGCATTCGTGGCCTTCGCGGGCACGCTTCCGTCCGTCACCGCGGGCTCGCCCCACACCGAGCGGCTGGCGTGGACGCCCCAGTTGGACCTCTGGCTGTCCTTTCGCCTGGACGGGCTCGCGCTGCTCTTCGCGCTGCTCATCACCGGCATTGGCGCCCTGGTGACACTCTACGCGGCGCACTACCTCGCCGGGCACCCGCAGCTGGGGCGCTTCTACGCCTACCTCTTCCTCTTCATGTCCGCGATGCTCGGCGTGGTTGTCGCGGACAACGTGCTCGCCATGTTCATCTGCTGGGAGCTCACCAGCTTGAGCTCCTACGCGCTGGTGGGCTTCGAGCACGAGCGTCCCCAGGCCCGCCGCTCCGCGCTCCAGGCGCTGCTGGTGACGGTGGCCGGAGGGCAGGCGCTGCTGGCGGGGCTGCTGCTGTTGGCGAGCATGGGTGGCAGCTTCGAGCTGTCCGGGCTGGTGGGACAGGGCGAGGCCCTGCGTGCCCATCCGCTCTACCTGCCCGCGCTGCTGCTGGTGCTCGCCGGAGCCTTCACCAAGTCCGCCCAGGTGCCTTTCCACCCCTGGCTTCCAGGAGCCATGGAGGCGCCTACCCCGGTGAGCGCCTACCTCCACTCCGCGACGATGGTGAAGGCGGGCGTGTACCTCTTGATGCGCCTCCACCCGGCACTCGGCGGTACGGCCCCCTGGGCGCTGCTGCTCACGGGGGTGGGCGGGGCGACCATGCTGTGGGGCGCGGCGCGGGCGCTCGCGGAGGTGGACCTCAAACGGCTGCTGGCCTACGCCACCCTCAGCGTGCTCGGGGTGCTGGTGATGCTGATGGGAGTGGGAACACCCGCGGCACTGCACGCCGCGCTCGTGTACCTGCTGGCACACGCGCTCTATAAAGGCGCGCTCTTCCTCCTCGCCGGGGTGGTGGACCACGAGACCGGCACCCGCGACGTGACAAGGCTGAGTGGGCTGGGGCGCGCGATGCCCTTCACCGCCACGGCGGCGGGCCTGGCCGCCCTGGGCATGGCGGGGGTGCTTCCCGTCTTCGGATTCATCGGCAAGGAGCTCGTCTACGAGTCGGTGCTCCACGCCCCACGCTCCGCCGGGCTCGTCACCGCCGCCGCGGTACTCGCCTTCGTGTTGCTGGTGGCGGTGGCGCTCATGGTGGGCGTGCGGCCCTTCCTCGGTGGCCCTGGTACCCCGCCCAGGGCCCCGCACGAGGCCCCGCCGGGGCTGTGGGGGCAGCCACTGCTGCTCGCCGTGCTGGGGCTTGTCTTCGGCCTCGCACCCGGACTGCTCGCGCCTCTGCTGAGCGCCGCCGGGGAGGCCCTGCGGCCGGGTCTCGGGCCGCTCGAGCTGTCGCTCTGGCATGGCGTCAACGTTGCCCTCGGGCTGAGCGTGCTCAGCCTCGCCATGGGGGCGGCAGTCTTCGTGGGACGCGAGCGACTGCGCCCAGTGGCCGGCGCGCTCTCCCCTCCGGGACTCCAGGCCGCCTGGAGCTTCGATCGCTTCCTCGTGGGGCTCAACACGGTGGCCCTGTGGCAGACACGGCTGTTGCAGTCCGGCTCTCACAGCCGCTACCTGGTGCTGGTGCTGGTGTCCATCTTCGGGCTGCTCGGCTACACGCTGGCGGTTCGCGGGGACGCGCTCTTGCCGCCTCCCACCGGCCAGGTGGAAGTGGCGGACGTGGGAGTGGCGCTGCTCACCGTGCTGGCCGCCGGGGCCGTCGTGCGAGCGCGGTCGAGGCTCGCCTCGGTGACGGCGCTGGGCGTGGTGGGCTTCGGTGTGGCGCTGCTCTTTCTCTTCTTCGGCGCGCCCGACCTCGCGCTCACCCAGGCCATCGTCGAGGCGCTCACCGTGGTGGTGTTCCTGCTCGCGCTGCTGCACCTGCCACGCTACACGGAGCTCTCCAGCGGGGCGGTGCGCCTGCGCGATGTGGCGTTGTCCCTGGGGGTAGGCGGAGTGATGGGGCTGCTCGCGCTCCTCGCCGCCAACCCACCCCCGCACCCCACCATCTCCACCTACTTCCTCGAGCAGAGCGTACCCCAGGCGCACGGTCACAACGTGGTCAACGTCATCCTCACCGACTTCCGGGCCCTCGATACCCTGGGGGAAATCACCGTGCTCGCGGTGGCGGGGCTGGGGGTGCACGCACTGCTGAAGCTGCGCCCGGCCGGGAGGCCCCGGCCATGACCTCGCTCATCCTCAGCACCACCACCCGCCTGTTGCAGCCGCTGCTGCTGCTCTACTCCCTCTTCCTGCTGGTGAGCGGACACGACGAGCCGGGCGGCGGCTTCGCCGGTGGGCTGGTGGCCGCGGCGGCGTTCACCCTCTATGCCATCGCCCACGACGTGGCCGCGGCACGCCGGGCGCTGCGCTTCGAGCCGTCCACGCTCATCGCCGTGGGGCTGCTGCTGGCGCTCGCGACCGGGGTGCTGCCCCTGCTGTGGGGCAACCCCCTGCTCACCAGCGGCTGGGTGGAGTTGCGGCCATGGGGGCTGGGATCGCTGGACGTGGGCACGCCGATGCTCTTCGATCTCGGCGTCTATCTGGTGGTCACCGGGGTGGCGCTCACCTTCGTACTCTCGCTGGCGGAGGAGTGACGCATGGCCATCCTCGTGGCCCTGGTGGTCGGTTGTCTCTACGGCGCGGGCATCTACCTGGTGCTGCGGCGCAACTTGATGAAGCTCATCCTCGGGCTGGGGCTGATCTCGCACGCGGCCAACCTGCTCATCTTCTCCGCCGCCGGGCTGCGGCGAGGACGGCCGCCCATCGTCCCGCAGGGTGCCCTCGCGCCAGAGGTCCCCACCGCGGAGCCCCTGGCGCAGGCGCTGGTGCTGACCGCCATCGTCATCAGCTTTGGCCTCCTGGCCTTCACCGTGACGCTGCTTTACCGGGCCCACCAGATCACCGGCTCGGCGGACCTCAATGCGCTCGAGGACACCGACCGATGAGGCCCCTGCTGGTCCTCCCGCTCATCATCCCCCTGGCCACCGCGGCCCTCACCCTCCTGCTCGGGCGCAGCCCCCGGGCACGCCAGGCGGTGAGCACCACGGGCGCGGCGCTGCTGCTGGCGGCCGCCGTCGCGCTGCTCGCGCGGGTGGAGCGCGACGGCATCCAGGTGGTGCAGGTGGGCCACTGGCCGTACCCCTTCGCCATCAGCCTGGTAGCCGACCTCTTCAGCGCGGTGCTGGTGGTGCTCGCGGGCCTCCTGGGGCTGGCGGTGAGCGTCTACTCGGTAGCGGGCCTGGACACGCAGCGCAAGGCGTTCGGCTACGACGCCTTCGTGCACGTGCTGCTGCTGGGGGTGTGCGGCGCCTTCCTCACCGGGGACCTCTTCAACCTCTACGTGTGGTTCGAGGTGCTGCTCATCGCCTCCTTCGCGCTGCTGGCGCTGGGCGGCGAGCGGCCGCAAATCGAGGGCGCGGTGAAGTACGTCACCCTCAACCTGCTCGCCTCGGCGTTGTTCCTCGCGGCGGTGGGGCTGCTCTATGGGCTGACGGGCACCCTGAGCCTGGCGGACCTGGCGGTGAAGCTGCCGCAGACGCCGAGGCCGGGGACGGTGGCGGCGGTGGCGGTGCTCTTCCTGGCCGCCTTCGGGCTCAAGGCGGCCCTCTTCCCGCTCTTCTTCTGGCTGCCGGCCAGCTACCACACGCCGCCCATGGCGGTGACGGCGCTCTTCGCCGGTCTGCTCACCAAGGTGGGCATCTACTCGCTCATCCGAATCTTCTCCCTCGTTTTCGCCCATGATTTCGCCTTCTTCCAGCCCGTGCTGCTGGCCATCGCCTCGCTGACGATGGTGACGGGCGTGCTGGGGGCGGCCTCGCAGTATGACTTCCGGCGCATCCTCGCGTTCCACTCCATCAGCCAGGTGGGCTACATGCTGCTGGGACTCGCGCTCTTCGCGCCCCTGGGGCTCGCCGGGGCGCTCTTCTTCATCCTCCACCACGGCCTGGTGAAGTCGAGCCTCTTCCTCGTGAGCGGGCTGACGCACCGCCTGCGCGGGACGTACCAACTCAAGGCGCTCGGTGGGCTGTACGTGGCACGCCCCGGGGTGGCGCTGCTCTTCGCCGTCTTCGCCCTGGCGCTCGCCGGCCTGCCGCCGTCCTCGGGATTCTTCGCCAAGCTGGCGCTGGTGCGCGAGGCGCTCGCGCAGGGGCGCTACCTCACCGTGGCCGTGGCGCTGACGGTGAGCGTGCTGACGCTCTTCTCCATGACGAAAATCTGGGCCGAGGCCTTCTGGAAGGCCCCGCCCGAGCCAGTGCCCGAGGGTCCTCCGCTGCCGCGCTCGCTCCTCGTGCCGGTGGCGGCACTCGCGCTGGCGGTGTTGTGGCTGGGGCTGGTGCCGGGCCCCGCCTTCGGGCTGCTCACGCGCGCCGCCGAGCAGCTGCTGTCCCCCGAGGGGTACATCCTCGCGGCGCGAGGAGGAGGGCGGTGAGGACACTGCTCGGCAACCTGGCGCTGGCGGTGGGATGGGCCGCCATCACCCACTTCTCCATGGCCAACCTGCTGGTGGGCTTCTTGCTGGGCTACCTCATCCTGTGGGCCTCGCCCTCGGTTGCCCAGCGCAACACCTATTTCCTGCGGGGGAGGCAGCTCGCGGGCTTCTCGCTCTTCTTCCTCAAGGAGTTGGTGCTCTCCACGCTGCGCATCTCCTATGACGTGCTCACCCCCACGCACCGGATGACCCCGGCGGTGCTCGCCATTCCATTGGATGCTCGCACCGATGGGGAGATTACCTTCCTGGCCTTGGTGGTGAGCCTCACCCCGGGCACGCTCGCACTGGATGTCTCCAGCGACCGGCGTGTCCTCTACATCCACGCCATGTACGCCGCCGACCCGGAGGAGGTGCGCCGCGGCATCAAGCAGGGCTTCGAGCGCCGCATCCTGGAGTTGCTGCGATGAGCGTGCCCGTCTCGCCCGCATTCACCCTGGTGCTGGAGGTAACGCTGGGGCTGCTCACGCTGTCGCTGGGGCTGGTCTTCGTGCGCCTGGTGCGCGGCCCCACCGCGCCGGACCGGGTGATGGCGCTCGACATGATGGGAGGACTGACCATCGGGATGACGGCTGTCTACAGCGTATACACCCATGAGCCGCACCTGCTGCGGGTGGCCGCCGGCATCGCGCTCATCTCCTTCCTGGGCACGGTGGCGGTGGCACGCTACCTGGAGCGGTCGAGGGGACGATGAGCACATGGACCGCGGGAGCGCTGCTGCTGGCAGGCGGCGCCTTCATGGTAGTCGCGGCGCTGGGGGTGGTGCGGCTGCCGGACCTCTTCTGCCGCATGCAGGCGGCCGCCAAGACGGGGACGGCTGGTGCGGGGCTGCTGCTGTTGGGCACGGCGGTGTATTTCGAGGACATGCAGGTGGCCACGCGGGCGCTTTCCGTCGTCGCCTTCCTCTTTCTCACCGCGCCGGTGGCCGCGCACCTGCTGGCGCGGGCCGGCTACAGCCTCGGCGTGCCCCTCTTCGAGACACGCACGGACGAGCTGCGGGAGCGCTTCGGCCAAGGGGCGCAGGTGCCCGGCGGTACCCCCTCGCTCGACGCGCCGGCCAGGTCCCCTCCGCTGGAGGTCAAGGAGCCACCGGCCCGGCCCGACACGTGACGTCGGTGAGCCTGCCCCGGTCTTGGTGGACACACCTGATAAGCCGGCTACACGAGAGGTAGTGTCCATGGAGCGAAGGAAGAGGCGGAGTTTCAACGCGGAGTACAAGGCCGAGGCCATCCGGCTGGTGCGCGAGGGCGACAAAAGCCTGCCCCAAGTGGCCAAGGACCTGAACCTGACCGAGTCGGCCTTGCGCAACTGGGTGCGCGAGGCGGAAGGAGGCCAGAGTACGGAGTCGGCAAGTGCACTGACAGGCGCCGAGAGAGAAGAGCTGGTGCGGCTGCGCAAGGAGAACCGCCAGCTGCAGATGGAGCGCGACTTCTTGAAAAAACAAAAAAATCCTCCCCCCGCAACCGGGGGCGCCCGTCCCGGTACTCCCTGGTAACAGGGGGCAAGTGCCCTCCTTCGAAAGGACTGGCGGTCATGGCAACGACGCGGAGGGTGGTGCTGGCCGGGGGCAGCGGATTTCTCGGGCGCTCGCTCGCGCAGGTGCTGGAGGCCAGGGGCTACCAGGTCGTCATCCTCACCCGCTCCCCGTCGCCGGACGACGCGCGCGAGGTGGCGTGGGACGGCCGGACTCCGGGCGAGTGGTGTGCACAGCTCGAGGGCGCCGTGGCGGTGGTCAACCTCGCCGGCCGCAGCGTGGACTGCCGCTACACGCCGGAGAACCGGCGCGAAATCCTCTCCTCGCGGCTGGACTCGGTGCGGGTGCTGGGCGAGGCCATCCGCCGGTGCGCCACGCCTCCCGGGGTCTGGGTGCAGGCCGCCTCGCTGGCCATCCTGGGCAACTCGGGGGAGGCGGTGCGCGACGAGAGCTCGCCCCCGGGCGAGGGCTTCTCCGTGGACGTGTGCCGCCAGTGGGAAGAGGCCTTCGCCGCGCAGCGCTCGCCGGCCACGCGCCAGGTGCTGCTGCGCATCGGCTTCGCCCTGGGCCGGGACGGGGGCGCGCTGGACACGCTCGCGAGGCTGACCCGCTGGGGGCTCGGCGGCACGGTGGGCAGCGGCGAGCAGTACGTGAGCTGGCTGCACATCGATGACCTCAATGCCCTCTTCCTCCGGGCCATCGAGAACCCCGCCATGCAGGGCGTGTACAACGCGACCGGGCCCTCGCCCGTGACGAACGCGGAGCTCATGCGCACGCTGCGCCGCGTGCTGCGGCGGCCCTGGAGCCCGCCCGTCCCCGCGTGGGCGGTGCGCCTGGGCGCGCGGCTGCTCGGCACCGAGGCGGAGCTGGCCCTGAGCGGGCGGCGCGGCCTCCCCCAGCGCCTGCTGGCCGAGGGCTTCTCGTTCCGCTACGTGAATCTCGAGCAGGCCCTGCGCGACATCCTCGCCCCCTCGCGTTAGGTCTTCCGCAGGCGGACGCGGCGCACCTTGTGGTCCGCGCCCTTCATCAGGATGAGCCGCGCGCGCGAGCGGGTGGGCGCGATGTTCTGCGCCAGGTTGGGCCCGTTGATCTCCCCCCACACGGACTCGGCGCGGGCGATGGCCTGCTCCTCGGTGAGCTCGGCGAAGCGCCGGAAGAAGGAGCGCTCGTCGCGGAACGCCGTCTGCCGCAGGTGGAGGAAGCGGTCCACGTACCAGCGGCGGATGTCCTGCTCGCTCGCGTCCACGTAGATGGAGAAGTCGAAGAAGTCCGACAGGAAGGTGTGCGGCATCTTCCCGCCCTCCACCGGCCCCGTCTGCAGCACGTTGAGCCCCTCGAGGATGACGATGTCCGGCCGGCACAGCCTCACCGCCTCGCCGGGGACGATGTCGTAGACGAGGTGCGAGTAGACGGGCGCGAAGACCTCGGCGCGTCCGGACTTGAGCTCGGCGAGGAAGCGCACCAGGGCGCGCCGGTCGTAGCTCTCCGGGAAGCCCTTGCGGTGCATGAGGTTGCGCTCGGTGAGCACGCGGTTGGGGAACAGGAAGCCGTCCGTGGTGACGAGCTCCACGTGCGGATGGTCCGGCCACCGGGAGAGCAGCGCCTGGAGGATGCGCGCCGTGGTGCTCTTGCCCACCGCGACGCTGCCCGCGATGCCGATGATGAAGGGCACCTTCTGGGTGAAGCCCCCGAGGAACGCCTGCTGCGCCGTCCACAGGCTCTGCGTCGCGGCCACGTGCAGGTTGAGCAGCCGGGAGAGCGGCAGGTAGACGTCCGCCACCTCCTCGAGGTCCAGGTGCTCGCCGAGCCCGCGCAGTCCCTCGACCTCCTCCGCGCTGAGGGGCAGCGGGGTCGCGGCGCGCAGGGCCCGCCAGGCCTCGCGCTCGAAGTCGACGAACATGGACGCGGTGTGGGGCTTGGGTACGGACATGGGGCCGTCCTCCCTGACGGCGTCCCCATCCTACCCAAGTGTCCGGCCGCTGACGGCATCCTCGTGAACTGTCCGCCCCTCCACGCCTGCACCCTCCAGGACCAACGGTTCGGCGGCACAATGACAAATAGCCTTACATAAATTGCTCGAATGGCGGCATTTAGTCCTGGGGCCAGTTTCCGAAAACACCCGGCCACCACAGGGGGGAAGTGTATGGAGACCACCATCCGTCGAGACACCTCGGTGCTGTTGCTGCTCGCCGCCATGGCCTGTAGCCCGGTGGACGAAGCCTCCGAACGCCAGGAGGAGCCCACCCGCCAGCGCCAGGAGCTCGAGTCCGCCAACGGGGAGACGCTCAACGGGTTGGCCTTCAATGGCCTCGCCTTCAACGGGCTGGCCTTCAATGGCCTCGCCTTCAACGGGCTGAGCAGCCCCGAGTTCTCGTCCTGGTTCGACCAGAACGACACGTTGGCCGAGACGGTCATGCGGTACATCGTCGCCTGTGCCGTGCACGGCGGAGAGACGCGCACCTACACGGACAGCGAGGGGAGGACCTACGTCTGGGCGGGCTCCCTGGGGCTGACACCGGACTGGGCCAGCGGGCAGCCGGCGACCGTGACCGAGCAGCAGCTCGTCTCCGCGTGCCTGGCCGCCCACGTCAACAAGTTCGGACGCACCGTCGCCATCTCCATCCAGGGCAGGAACGCACATGGGGAGCCCATCGCCACCACGTCGGCGGAGCTCCAGGAGTTCTCGCAGCGGGAGGGCTGCTTCTTCGGCAACCTCTTCACGAACGAGGGCATTTTCGTTGGCAACGATGACAGGCCGTTGGGCAACAACGAGAGCAGCGTGCGGGCATGCGCGCTGGGCGAGCCCGGAGCCTGCCCGCCCATCGTCCAGACCGGGAGCTGTGCCGAGAGCTGCACGCGCGACCCCGCGAGCACGTCCTACACGCAGTGCACGCGCAACGGCATCAGCTACGCCCCCATCACCACCCGCATCCACCCCCAGGACATCTACACGTGCGGTGACCTCGAGTGCCAGTTCACCGAGTCCTGTGGCCTCGGGCCCGCCACCGTGCAGTGCACCCAGGACTGCGGCACCTGTCTCTTGTGAGCCCTCGGGTGAGCGCTACTCCCCGGCCGACTTGAAGAGGAAGGGGTACGCTCGGGGAACACCCACCCGCGCACCTTGCCCGCCTCCAATGCGTGGGCGAAAACACCAGACACCGCGCACCTGTGGCACAGTCGCGCACGTGAACCGCTCCACGTTCCTCCTGTGGCTGCTCCTGTCCTGTTCCGTGGCCTGCTCGCGCAAGACGGAGCTCAACACGCTCGGTGTCCAGTACGAGCCTCCCTCCGGCATGGCCCTGCGTGCCGAGGAGCCCGGCCCACCGGCCGTGGCCCGCTTCGAAGGTGGCCTGGAGCTGCGCTCGGTGCAGGGCACGCCGCCCAAGGTGGATGCGCCACCGGAGGAGGTGCTGGGTGCCGCCGGAGTCCCGGTGCCGGACAAGCGGTTGAACGCCACGAGTGGGACGCTCCCCGCGGGACCGGTGGCCCGCTATGAGTTCCAGCAAGGCACGTCGAGGACCCTCGTGTACTTCCTCCCCCTCGCGGACCGGTCCGTGCTCGTCCTCTACACCGCGCCGGAGCGCGACTACGGGCCCGGCTCGGCCCGGGTGGAGCGCTCGCTCTCCACGCTGAAGCCCACGCGCTGAGTCAGCGGCGCCGCATTCCGTGATAGGTCCAAAGCATGACTCGATTGAACGTCGGCATCGAGGAACACGGCATCTCCGAGCCCGGGACAGGACCGTACAGCATCACCCGTGGCCTGACGGCGCGTTGTGCTGAGCGCCTCGAACCTCGCGTCCTTCTCGAACCGCCCGGTCTTCTTGTCGTAGACCCAGTAGTCGAAGGTGGATTGAAGCCGGGCGTCCAGGAGTCTCAGCACCCGGAGGTCCTTGCGCCCGTCGAAGTCGATGTCCTCCACGATGAGCAGCGCGCCAGGCTCCACGCCGCATTCGAGCAGGATGCCCTCCAAGGCAGCTCCTGGCCATCCGGCTTCCGCCTCACGGTGACGGACTTCAGCTCACAGAAGGGAGACGCACCGTCAGCCGAAGGCTTCTGATTCACCTCCAGGGTGAACTCGAAATCCTTGTCACTGAAGGTGTGGGCCCGCGGCGTCGCGGCCTCGGCCGGGGCCGGGTGAAGCACGAGCATCACGAGGAAGAGACTTCCCAGGGCTCCAGGCTCGAAACGGGTGCGCCAGCGTGCCGCGGACATGCGAATCCTCCTCCCGGGCTTCCCTCCCCGTCCTCCCTCCTGGGAGTATGCGCCCGTCATGTTCCTCCCGCGACTCCTGCTGCTGCTGTCCGTCCTCGCCACGCTGCCCGCCCGCGCCGAGGAGGCCGGTGTCCCGCTGACCGAGCCGCCCTCCTGGGTGGAGCCCACCCGGGTGGACACCGAGCGCCCGCTGCGCGAGCAGGACGCCGTCTCGGGCCTCCATGTGCTGCTGTCCGAGGAGCAGGTCCGCGTCTCGCCGGAGATGACCGAGCGCTTCGTCCGCCGGGTGCGGCGCGTGGTCAGCAGCCGCGGCGTGGAAACAGGCTCCAAGCTCGAGGTGAAGTTCTCCAACACCCACGAGCGCCTGCGCCTGCACGGTGTCTGGCGCACCCGTGACGGCGTGCGCACCCAGCTCCTGCGCGCCGAGGACGTGAAGGTGATTCAGCAGGAAGAGCGGCTGGACATGGGCATCTACAGCGACGAGCGCACCGCCCTCGCTTTCCTCCAGGACGTTCGCGCGGGAGACCTCCTCGACGAGTCCTGGACGGAGGAGGAGGCCCATCCGCTCTTCCGAGGACACCACCTGGATGCGATCTCCCTGGCGGACGAGGCGCCCGTGGCCCACTTCGTCCACCGGCTGCTCGTCCCGGCGGACCTGAAGCTTCATTTCAAGACCCACGGCGCGGCGGCGGCGGCGCCCACGGTGCGCGAGGTGGGAGGTCAGCGCGAGTACCGGTGGGAGCGCAAGGACATGCCCACTTTCACCGGGGAGGACGGCGTCCCCGACGACCTGGAGGTCTGGCCCCACGTCCAGGTGAGCAGCTTCCAGAGCTGGGAAGAGGTGGCCACCTGGGGGCTCGCGCTGCATGAGGGACAGCCCGGCTCGCCCGAGCTGACGGCGCTGGCCGAGTCCTGGCGCTCGCTTCCCACCGAGGAGGCGCGCTTCCTCGCCGCGGTGCGCTTCGTCCAGGACGAGGTGCGCTACCTGGGCATCGAGCTCGGCCCCAACACCCACCAGCCCCATGCACCGGGCCAGGTGCTCGCCCAGCGCTTCGGCGACTGCAAGGACAAGGCGCTCCTGCTGGCCACGCTGCTGCGCCCCCTGGGCATCCCCGCCCACGTGGCCCTGGTGCACTCCCGCCTGCGGGGCGGCGTGGCCTCCAAGCTCCCCTCGCCCTACGCCTTCAACCACGCCATCGTGCGCGCCCAGGTGGCCGGGCGGACCGAGTGGGTGGATGCCACCATGACCCATCGGCGGGGCCGGCTCGGCGCGCGCAGCCCGCTCCCCTACGCCCAGGCGCTCGTGCTCGCTCCCGGCACCACCACCCTGGAGTCCATTCCCCAGCCGCTCCCCGAGGGGCCGGAGGTCGATGCCCATTACGTGCTCTCGGTGAAGGACGATGGCACCGGGACACTCACCGTCACCCACCGCTACACGCGCACGGAGGCGGACACGGCCCGCTCGTGGCTGGCCAGTCTGTCCGCGGAGCAGCTCACCACCCAATCCCGCGACCTGCGCCGAGCCCTCTTCCCCAAGCTCGAGTCCGAGGGCACGCCGCGCGTGCAGGACGACACGGACGCCAACACGGTCACGCTGGAGGAGCGCTACACGCTCACGGACGCCTGGGCCGGCGGCGGATTGAGCGTCGCCGCCACGCGGGTGAGCGGAGAGCTGGTCCTCCCCCGCCGCACCGAAGGGCGTATCCACCCCGTGGAGGTCGACCACCCGACGCACCTCCGCGTGCGTTGGGAGGTCCACGCGGACTCCCTGTTGAACGTCGCCCCCTCGGAGAAGACGGTGGAGGGCCCGGCGTCCCGCCTGGAGATGTCCGTGGTCCCCAGGTTCGGCGGCTTCACCTACCAGGTGGAGTACCGGAGTCTGGCGGACCGGGTGGCTCCGGACGCGCTGGCCCGGCATGTCGAGGCGGTGAAGGAGATGGGCTCACAGCTCGGCATCTCCTTCGCCGCGCCGGTGGGCGTCGTCCCCGCGTCTTCCACGTCCAAGGACGCACAGCTCTCGCGCAACACCAGCCTCGCCATCAGCGGCGTGTTCCTGCTGGTGGTGGGGGCCCTGGTGCTGGGCATCCCCCGGCGGCTCCGCCAGTTCATGCACGAGCGCAAGGTCCGCAAGGCCGCGCCGCTCCGTCCCGTGCGGCACCTGCGCGCGCAGGAACAGGGTGCGACCGTGATGGTCGTGGAGAACCTGGACCAGGCCGATCAGCGCATCCGCGGCGAGCGTTGCTCCTGCGGTGGCACCTTCGAGCGCGTACCGGACGCCCTGCAACTGCGGCACACGGGGAGTGACGGCCGGTCCATCACCGTCCTGCGCGTGCGCTGCACGTCCTGCCGGGCGCCCCAATTCCTCTCCTTCGACGTGCGGGCCAACTGAGCCAGACCTCCGACCATGCGCACCCATATGGCTTCCGGCAGGACGCCATACCGGAGCGCATGGAGCTCCATCGCCGCTACCTGGTGCCCGCGGGCCTGCCCGAGGTGCCGGTGTCCCAGTTCGAGTTCCCCGTCGTCGCCGACAAGGAGTGAAGCCCTCCGCACGCGGAGCAGCGGCGAGCACTCGCCCCTCCCCGGGCACCACTGGACGAATCGCCTCACTCTCCCCACCCTCCCATACCAACGAAGACATGGGAGGTCGGGGATGCGTGTGTGGCGTAGCGTGGTACTGCTCTGCTCGCTGGCGGTGGGGTGTGGCGGGGCTCTCCCGGAGGAAGCCATCCAAGAGGACGAGCGGCCGGAAGCCCGCTCACCGGGGGAGGGAGGGGACGAAGCACCGGAGGCGCAGTGGGGGCGCGTGGAGTTGGGGACGGCGCGCCTCGTCAAGGACATCTTCCCACCGCCCGGCGACGTGCCGCCGTGGCTCGCTCCCGGCCCGTCGAGCCTGGTGGAGTTCCGCGGGAAGCTCTATTTCGCCGCCTACTACGAGGACGGCAGCGGGGGCTTGTGGAGGAGCGATGGGAGCGGCGCGGGCACCGTCTCGGTGAAGGAGTTCCCCGCGCTCCCGAGTCCCGCCGCCTCGGTCCCCGTGTCGGAGTTGACGCGCGTGGACACCCGGCTCTTCTTCGTGGCGGGTGACGAAGCGCACGGCGGTGAGTTGTGGGTCACCGATGGCACCTCCGGGGGCACGCGGCTCGTGAAGGACATCACCCCCGGACGGGGTGACACGTTCCCGTACAACCTCACGGCCGTGGGGAAGACGCTGCTCTTCTTCCGCTACGTCCCCGGCACGCTGGAGGCGCCCGGGAGCACGGAGCTGTGGCGCAGTGATGGCACCGCGGCGGGCACGGTGCGGGTGCGGGACATGGGGCCCGACTCGTCGCTGATCTTCTCGCAGGTGCTGGTGGGCGGCACGCTCTTCTTCGTCTTCACGGATCCGGTGCACGGCACCGAGCTGTGGAAGACGGATGGAACCGCGGCCGGCACGGCGCTCGTCAGGGACCTGCGGCCGGGCCCCGACAGCTCGAATCCGTTCTACCTGCGCGCCGTGGGCCGGTACGTCTTCTTCCTCGCCCAGACGTCCGATGGGATGAGCGAGCTGTGGAGGACCGATGGCTCCGGGAGCGGCACGGTGCTCGTCGAGGCATTCCCTCCAGGCCCGGGCACCTACAATCCGCGGCTCCTCGGGGTGGTGGGAGGACGCTGCCTGTACCTCACCCTCACCAACCTGTCCGATCACCGGCTGTACCTGTACCGGCTGAGGGTGGACGAGGCGGGCGGCGTGTCCAAGCGGCTCGTCTCGGCGCTGCCCAATCCCTTCGCCGGTGAGCCCGACGCGGATCCGTACATCACCACCTTCACCGTCGCGGGCAGCAAGCTCTTCTTCGGGCTCGGCATCTCCACCTCGGGCCCCGCCCCGCGCGACGTCCAGCTCTGGGTGACGGATGGAACGGGCGCCGGGACGAAGCTGCTGCACCGGCCGCTGAGCCTGTCCGACGAGTTCGAGACGCAGCTCTACACCCTGGATGACCGCATCCTCTTCAGCGGCATTGGCGAGGGCACGGGGCTGGAGCTCTGGGTGAGTGACGGGACGGTGCGGGGCACGAGCATGCTGCAGGACCTCTCACCAGGGGCCGGCTCCTCGTATCCGCGCGGCTTCACCCGCGTGGGCACCTCCGTCTTCTTCGTCGCGCAGGACCCCGCTCATGGGAACGAGCTGTGGGTGCTCCCTCCGCGGAGCGCCCTGGCCGTGCAGTAGTCCCGGGCATCTGAAATGAAGAGAGGCCCGGGACCCACTCAGAGGCCCGGGCCTATACGCGCACAGCAGGTCGATCCCGCATGCACACGGGATCCTTGTTGCACCTATGCTCGGCCGCACCTGGGAGGTCATGGTGCGAATCAACAGCAAGACCCTCGTACTCTGGATGTCGGTCGTGCTCGCGAGCCTCGGCTCCGCCGCCGCGAGCAGTCCCATCTACGTGGCTCAAGTCACCTGCTGGGACACGATGAGCTGCTGCATTCAGAAGGATCCTCTGACCGCAGCGCTACGCTGTGGGGCCAGTCAGGCGGAGATCGCCGAAGCCCTCAACGGCGCGAAGGTGCTCTACGACGCCACACAACCGGGAAATGCAACCCTCAAGGAAGAAGCCCACGCGCAAGAGGGCGCCCAGGCTGACGCGGCGTCAGAAGTCTCGGAGGAGCCGCCCGACTGCAAGGGCCAGAAACACCACATCATCTCCCGGCCCATCGCCGAGGAACTGGAGAGGCATGGAACCCTTCGCGGACTGTACAAGCCCCGGGATGAGCGCTTCGTGACCAGGGCCAAGGAGTCGCACTGCGGCTATCAGCAGTGGCACCGTGATGTGGACAAAGAGGTCATCGAGTGGCTCAGGCGCGAGAAAACAGCAACGCCAAGCCAGTTCGAGAAGTACCTACGAGCGCTCTACAACCGTAAGGATCTCCGCGAGAGGTTTCCGAATGGTTTCTGACCTGCCGTCTGCCTCGCGCTTCTTCGTGCTCGAGCATGAGATGTGGGGGACCCACGACACCACGTTCAGCTCCGGGACACGTGTCAACACCGCAGATGCCCCGCGTTGCCCGGTGTGCGGCGACATCATTGGCATGCGGCCATGGCTGCCCCCCTATCGAGGCGAGGTGAAGCTGCACAGCGGGGCCTTTGGCGACTTCATTGATGCGCCGGGTTATGACGTCCTCATCTCCGAGCGCATGGCCGAGGCTTTTCGGGCCGACGGGCTGACCGGGTTTCAAGGTTTCCACCCCGTGGAAGTGCTGCGCGTGCGCGGCGGGCGCAAGAAGTCGCAACCTCTGGAAGTGCCCCGCTACTTCGTCGTCACCCCCTGTTTTGGCCGCGCTGCCATGGATGTAGCGCACAGCCGCTTGCGCATCCGCGAGCCAGTGACTTGCACGGAGTGCCGCTCCATTGGAGTGGATACCGTCCACGGCTTCGCTCTGGAGCCTGGCACCTGGGCGGGTGAGGATGTGTTCCGGCCCCGAGGCCAACAAGGCAGCATCGTCGTCTCCGAGCGCTTCGCCGCGTTCGTCCAGCACCATGCGCTGACGAACATGAAGTTGATTCCCACGGAGGAGTACGTCTGGGATCCGCTCCACCTGGGCCCCCCAACAGGAGCCCCCGAAACCACACCGGGGTAGTCCCGGGCACTCGCCGTGAAGCAGGGCCCGGGACCCACTCAGAGGCCCGGGCCTACGCGCGCAGCAGGCTTCGCACGCACCCAGGTGAGCTCCTGCGGGGAGAAGAGCGGGAAGCCATCCACCGGGGGCTGCTCGAGCTGCACGAGCGGAAGCTGCGTCCGCGCCAACTGCTCCAGCGGGCCCGTCAGCCCGGGATCGGCGCTGTAGGTCCAGGCGGCCTTCTGATCGAAGTGGAGGCCCTGGATGGCGTCGGGGGTGGACAGGGCCCACAGCAGCGGCGCACCCACCGAGCGGGCCCGGAGCGAGAGCAGGCTGGACTGCATGCCGGAGGGGGGCGGCAGCTCCACGTTGTTGAAGTAGATGAGCAGCGGCCTCACGCGCCCCGCCCCGAAACGGGACTCGGCGAGGCTCAGTTGACTCTCGTAGGTGCTGATGGACACCTGCCGCGAGCTCGGCTGCATGCAGCCGGGCGAGAGGTCTTGCGCCGCCAGCTCCAGCCCCTGCCGGCCCGGCGGCAGCAACGTGGCGCGGAACGTCTCCGTCAGCCGGGACTTGATGCGGGCGCACTCGGAGGCATCGGGCAGGTGGAGGTCGAAGATGAGCCCGTAGACCGTGGGCGCATCCACCACCTTCAGCGAGTGCTCACGCGACAGGAGGCTGAGCTCGGGCGGATGGGGATCCACGAAGCGGGCCTCGCAGCCCAGGACGAGCACCAGCGCGGCCACGAGCCGGCCCAGGACGGGCCAGCGCTCGCTCCGCACGAATCGTCCCCCCCCGCTGCGTACCCATTGAAAACCCGCGTCTCCGGCCCGGCGCCCCTTCTAACAGCAGGGGCGTCCGTCATGTAAGAGGGAGAGCACCTCGGCTCGCCCGTCCCCCACGATGACCCGGAACGCCTGTCAAAGCGCCCTCACTCCGAGAGAAGGTGGGGCGGGTGCTCATCCCCTCACAAGGGGCGCGTGGTCGACAGGTTGGGCAGCGCGATCCAGCCCCAGTGACCGGATTGGATATAGCCGTACACGAACTTGAGGGTGGTCGAGACCCGCACCGCGCTGCCGCTGCTGCAGTCGTAGAGAGGCATCGAGACGGAGTGCTGAACCTGGGCGCGCTTGAAGTTGAGCCCCGTGTTGTTCGGGTAGACAGCCTTCGTCGGTGAGCCTTTTCCCGGCAGGTTGGTGATCAAGTTGATGCGGCCATTGCGCCCCAGGTAGTGGACGGCCATGTTGCCGGCGGGGCAGTTGTCGGTCACGTGCAACCCGTCGTAGGGCGCGTTGTTCGAGGGGATGATGTACCAATCGCTGTAGGTCCCGCCGGGATCCGGTGCCGGACGGTAATTCGCGGTCACCCAGTTCAGGATGTTGGTGTAGCCCGCATCCAACAACTCGGGCCGGATCCATCCGCTGATGGCCCCGTTGCTGGTCGGGACCGAGAAGCCCATGACCAGGTAGTTCGACGAGACCGTGGAGATCGTCTTCCTCGTCCCCAGGTTGATGCGCAGCTTCGTCCCGGTGGTCACGTTGCCGAGCACGTTCCCCAGGCTGTCGTAGACGGACAGGGGAGAGGTGGCCGTGAACCAGTACGTCTTCGTGTTTCGATTGCACAGGCGCGGCCGGGGATCACACTTCATTCCCCCAAGCTCGCAATTGTTGGGGCTGTTGTACGTGTCCACGCCCGGATCGCCCGTTCCGCAGGCAGCGGAGTCCGCGATGGTGCACGGGTTGGCGGCCCAGTCCTCCGTGCATTCGCCCTCCAACTCCTGTTCAGCGGAGGCGAGCTCGGCCTGCTCCTCCACCGCCACGGGCGGCCTCACCTCCGTGCCACAGGCCGTCAGCACGGAGACGAGGAGGCCCACTCCCCAACGACACGAAGAAGACGTCACACCACTCTTGCGCCAGGTTCCCATTCGCTGCCTCCCACACGTTCATGGACCAGAAACGGCTCGGCCAGGCGCGAGCATGCGATAACCGCTATCCATACTCAACCAGGATAACAAGCAATCCATGCTTGAGCGCTTCTACCGGGGAGAGAACGTCGTGGGGCGCATTCCAGGGACGGGCCTCGGGCTGTTCGGCGCCAGGCAGCTCGCGGAGCAGCACGGGGGCCGCATCGAGGTGAGCAGCGTGGAGGGGCAAGGCAGCACCTTCGTGGTGTGGCTGCCCCAGAAGCCGCCTCCCGAGCCTCCAGGAAGCACCGCTGGAAACGAGCCCGGCCCATGATTCGCGGCCCGGCGCCGGTTCACTCCTGGAGCATCAGGACGGAGAGCTCCGGGTCGCTGGCGATCTCCGCCTCGGTGAAGCGCATGTCCACCCACTGCTTGCCCGAGTACAGCCAGGTCTGGTCCGTGAAGTAGGGCGAGGCCGGGTTGGTGGACTGGGAGTAGGCCAGCACGGAGCGTCCCACGGGTCCGGCCGGGGTGAAGGACACCGCCATCACGAAGCTGGTGCCGAGAATGGGCGCATAGGTGCCGTCCCCGACGATGCGATTGCCCATCTGGTTGAAGCACCCCTCGGCATGGCTGCAACCGTGGATGGGAATGAACGTGCCGTTCCTCCGCGTCCCCTGGACGGTACCGAGCGGCGCGTCCAGGCGGATGCCCCGGTCCTTCAGGGTCTGGACCGCGAGCCCGAGCGCCTGGAGCACCTGGGGATGCAGCGTGTTGAGGGTATGGGGCGTGCTCACGGGGCGTGTCGCATCGAACGGCACGAGGTAGGGGCCTCCCGTCACCTTCGTCACTTGCGCCATGAAGACGCGCCAGAGCAGCTCGCCGGTGCTGTCCAGGTCGCCCCGGAGATTCCAGCCGGCCAGCACGGGGCAGGCCTTGCTCACGTCCACCCACCGCCCATCCGCCAGCAGGACGAGGGGCGAGCGCCGGCACATGGCCACCGCCGCGTCCCGCAGCAGCTCGCCGGACAAGTTGCGGTTGTTGAACATCACCGTCTGGAGTTGCTCGAGCGTGAAGCCCCTGCCCTCCAGCCCATCCGTTCCCTCCAGGCGCTGTTGCACCATCCGCAGCCCGAGCCGGGTGCGCAGGCTCCGGGCGGTCTGCTCATCGCCGATGATGCGCGGGTACCCGGTCAGCGGCTGCGCCGGGTTGCTCAACCAATAACTGTCATTGGAGTTGGTCACATAGTCGGCGCGGACCAGGTGCGGCTGCCGGCCCGGACCCAGGAGACCGGGCTCCACCGCGTCCGCATCCGCGCCCCACTCGCAGTCCGCGCGGGAGCCATCGAGCACCGGCAGCCGGGACGCCTGCAGGATGAGCAGCGCCACCGGGGACACCACACAGCGGGTGATGTGCTCGTTGGTGACATGCGGGGTGATGGAGACGTCGGCGTAGTACGTGTGGCCCTGATCATCCGCCGCCACGGTGTTGACCCAGGGGATGCCCTGCCAGGTGTGCTGCGCCTGCCGGAGCTCCTCCACGCTCTGGGCCTTGTTCATGGCGAGGAACTGGTCGAGCACGCGCAGGTTGGTGGCATTGGCGTCGCGGAAGGCGTAGCCGGTGAGCCCGCTCCAGGACATCTGGCCCGCGGGGTACTCGAGCATGGGGCCGAAGTGCGACTGGTAGAAGGTGTGCGAGCGGGGCGCCAAGGTCCCATCCGCCGCGCGCGCGAGCACGGTGACGGTCCGGGACGTCATCTCCCGGGGCTGGCCCGCGTAGAGGTAGGTGGTGGGGCTGCCGGGGACGAGCTTCAGCTCGAAGGGGGTGAAGTGGAAGGAGGTGGAGACGGTGTGGCTCCACGCCAGCCGAGCGTTGTGGCCGATGAGCACCACCGGCACGCCGAGCAGGCTGGCCCCACTCACGTCGAGCTGCCCGGGAAGGGTGAGGTGTACCTGGTAGAAGCGCTCGGAGCCTTCCCAGGGGAAGTGCGGGTTGGCCAGCACCATACCCTGCCCGTTCCGGGTGGCCTCGCGCCCCAGCCCGTAGGCATTGCTGCCGAGCCCCAGCGACTCGGCGCGGGGGAAGACCTTCGGATCGATGCCCGCGGGCAGCGGAAGCGGCAGGGGCCATGAGCCATCCGGCAACGGGGACGGCGGCCGGGCGTCGACCAGGGCGCTGAGGAAGAAGCCGGAGCTGGCCAGCAGGCTGAGCTGGTAGTAGCGCCGGTAGAGGTCCAGCTCGGTGATGGGGCGGACCCAGGCGGCTCCCCGGCACCGTGGGTCGGGCAGCGCGTCCACGCCCGTGTCGCGCAGGTAGCGGTTGTAACCGGCGGCATAGCCCTGGACGAGCTCGCGCACCTCCTGGGAGGGGCCGAGCGGCGGCGTCAAGGCCAGCAGGGCCTCCACCGTCCCGGCGTCCTTGATGGACTGGTAGAAGAAGTCGCTCTTGAGGTTGAGGAGCTCCCCGCCCATGGGGGCGAAATAGGTGGCGTCGGGCCCGAAGTACCGGGAGCGCTGCGCGTCCACCGTGACGAGCACCTGGGCCAGCTCGCACAGGTTGTCCTGCGCGAAGGCATAGCCGTAACCATAGCCGAGGCTGGCGTAGTCGTTGGCCAGCACATGCGGGATGCCGTGCGAGGTCCGCCGGACGGTCGCGGCGTACCCGGCCGGCTCGGAGGTGAGCCGCACGGCGGACAGCGAGGGGGCCTGGAAGTCAGCGCCACCAGCGGCGGCGTCCGGGGGGCCGGCGTCGCAGGCCGCGAGCAACAGGAGCGCGGCGGCGAGCAGCGGCCCCCCGTTTCGTTTCGCTCCATCGCATCCAGACATCGAGGGGGCTCCGTTCCACGAGGGGTCCATGGCACCCGGGCCCGTCCCGGAGTACCGACTCCTCCTGAATTGATTGGAACCGCCCCCGGTGGATCTCCCGGCCCCCCCGCAGCGGAACCACCGTGCCGCGCGCGGCCACGGCCCTCGCCATCCCGAGCGGGATGGGCCAGCATGCGGGGCGCATGGACTATTACGCAGACGTGCTCGACTACACCGGGCGGACTCCCCGGGAGTTCGGAGCCATCCACCTCCACGTGGAGCCCGTCACGCGTGGGCCCCTCGGGGACGCCGTGGCCGTCCTGTGGCTGCAGAGCGCCTTCGAGCCCCTGGCCTCCAGCGGCCACTCCCTCCTGGTGATGGGCCGGCAGAAGCAGGGCTCCGCGCAGCCTTCGAGGGCCGGAGCGTCGATTACGGGCGCGCCACGCTGTGCCCCCAGTGTGACGCGCACTGGAGCTAATCCCCCACCCGGGTGAGCGTGGCGTTCTGGAGGAAGGAGCCCCGGTACATCCTCCCCCACCCCATGGCCGTCACCGTGCCCGCCATGTCGAAACGGCCGCGCCCTCCCGAGAGCGAGACCGTTCCGCGCTCGAGCGTCAGGGTGACGGTGAGGCCGTTGTCACCCGGGTACGTGCAGGAGGCGCCTCGCCTGAGGGCCACCCCTTCCCCCTCGACATCCGCGAGCAGGAAGCACCGTCCCGCCGCATCCGTGAGGAGGAGCTCCGAGACCGTCCCCTCCGAGACGCGCAAGGTGTCCGAGACCTGGGAGGAGTAGTGGCCGATGTCCTGGATGCTGTAGTGGGCGGTGCCCGTCACCGCGTAGACACCGTGGAACCCCTGGCCGGCGGAGCCACAGCCCAGGGAGGCGAGCAGGAGGAAGGACAGCGCGCACGGGCCCTTCATGAAGGTTCTTCGTGGATTGGGACGCATGCGCCGCGCCCTGTGCAGATGCCCTGCCACTGCCACCGCGAAACCCGCTCCGAGTGACACGCCCGCCGAGGCGCTCCACCCTCCATCCACGAAGCGGGATGGGCATCGCGCCAGCGGAACGGCTCGCGCCTCAGTGCAGCAGGGACGAGGGCATCTGCGCGGAGCGGCGGGGCAGCGCCACCGTGAAGGCCGAGCCAGCGCCCGGGGTGCTGTTCACGGAGATGCTGCCGCCCAACCGGTGGACGATCTCCCGGACGATCCACAATCCCAGCCCGAAGCCGCTGTAGTGCTGCTCGGACACGGCGCGCTCGAACCGCTCGAAGATGCGCTCCTGATCTCCCGGCGCGATGCCGATTCCCTCGTCGCGCACGGTGAGCCACACGTGCTCCTCGTCCTGCCTCAGCTCCAGCGAGATGGGCCGGCCCCGCCCGTACTTGATGGCATTGGTCAGCAGGTTGATGATCACCTGCTCCAGCCGCAGCCGGTTCCACCGCCCCACCACGGGAACGTCCAGCCCGGACAACACCAGCCGGATGCCAGGACGTGCCAGCTCCTCGTGGAAGCGCGCCGCCATCTCGCGCACCAGCTCGGCCAGGTCCACGTCCTCGAGCTGAAAGGACAGATACCCCTGGGCGAGCCGGGAGATGTCCAGCAGCTCGTCCACCAGCTGTCCCAGCCGATCCACCTGCCGGGAGATGACCCGCGCCTTGCGAGCGAGCTGCTCCGGCGCGAGCGGCCGCTCCACGTGGCTCGCGTCGCGCAGCAGCGTATGTGCCTGCAGCCTCAGCGCCGTCAGGGGCGTGCGCAGCTCGTGCGAGGCGATGGAGAGGAACTTGTCCCTCAAGAGAATCGCCTCGCGGGACTCCTCGTACAGCCGGGCGTTCTCCACCGCCAAGGCCATGCGGCGCGCCACATCCCGCGCCAGGGCCAGCTCGGTGTCGCCCATGGGGCGCACGGGCCGCAGGGTGAAGGTCGCGGCGCCGAGCACCCTGCTGTGCCCCGTCAGTGGCAACCGGAGCGAGGCCCCCTCGGGCCCGGTGAGGCGGAGGTGCCCAGCCACCGAGCGTGCATCCCTCCCCTCGGGCCTGAGCAGGGCGGGCGGCTCGGGCAGGGAGCGCAGCCGGTCCTCCTCGCGCGGGTCCCTGTGCACCACCGCCACCCGGCGCAGCCGGCCATCCGCTTCGAGCAGCTCCACCGAGCAGCCATCCGCCACCAGGGGAACCACCAGCCGCACGGCCCGGGCGAGCACGGCCTGCAGATCGAACCCCTCGGCGAGCACGGCGCTCAGCTCGGCCAACAGGGCGAAACGCTGCCGCGCGGCCTCCGCCTCGGTCCGAGCCGCCTGCGCCGCCCGGGCCTGCGCCTCCAGCTCGCGGGTGGCCCGCAGCTCGATCTCCGTCATCACCGAGGCCCCCAGCTCCTCGAGGACGTACAGATCCTCGTCCGTCCAGACGCGCGGCTGGGTGTCGATGACGCAGAAGGTGCCAATCGTCTCTCCCTCGGAAGCGGTGAGGGGCATGCCGGCGTAGGCCACCACGCCGAGTTGATCCACGGCGAGGTTGTCCCGGAGCACGGGGTGCAGGCGCGCGTCCTGGATGATGAGCGGCTCTCCGGTGGCCACCACGTGCATGCAGAAGGAGTGCGTCAGGGGCGTCTGGCGCATGTCGCACCAGGGAGGGGGCAGGCCCACGCAGCTCTTGAAGAACTGGCGGTCCCGGTCCACCAGGGTGACGAGCCCCACGGGGACACCAATCACCCGGGTGGCCAGCCGGGAGAGCCGATCGAACGCCTCCTCGGCGGGAGTGTCCATCAGGGCGGTGCGGTGCAGGGCGTCCAGCCGGCGCTGGCGGTGGAGGGACTGATGAATCTCCCGCGGCACGTCCTCCGTCCCAGCGCCCTGCCCTGAAGGCGGCACCAGGCCCTCGTGCTCCTGCTCCTCCATATGCGAGTGCGACACAACCCCTCCTGAGAGAGGGAACAGCATGCGGCTGGAGCGGATTGCGGGCAGCGGAAGGGCGGAGCGCACGAGCCCCCGCCACGGCTCAGCGCGCGCGAGGCGGACCGAACTCCGGCTTCAAGGCCATCAACAGCACCGGGCTCAGGAACGCATCCGCCAGGCCGGCCACCCACAGCGTCAGCCCGGTCAGCAGGCCCAGGTGGGCGATGCCCTCGAAGCGCGAGAACTGCAACAGCAGGAAGCCACCGGCCACCGCCGCCGAGGTGACGAACATCGCCCGCCCACACTCGCCCAACGACTCCAGCGCCGCCTGCTGGTGCGGCTCGGAGGCGCCCTCCTCCTTCAGCCGCAGGTAGCGCCGCTTGAAGCGCACCAGGTACTGCAGCGTGTCGTCGTCGGCGATGACCAGCGCCATGCTCGCGATGATGACCGTGGAGGGCTTGAGGCTGATGCCCAGCAGCGGCATCACGCCGAACAGCACGCCCACCGGCAGCACGTTGGGAATCAAGCCGATGAGCGCCAGCTTCGCGCTGCGCAGCACCAGGAAGAACGCCAGGTAGCTCACCGCCAGCGCGGACAGGAAGCTCTGGAGCAGCCCCCGCGTCAGCATCCCCGTCACGTGCTCGGTCATCGCCAGGTTGCCCGTCACCGTCGCCCGGTAGCCCGCCGGCGCCTCGCGCGACACGAACGCCCGCGCCGACTCCACCAACTCCTGCATCCGCCCCGCCCCCACGTTGGGCAGCAGCGCCACCACGCCCGCCGCGCTCCGGTCCTCCGACAGCACCGTGTCCAACGGCTGGTAGCGCGCCAGCCGCGTCACCGCCTTCTCCGTCGTCTCCTCCGTCCGCAGCAGCAGCCCCGGCCCGAAGAGCGCCTCGTGCACCGGCTCCACCAACCGGGGCAGGCTCACCACCGGCGGGTGCTCGGGCAGGGCCGCCAGGTACGTGTCCACCCGCTCCTGGAAGGCCATGGCCTCCGGTGACAGCGCCGCCCCCGCGCGAGCGCCCTCCGGCTCCAGGAAGATGGCCAGCGGCACCAGTCCGCCGAGCGCGCCCTCCGCGTACGTCAGCTCGACCGCCAACGTCGAGTCCTGGCGCAGGTCGTCGAAGACCCGGAACTCATGCCGCAGCCGCGTCATGGACAGCAGGCTCAGCAGCGCCACCGCCGCCGCCACGGCCATGACGCGCCGGGGACGGTGCACCACCTGCCGCTCCACCCACCCCAGCACCGAGTCCAGGGGCCGCGTCCGCGAGGCCCGCAGCTCCCGCCGCGCCCGGGCCGCCGAGGCCCTCGAGCGCAACGTCATCACCCACGGCAGCACCAGCATGTTGGCGGCCCACGCCATCATCACGCCCATGGCGGTGGCCAGGCCGAACTCCCACACGGCGGTGAGGCCGATGAAGCCCATGGACAGGAAGCCCGCGGCGATGACCAGCTCCGTGGCGAGACACGGCCCAGCCGCGCCCGCCATGGCCTCGGTGAGTGCCCGCGCGTACGGCGTCCCCGCGCGGCGGCGCTCCTCCAGGTCCGACAGCACGTGCACCGTGTCCGTCAACGACACGATGAGGATGACGATGGGCGCGAACGAAGTGAGGACGCCGAAGGGCACCCCCACCCAGCCCATGGCGCCCACCATCCACACCCACGACACCACCAGCGTCGCCGCCGTGGCCAGGACGGACCACACGTCCCGGTAGGCGAACGCCACGAGCCCGAGGATGACGAGCAGCGCCAGGGGCAGCAGCCGCCCCATGTCCTCCTCCACCATGAGGGCCAGCGTGGCGCGCACCGCCGGAGCCCCCGAGAGCATCAGCTTCAACTCCGGCCCCGCGTGGCGGGCCAGCAGCGCACCGGCCTGGAGGGAGAAGGCGCGCTCGGCGAGGATGCGCTCGGCCCCCGCGCCCGACGCGAGCGACACCTGCACCACGGACAGCTCCCGCGTGGGGTGCACCAGCACACGGGCCAGCGGGTCCTTCCGGGCTCGAGCGAGTGCCTCCTGGAGAGACGCCACCGCCGCCCGGGACTCCTCGGGGAAGAGGAGCCCCTCCGCCGTCCGGGCCGAGACCGGTCCCACCACGTGCCGCACCCGGGGCAGGCCGCGCAGCCCCTCCTCCAGCTTCGCCAGGGAGACGAGCCCGCCGGGCGTGAAGACACCGGGGCCCTCGGCGATGACGAAGACCTGGGAGTCCTCGCCGGGGAAGGCGCGCCGGTAGCGATCGAAGTCCGCCTTGGCCGTGTCGCCGATGGGGTGCATCCGCTCGATGGAGGGGTCCATCGGCACGCGCGCGGCACCCACGCCGGCCAGCACACAGAGCGCGAGCAGCCCCAGGCCGAGGCGCCACCGGTGCACCAGCAGACGCTCGAAGAAGGCGAGCCAGGTCACGAGCGCTGCCTACGCCAGCCAGAGAGGAAGTACAGCATCTCCTTGCGGTAGCCGAAGGGCTCGCGGGCCTGGGGAGGCAGGCCCACGGGGGCGGTGGCCGTCTCGGGCTCGGGCCAGTGCGCGGTGCCGAAGACGACGTCCCACACCGTCAGCGTTCCGCCGTAGTTGCCCTTGCCGACCCGGCGGTGGTGGTGGCGGTGGTAGGCCGGGCTGATGATGAGCCAGTCCAACCACCCCAGCGAGTACCCCAGCGCCGAGTGGTGGTAGGTGAGCCCCACCGAGTACACGGCGAAGTAGAGCTGCACCGACACGGGGGAGAAGCCCAGGGCGGCCAGCAGCGCGACGAGCGCCGAGCCCGACAGCACCACCTCCAGCGCGTGCGTGTGCGTCACCATCCAGACGCTGAAGTGCTCCTCGCGGTGGTGCTGGAAGTGGAAGCGCCACAGGAAGGGGTGCTGGTGCTTGATCCAGTGGCTCGTCCAGCTCACCAGCTCGGCCACGAGCATGCAGGCCACGAAGTCCAGCACGGGGGGAAGCGTCCCCGGCCGCATCAGCGTGGGCAGGTGGGTGTGGAACCACGCCCCCGCGGACTGCACCAGCATCGTCGGGATGAAGCTGGTGACGAAGAAGGCCCAGTTGCGCCGCCGCCTCGGTCCCGCCGCGAAGCTGTCCGCGCGGAACTGCGGATCGCGCAGCTCCAGGAGCACCAGCGAAATCATCGCCAGCGCCGTTCCGGTGTGAATCAGTCCCAACGTGTCCATCCGCCAACAGAATTGCACGAGCCGGGCCGGGCCGCCCAGTCCCCCCGCCTCTACTTCCCGGCTCGAAGGGAGCAGGCCGTGTGCAGGACGCTGTACGGAGCCGTGCACGGGCGGGCACGGCCTCGAATCCATCAGGGCAGCCACCCTCGAAAGGAATCCACATGAAGCTGGCCAGGACGGTGGTGTTGCTGGTGCTCCTCATGGGATGTGCGACGAGCCAGGGAGTGGGCGGTTCTGGAACCGGACCCGCGGTGAAGAAGGAGCTGCCCTGGCTGAACGTGCCAGGAGGGAGGATGAAGACGACCCTCTTCTATGGCCCCTGGCAATGCAGACGGGAGTTCATGAACGGTTGCCGGAAGGAATGCGCCCGGGAGCGCCTCCCGCTCAAGGGCTGCATATGGCTGGCCGACTTGAAATTCGAGTGGGAGGGAAATCTCGTCCTCCTACCCGTGCCCGTCGAGGCCGGTAGCCGCTACGGTATCTATCACTGCTGCTGCGACTACCCCACGCTGCCCAAGGCGAAGAAGGAAGTGGAGCGCAAGAAGTGGGACAACATCCGGGAATCCTTCCGGCAGAAGTGGAGCAAGAAGTTTGGGGAGTGGCCCGACGAAGGTGACGTGTCCTGGCCGGGCCATCACATCCGGGACCTCTGGCACGGCGGAGACCCGGTCGACCCCAACAACATCATCCCCGCCGAGCCCGGCGTACACGACGAATACGGCAGGCAGTACCCCGGTTGCTATGCGGGTCAAGCCCCCTGGAATACAGTCGGCCCCGACCTGCCCTACACGGACAACTGACGATGAGCACTCCCATGAGCAGCTTGCTCGAAGAGGTGTCCCGTGACCATTTTCCGCAGGCTCCCGCTACGCCCGAGGAGATCGATCAGTTCGAGCGCTGGATGGGCTGGAAGCTGGATCCGGATTTGCGCGCCTTCTACTTGCACTGCAATGGGGCGTCTCTCCTTCAGCGGCAGGACTCACCCTACAAGATCCTGCCCCTCTCGAAGATCGTCCGGGCGCGCGTGGCCATTCGCCGCGAAGATGACGACAAATGGGGTCCGGCCTTGATGTACGCCCTCTGCTACGTGCGCGACGGCAACTATGTCGTTCTGGACGTGAGCCGGCAGGTGGACGGGCGGTATCCGCTCCTGGATGGAGACCATGAGACCTGGCCCGACCCAGAGTACCGCACGCAGATCGCCCGCTCGTTTTCGGAGTTCTTGGAGCAGATCCTCCGCACGCGTCGCAGCCTCTACTGGATACCGGAATAGGAGCCAGGCCTCGGTTCGCCAACAACGGCCGTGCGAGCGATCTCCAGCGTCGCGAATGGCCCCCAGGCAGAGCGCTCGCCCGTCCGTACTTCCCCGCTCAGTCGAGGAAGAAGTCCTGCAGCGGCTCCGTGCCGGGCTTCACCAGGTACTTGGAGAAGTCCGTCACGCCGCTCTCGCGGAGCAGATCCTCGTCGATGAAGAAATTGCCGGTGCTCGCGCGGCTGTCGCGGGTGAGGATGAGGTGGGCCGCGTCGGCCATGATCTCCGGGGTGCGGCTGGCCTCCATCATGTCCTGGCCGCCGATCATGTTGATGGCCGCGGTGGCGATGACGGTGCGCGGCCAGAGCGCGTTGAAGGCCACGCCCCGGTCCCGGAACTCCTCCGCCATCCCGAGCACGCACATGCTCATGCCGTACTTGGCCATGGTGTAGGCCACGTGGTTCTCGAACCACTTGGGCTTCATGTTGAGCGGCGGCGAGAGGGTGAGGACGTGCGGGTTCTTCGCTTTCAGCAGCTCGGGCAGACAGGCCTGGGTGGTGGCGTAGGTGCCGCGCACGTTGACGCCGAACATCAGGTCGAACTTCTTCATCGGCGTCTCCAACGTGCCCGTCAGGTTGATGGCGCTGGCGTTGTTCACGAGGATGTCGATGCCGCCGAAGCGCTCCACCGTCTGCTTCACCGCGGCCTGGAGCTGGTCCTCGAAACGGATGTCCACCATCAGGGGCAGCGCCTTGCCGCCCGCCTTCTCGATCTCCTCGGCGGCCGAGTAGATGGTGCCGGGCAGCTTCGGGTGGGGCTCGGCCGTCTTGGCGGCGATGACGACGTTGGCGCCGTCCTGGGCCGCGCGCTTCGCGATGGCCAGGCCGATGCCCCGGCTCGCGCCGGTGATGAACAGGGTCTTCCCCTTCAGCGTGTTCACAGAGGATCCTTTCTCCCGCTCGGAGGAGCGGGCCATTCCGTCCCTTGCGTACTTCGTCCCGGGGGGGAGCGCCAGCGACTCGGAGGGGGACGCCGCGAGGGCGGTTTGACGGCAGTGCATTCGTGGCTACGTTGAGGCCCGATGTCTGGCCCTCTGCACCACATGACGCGCTGGCTGAGGCTGGCGATGGCGTGCCTCGCGCTCCTCGGGGCCAGCGCGTCGGCGCACGCGCTCCCGACGGCCGCGGCCGTGGTGGCCGTCTGGGTCGAGCGGCACGAGTCCGAGAGGCCACGCACGGAGGCCCAGGCGCCCGTGCATCGCGGGCAGGAGGCCTCGGAGGGTGCGCGGCTCGTCTCGCCTCCTCCCCCCACGGGCGGCATCCGCGAGGCCCGTGCACCGGGGCCACCGCGCCGCCTCTTCCTCACGCATCGCGCGCTCCTCCGCTGAGCCTCTCCGGAGTCCCGTTCCTGGAGAGTCGTTCAGCTTGAGGAGTACGCCATGCCCTTGCTTCCCAAGGCCGTGCGCACCTTCGTGCGCGCCAGCCTGCGCTTTGCCTTTCGTATCGTCCGCTTCCTCTTCATCCTCGGCCTGGTCGTCCTGCCCGCGCCCCTGACGGCCTGGGTGGTCATCATCCTGGAGCCCCTGCGCCGCAACGTGCCCGCCCAGGTGCTCCAAAAGGAGGAGTTGCCGCCCCAGTGAGACAGGGAGGGGGCGGGCGGGCGATTCCTGAAGCCGCCTGCCCCGCCGTGCCCATATATGTAAAGCATGCTCCATGTGATTCCCCTCGGAGGACTCGGCGAGATTGGCCTCAACGCGATGGTCATCGCCTGCCGCGGGGAGATGCTCCTCATCGACTGCGGGCTGATGTTCCCCCCCATCGGCACCCTGGGCGTGGACATCATCCTCCCGGACTTCACCTACCTGCGGCGCAACGCCTCCCTGCTCAAGGGCATCGTCCTCACCCACGGCCACGAGGACCATGTCGGCGCCCTGCCCTTCCTGCTCAACGAGGTGCCCGTCCCCGTCTACGGCACCCGCTTCACGCTCGCCATGGTGCGCCACCGGCTCCAGGAGCTGGGCGTGGAGGCGGACCTCCGGGAGATAGAGCCGCGCAACCCCTTCAAGGTGGGCGCCCACTTCAAGGTCGAGGCCACCCGCGTCACCCACACGGTGCCCGACGCCGTCGGCTACATCGTCCACACCCCCGAGGGCCCCGTCATCCACACCGGGGACTTCAAGCTGGACCCGGACCCGATCGACGGCCAGCGCACCGACCTGGAGCGCTGGGGCGAGCTCGGGGACCAGGGCGTGCTCTGCCTCCTGTCCGACTCCACCAACTCCGAGCGCACCCACGAGACGGGCAGCGAGCGGCTGGTGGAGCAGACCTTCGAGCGGCTCTTCCAGGACGTGCCCGGCCGCATCGTGGTGAGCATGTTCGCCTCCCACCTGCACCGCATCCACCACGTGCTGGACCTGGCTCGCAAGCTGGAGCGCAAGGTGGTGACGATGGGGCGCAGCCTGGTGCGCAACATCGAGATGGCCCGCCAGCTCGGCTTCCTCCCCTCCGTCACCGACGGGCTCTTCGTCCCCGTCGAGAGCGCGGCCAGCCTCCCGCCGGAGCGCCTGCTGGTGCTCGCCACCGGCTCTCAGGCCGAGCCCCGTGCCGGCCTCTCGCAGCTCGCCTCCGGGGACGGCCCCCTGCGCCTGGGCCCTGGGGATCTCGTCGTCCTCAGTGCCCGCGCCATCCCCGGCAACGATCGCGCCGTGTCCGGCCTCATCGACCAGCTCCTCTGGCGCGGCGCCCGCGTCGTCTACCCGGACCTGGAGCCCGGTGTGCACGTGTCCGGCCACGCCAGCCAGCCCCAGCAGCGGCGCGTGCTGGACCTGGTGCGCCCCAAGAACTTCGTCCCCATCCATGGCGAGCTGCACCACCTCCACCGCCACCTGGCCACCGCCAAGGAGTCCGGGCTGGCCCCGGCGCAGCTCCTGCTGGCCCAGGATGGGGATCTGCTCGTCTTCGAGGAGGGCCAGGGCCGCTTCTCCGGCAGCGTCCCCACGGGCCGCATCTACCAGGACCGCTTCGGCCAGGGTGTGGTGACGCCCGACATCCTCCAGGAGCGCACCCGGATCGCCGAGACGGGCATCCTCGTGGCCGCCCTCGTCATCGAGAGGGCCAGCCTGTCGCTCCTGGCGGGCCCCCAGCTGACGGGACAGGGGCTCAACCTGGACGAGCAGGTGCTGCTGCCCCGGGTGGCCGAGGATGCCCGGGCCTTCTTCCTGGAAATGTCCCAGCAGCTCCGGGGGGATGACGCCCGGGTGCGGGAGGAGCTGGCCCGGGCGGTGCGCCGGGCCTTCAAGCTGTATACATCCAAGCGGCCCGTCGTGGTGCCGATGGTCATCAAGGTGTGATAAGGGCGCGAACGCCATGCCTTCCTTCGACGTCGTCTCCAAAATCGACATTGCCGAGCTGGACAACGCGGTCAACCAGACCAAGAAGGAGATCTCCACGCGCTACGACTTCCAGGGCGTCAACGGGGATGTCGTGCTCGCGCCGGACAGGACCTCCATCACGGTGAAGGCCAACAGTGAGGAGAAGGTCCAGGCCGCCAAGGAAGTCCTCCTGAACAAGCTGGCCAAGCGCGGCATCTCCCTGCTGGCGCTGGAGTACGAGCCCATCGAGAAGACGGGCCTGGCCAACGTGAAGCAGCTCATCAAGCTGCAGCAGGGCATTCCGGTGGAGAAGTCCAAGGAGCTGGTGAAGCTGCTCAAGGACTCCAAGCTGAAGGTCCAGGGCTCCATCCAGGCGGATCAGCTCCGGGTGACGGGCAAGAACAAGGACGATCTGCAGGCCGCCATGGCCCTCTTCCGCAAGGAAGCCGACAAGCTGCAGCTCGACATGCAGTTCACCAACTTCCGGGACTAGCCGTGCGCCCACTCGTCCTTTCCGCCCTCCTCGCGGCGCTCGTCCCGGGGGCAGCCTCCGCCCAGGAGAAGGCGCAGGCTCCCGCCAGGCCCCGCCCGGTGAAGACCGTGCCCTCGCTGCCGCGTGAGCCCAAGCTCGACGGCAATCTCAAGGACTTCCCCACCACGCTCACCGTCAAGCCGCCGGCCTCGGTGGACGCGAGCGCCTCCTTCACCGCCCGCGCCGGGTGGCGCAAGGACACCCTCTTCGTGGGAATCGAGGCCACGGACGATCAGCTCCAGGCCGGGGACGTGCTCACCCTCACCGTCTTCTTCCCGGGCGCCGGCACCACCGCCACCGGGCACGTCTTCCGCTTCGCTTTCGATGGCAAGCGCGCCTCGCCCGCGGACAGCGGCACCTCCGAGTTCGCCCAGAAGCTGGTGGACCTGGGCCTGAAGCGCCAGGACAACGCGCTGGCGCTCGAGGTGGCCATCCCCGCCCGGGCCCTGCCGCGCTTCCCCGCCGAGGAGCCGCTCACCTTCGACCTGTGCCTCACCTATGAGGACGTGGACGCGGCGGGCGCCAGGCCTCCGGCCGTCTCCAACTGCAAGGGCGGCGGCATGCTGGGCGAGGCGCTCCGGTTGCCGGACGACTTCCGTAAGGGACTGAAGCTGAAGCCGCCCAAGGGCGTCATCGCGCTCGAGGGACAGCCGGACGGCTGGCTGGGCTATGGCATCCTCCACTACCCGGACTGGGTGGAGGCGGACGCGCGCCTGACGCCCGGCCTGCTCAAGGTGCTGGTGACCCCCAAGGCGGTGGAGGCGGCGTCGGCCGGGGTGAATGTCCCGGAAACGCTCTCCCTGCCGAATGGAAAACCCCTGCTCGCGGTGTTGTCGGGCGAGAGTCCCTACCTCGCCAACGGCACGTGTGACTCGGAGAAGGAATTGCGCCTCGGTCTCTACATGGTGAAGGGGAAGACGGCGCAACGGGTGCTCGAATGGCCGGCCGCTACCTGTGCGCTGGGACGAGCCACCTCGGTGGTGCTCGATGAAGAGGGCGCGTTGAGCATCGGTTACTCGAACGGCCCGACCATCAATTTTGCTTGGAGTGGCGACCACTTCGAGCGGACCGAACTCGGAAAGCGGTAAGGTAACGCTGTGCAGAATCCCCCAGAGACCAAGAGCCTCTACATGATGACCCTCGGCTGCCCGAAGAACCGGGTGGACTCCGAGGTGATGCTGGGCACCCTCAAGCAGCGGGGTTACTCGCTGGTGCAGGATCCCGCCGCGGCCCAGGTCATCGTCGTCAATACCTGTGCCTTCATCGGCCCCGCCAAGCAGGAGTCCGTGGACTCCATCCTGGAGATGGCCGAGTACAAGAAGTCGGGGGAGTGCAGCACCCTCGTCGTCACCGGTTGCCTCTCGCAGCGCTACGGCGCCGAGCTCTCCAAGGAGATGCCCGAGGTGGACCACTTCCTCGGCACGAGCGCCTACGCCCAGATTGGCGATCTGCTCGCCGCCGAGGCCAGCCCGCGCCAGGTGATTCCGGATCCGGACTACATCCACGACGCGCAGACGCCGCGTGAGAACTCGATGCCGTCCTACACGGCATACCTGAAGATCTCCGAGGGCTGCGACAACGCGTGCGCCTTCTGCATCATCCCCACGCTGCGCGGTGGCCAGCGCTCGCGGCCCATCGCCGACATCATCGCCGAGGCCCAGCGTCTGTCCGAGCAGGGCGTGCAGGAGCTCAACCTCGTCGCGCAGGACCTGACGGCCTACGGGCACGACCTCCCCGGCAAGCCCAAGCTGCACGACTTGCTGCGCGAGCTGGTGAAGGTGGACGTGAAGTGGATCCGCCTGCACTACGCCTACCCGCGCGTCTTCACCGACGAGCTCATCGAGTTGATGGCGACGGAGAAGAAGATCGCCCGCTACCTGGACATGCCGCTGCAGCACGCGAGCGACAAGCTGCTGCTGTCGATGAAGCGGGGCCGGGACTCCAAGTTCCTCAAGGAGCTGCTGACGAAGCTGCGCGCCCGGGTGCCGGGGCTGGTGATGCGCACCTCGATGATCGTCGGCATGCCCGGCGAGACCGAGGAGGACTTCGAGATGCTCAAGGAGTTCGTCAAGGAGCAGCGCTTCGAGCGGCTCGGCGTGTTCCAGTACTCGGACGAGGAAGGCACGGCCGCGTACGACTACGAGAACAAGGTGCCGAAGCAGACCATCGAGCGCCGCTGGCGCGAGGTGATGGCCATCCAGAAGCGCATCAACCGCGAGCAGAACAAGAAGCTCGTGGGACAGCGCATCGAAGTGCTGGTGGAGGGCCCGAGCGAGGAGTCCGAGCACCTGCTGGTGGGCCGCCACGAGGGCCAGGCGCCGGAGATCGACGGTCTGGTCTACATCAACGACGGTCTGGCCTACCCGGGCGAGTTCGTCACCGTGGAGGTGACGGAGGCGCACGACTACGACCTGATCGGCAAGGTGGTCGAGCGCCCCAACCCGAAGGACCGCGTGCACAAGCCGCGCGAGGCCTTCCCCATGCCCGTGGTGACGTCGCAGCGCTGACGTCCCCGGCAGTCCTCAGCGCCGCTCCAGGCGGCGCCATGAGCCCGCTCGCCCGGTCTCCTCGAAACCCGCGAGGGTCCCGGGCAGCGGTCCCTCCCCGTACACCAGCAGCGTGTTGAACGGAGCCAGCTGCTCCGCGGAGTTGGCGTCCAGCCACTGCGGCAGCGACTGGCCCGCGCGGAAGCGCACCGGCTGGTGGTCCGCATCGGCGAAGAAGTGGTGCCCCACTCCGCCCTGCGTGGCCGTCCACCACTGGCCCAGGTGCTCCAGGTAGACGAGGCGGCTGCCCCGGGCCCGGTTCCCGGCGAGCGAGAGGTAGCCGTGCACCCCCGGCGGCGGAGGGCTTGCCACCAGCGTCTCGAGTCCCGCCACCTCCTGCTTGAAACGCCAGTGGTAGCGCGCCGTCTCGGCGAGCGAGGCCACCACCACGAGCAGCAGCAGGAGCCGCAGCCGCCGGTCGATGCGCGCCGGGCTTACCAGCACGAGGGAGACGACACCCGCGAGCACGGGCAGGCGCACGTGGATGAGCCATGCGCCCGAGAGCGCCTTGGGCGTCACCAGGAAGAGGGCCCCCAGCGCGAGGAAGAGCACCCCGGGAGCCCGAGGCGCCACGTGCCGGTGGCGCAGGTACGCCATCACGAAGACCAGGGTGATCAGCAGCGGGCCCACGACGGCGAGACGGCCCTCGGGGCGGTAGTTGCGCAGGAGCCAGTTGAAGTGTGAGCCCCACCCGTAATCCGTGGCCATGTGGTTGCCGGGCGTGACGGCTCTCGATGCGAGCGCCACCACGCGTGCCGCGCAGAGGGCCAGGGGGAGCAAGAGGCCCGCGGCGGCGAGTCCCAACGCCCGGCGCCGGTATGTGGAGGTGAGCGTGAGCGCGGCCACGCCGACACAGAGGGCTCCGAAGGCGACGAGGTGCGAGAGCATCGTCGCCGTGGACAGGAGCGCGAGCCCCACCACCGCCCCCACCATGCGCCCGGGGCCTCGCAGCGCATGCAGGAAGAGCGCGAGCGAGAGCAGGGCGAGGGGCAGGGAGAAGAAGCTCGGCAGGAAGCCGTACCAGTAGGAGATGTTGAAGGCGAGCGGGAGCCCGAACACCACCCCCCACGCGGGCCGGCGCAGGACATGTGCGAGCGCCAGGTGGGACAGGGGGAAGAGCATCAACCCCGTCCAGGCGGCCAGACGCGCGGCAAAGGCGCCATTCGTCAGCAGCGTCACCGGCAGGAAGAGCCAGATGGGCAGCCCATAGCCGAGCGGGAGGTGCGCCTCGTAGTAGGCGGACACCTGGGGATTGCCCCGGACGAGTTCCGCGAGCGTCTGCATCTGGGCCGCGTGGGCAGGCAGGTCCACGGAGGGTGGAGTGCCGCTCACGCACCAGGCGGCGAAGCTCCCCCAGGCCACCAGCAAGGCAACGATCTTCCAGGACTCGCGCGGGGGGACGGGCAGCGGCTCTCGGGACATTTCCGCTCGCCTTATACCGCTCCTCTCCTCACGGCGAATTCCCCGGAAGCCACACTCTGGATGGGAACCCGGGTCCATCCAATACCCTCACCCCGTCCCTCTCCCGGAGGGCGAGGGGAAATGGGGACAGTGGGGTTCAACCTGGGTCGTCGGGCTCCTGCTCGCGTTCCTTCTTCGTCGGCGGCTTCGACGTCTTGCTTCGCTGCGGCGTGGCCACCGCGTCTCCCAGCGGCGTCGGCTGGCACTCGCAGACCGTGCGCCGCGTGCTCCCCTGGTGCACGAAAATGCAGGCGTTCGGGCACTCCTGGAGCTGCCCTTCCTCGAACAGCGCCAGTGCGTATCCCCGCACCGACTTCAGGGCCTCGGCGCACTCGGGCATCGCCTGCAGCAGTCTCGGCCACGGCACCAGGTGCTGTGTCGTCACGCCCCGGCTCGTGGGCGCGAACGAGAAACCCACCTGGCAGTCCATCGTCAGTGGCTTGCCGTCCTCGCCTAGCGGCTCCAGGTGCACCCGCCCGCCCTCGGGCAGGTCCCGGAACGCCGCCCCCGTGACGGCCATCCGCCCGTCCGCTCCCCGCCGCACGTGCAGCCCGAAACAGGACTCCTCGCGCGCCTCCTGCGGATTCTGGGAGCCCGGACGTGCGCAACGCTGGCGGCCCTCGACGGCCTGTACGCGTGGCCGGCGCAGCACCAGCGTGTCGCCCTGCACGTCCACCGTGGTGCGGAAGCGGCCCCAGACGTCCGGCCCCAGCCGCCCCAGCGTCGTCGGGTTCCTCCACCCCACCCCGGCCTCCAGCACCAGGGGATTCACCCCCACGCCCGACGTCACCTCCACCGTGTCCACCAGGTAGGCCCTCGGCGGCAGGTTCGCGGCCGTCTCCAGCGGCTGGAGTCCCTGTGCCTCCGAGGCCCCCATCGCGAGCCGCGAGAAGGGCTCACGCGAGCCCAGCACGAAGGGTCCCGTGAGGGCCACTTCCCCCTGCGTCACCTGCGCCGCCAGCAGCGGCCAGTCGCCCACCGGGTCTCTCGCGAGCTCGAGCCGGTGCACCTCCTCGGCCGGGTCCGCGCCAGGAGCGGCCGCCTCGGCGAGGTACTCCGAGCGAGGACGCGACTTCTCGAAAGTGACTTCCCGGCGCAGTGGGTCCACCGTGAAGGCATAGGGGGCGAGCACTTCGGCCCCCAGCGTCACCGCGCAGGCGCGCTCATCCGTGAGGCCCATGCCGCGAGGCCCCAGGGGAACGCCGCCCACGCGCAGGCCCGGCAGTCGCACCAGTGGCCAGTCACGCAGGCCCCCGGGCACGCCGTAGACATCCGGCACACGCGCCGAGCCCATCACGGGCGGTGGAGGCCGCTTCGCATCCCAGCACGCCGAGGACACCGTGGAGAGCGCCCGGGCCACGTCCAGCACCACCGGCACCGGGCGCCCATTCAGCTGGCCCTCCACCACGAGCCGCAGGTTGGGCGAGGGCAGTAGGGGCAGCGTCTTTCCCGCGAGGCTGCCCGGAGTCTCGGGCGCGGCGGGGCCTGCCCCCCGGTGACACCCGGCGAGCAGCAACAGCAGGGCCCCGAGACGCGCGCTCCGCACGGCCTACTTCCGCGGCTTGGTGTAGTCGTCGATGCGCGTGCCCTCGGGGGGATTGATCTTGAAGGCATCCGCCCCGACGCCCACGTTCGTCTTCAGGTTGAGGAAGGCGATGGCGTTCTCGCTGCCGTCCGGATCCACCACCGTGCTCTTCAGCACCTGCGCCGTCTTCGGGTCCACCTCCAGGCGCACCTGGCGGAAGCGCGGGTCCGGCTTGAGGGGATCCAGCACCAGCAGCGTGCCCTTGCAGTCCTTGCACGCGCCCTTGCTGATGGAGAACTCGTCCGCCAGCTTCCCCTGGCCGAAGAGGAACGTCACCGACGCGGAGAGCTGGCTGGTGTCGATACGGCCCACGCTCAGCGTCTGCGCCTCGGGGTCGTACGCGTACACCTTCTCTCCGGCCAGCACGAAGGTGCGCGCGGAGGGCTTCTGGTACTCCCAGCGCATCAGGCCCGGCTTCTTGTAGATGACCGTGCCCGTCGAGCTCTGCGTGCGCCGCAGGGCCTTGTACTTGTAGTCCTGCTTGAAGTCGGACGAGAAGTCCTGCGTCTTCTCGTAGAAGGCCTGCATCCGCTCCACCAGCTCCTTCACCTCCGGAGCGAGCTTCTTCCCGGCGGCCTCGGCGGCCTTCGGCGCTTCCGCCTTGGGAGCCGCGGGAGCGGGCGCCTGCTGAGCGGGCGCCTGAGCGACCACCTGGTGGGTCACCGTGGTGGGCACCGGAGCAATCACCGGCGCGGCGAGCAGGGTCACGAGCAGCGTCTCGAGGTACATGGCTTGAGCTCTCTCCAGGCGGGCGAGCCGCCTTCGGGTCCAACTGTACCTACAGACGAGCCACCTGGCCCGGCATTCAAGGCCTGGTGGGGGGCTGCTTCTTGAAGATGCGCTTCCGCTGTTTCACGGCGAGCATATAGAAGCGATCGCGCAGCACCTGGGCCTCGGCCTCGGTGAGGTCTCCCACGCGCCCGAGGTGCTCCTCGCGCCAGGAGATGGCCCGGGTGACGCAGGCCGAGGCGGCCGCGGAGATGTTCAGGCTCTGGCTGAAGCCGCGCATCGGAATCCAGAAGGTGCCGTCCGCGCCGTCCAGCACCTCCTGGCTCACCCCGTCGCGCTCGTTGCCGAAGATGAGGGCGATCTTCGAGTCGAAGCGCATCGAGTACAGGCTGGTGGCATCCTCGCGGATGGCTGAGGCGTACAACGAGAAGCCGCGCGACTTGAGGTGCTCGCGGCACGAGGCGAAGTCCTTGTAGAGCTTCACGTCGAGCCACTTGTCGCACCCCTGCCCCACCCGCGAGTTGGGCATGAAGGGCGCCGCGGGGTTGACGATGATGTGCACCTCCTGGAGGCCATTGGCCTCGCAGGTGCGCAGCACCGCCGCCATGTTGAAGCTGTCCTCCAGCCGGTCCAGCACAATGGTGAAGGTGCGCGTGCGCTGGGAGATGACCTTGTCGATCTTCTCCTTGCGCACGTCGAGCAGGAGGGACTCCGCGTCGATCGGAGCCTTCTCGAGCTTCTCGTAACGGGGGCCGCCACCAGCCATCGTGTCAGGACCTCCGGGCCCGCTTCGGCGCGGCCTTCTTCGCCGCCGCCCTGCGCGCCGGTGCCTTCTTCGCCGCCGCCTTCTTCGTGACCACCCGCTTCGCGGCCGCCTTCTTCACGGGGGCCTTCTTCGCCGCCGCGGCCTTCTTCACGGGAGCCTTCTTCGCGGGAGCCTTCTTCGCCGCCACGGCCTTCTTCGCGGGAGCCTTCTTCGCCACCGCTGCGACCTTCTTCGCGGGAGCCTTCTTCGCCGCCGCAGGGGC
>DASQMW010000112.1:0-1742 GCA_035645295.1 Archangium sp.
CGACAGATTTTGGGCCTCTTGGCCAACCTTGCTGCCGCTCACCTGACAGAGAGGGGCGAGGAGCCAGAGCGCGCCCCAGGGGTCCGCACACAGCCTCTTTTCGGCTCCTCGCCAAGCCCTGGTGAATAATCCGGGCTAGAGCCGCCTTTGCAAGAACCTCTGCCGTCTCAGCCCGGAAGTTCGAGAGATGCCGAGGCTTGTTTCCTTCGGTCTTCGGATCCGGTAGCCCTCGGCCAAATGCCTTCATGATGCTTGAGAGGTCGAAATCCGCAGCAACGGCGGGGTCTACCTGACCGAGCTGCTCCAAGAGATCGTGCTCGCCGTAGGCCTCTCTCACCATTTCCGCAGCATCCTCCTCCAAGGTGACACCGGGATCACAACCGCATGCTACTGCTGCCCAGCGATGGGCGTCCGGCGGTGGCGCATCTTGCTGGGCGATGACCGAGAAGTGCATGCGGTAGTCTTGGCGAAGGCTTGCGAGGAGGGCAGATTACTCTGGGCCCCACGGCCTCCAGCAGAAGATTCTTCATACCCTCGACGCGCCCGTCTCGCTGTGCGTGAGGAACTGGCGCACTGCGTAAGCGGGCGGAAAGGACATACCGCTCCCGGCAGTCTCCGGCGCGGTGGTTGTCCGAATACGCGTGGGGACGGACGCAGTTCTCGGATGTGGACGGGCTGGTGCCGTCGTCCACAAGGAAGGCTATTTGCGCAAGACGTTGGGGCGAACTGGTGACCTTGATGCAGGGACTGTTCGGGTTATCGAGGGCCCTGAGTTGAGCCCCATGCGCCAGAGACCCTGGCGCATGGGGCTTTTTCCGTCTCAGGCCTTGTCCCGGCGGACCTGGACCTTCTTGCCGCGCAGGGTGGCCGAGCGCAGGGCGGTGACGATCTGATCCGCGAGGGGCTCGGGCACCTCGACGAGGGAGTAGTTGTCGCCGATCTCGATGGCGCCGATGCGCCGGCCCTCGACGCCCGCCTCGCCAGCGATGGCGCCCACGAGGTCCGCGGGCCGGACGCCCGCCTGGCGGCCCACGCCGATGAACAGCCGCGCCATGTCGAACTCCGGCGAGGGGCCCGCGCGCTGCTTGTCCCCTCGGGGCGCCCTGGGCCCCGGCCGCTCGCCCATCCCTGGGCGCGCCGCGGCGCGGGCGTTCTTGCCCGGACGGGGGCCCTTCTCCGAGGGCGGGGCTTGCGTGGGGATCTCCTCATCGGCCTCGTCCTGGCCCTCCACCTGCGCGTCGTGGATGAGCTTCACCGCGGCGGCGGCCACATCCACCAGGTCGAACTCGGAGGCGAGGCTCTCCACCACGGTGCGGTAGGAGTCGAGCTCGCCGGCCACGAGGGCCTCGCGCAGGGAGGCGCGCACCAGCTCGAGGCGGCGGGCGCGCAGGTCCGCCACGGTGGGCACGGTGGCGATCTCAATCCGCTGGCCGGTGAGCTTCTCGATGTTGCGCAGCAGCCGGTGCTCGCGCGGCTCGGCGAGGGTGATGGCCACGCCCTCGCGTCCGGCGCGGCCCGTGCGGCCGATGCGGTGCACGTACGCCTCGGGGGCGTTGGGCACGTCGTAGTTGACGACGTGGGAGAGCTTCTCGATGTCCAGACCGCGCGCGGCCACGTCGGTGGCGATCAGCAGCTCCACCGCGTGCGTCTTGAACTGCTTGAGGACGCGGTCACGCTGGGCCTGATCCATGCCGCCGTGGAGGGCCTGGGCGCGCCAGCCGCGGCCGTTGAGGGACACGGTG
>DASQMW010000113.1:0-36950 GCA_035645295.1 Archangium sp.
CGGGCGGCACGCTGCTGGGCGTGGCGAGCGTGCCGGACGCGCTGCCGGTGGGGGGCTCCTCCATCGCCACCATCTCCGTGGCGTCCACGGCCTACGGCGCCTCCGAGGTGTGGGCCGTGGTGGATGACGACGGTACGGGCAAGGGCTCCCTTCCGGAGTGCAACGAGGGCAACAACAGCTCCTCCGCCATGGGCAACCTGTCGTGCACGGTGACGACTCCGGCCAACCTGCCGCCGGTCGCCCTGTGCCGCGACGTCACCGTCAATGCGGACGTCTACTGCATGGGCAGCGCGAGCGTGAACAACGGCAGCTACGACCCGGACAACGGGCCGTCGCCGCTTTCCATCTCCGAGGTGCCTTACACCTCGTTGCCTCTGGGCACGCACCCCGTCACGCTGACGGCCTCGGACGGTGAGGCCAGCGACCAGTGCGTGGGCAACGTCACCGTGGTGGACACCGCGAAGCCCGCCGTCAGCTGCCCGGCCTCGCAGGTGCTCGAGACGTGCTCTCCCGCTGGTGCCCCGGCCACCTTCGCCGCCTCGGCTACCGACTCGTGCAGCCCGGCGACCCTGTCGTGCTCGTACGCCTCGGGCTCCACCTTCCCGGTGGGCGAGACGGCCGTCTCCTGCTCCGCCACGGACGGCTCTGGCAACACGGCCTCCTGCGGCTTCAACGTGACGGTGACCGGTGACACCACGCCTCCGGTGCTCAACTGCCCGGCCGCTCCGATCGTGATCAGGGCCTGTGCCCCGAGCGGCACTCGGGTCAACTTCGCGACCTCGGCCACCGACAACTGCGGCGAGGTGGCGGTCAACTGCTCGCATCCCTCGGGCTCCACCTTCCCGGTGGGCGAGACGGCCGTTACCTGCTCCACCCAGGATGCCTTCGGCAACGTGTCCTCGTGCGGCTTCTCGGTGGTCGTCGGCGGCACTGGCGGCGGCAGCGGTGGTGGTGACACCGACGACGACGGCGACAGCGATGACGGCGATGGCCACGGCAACGGTGGCGGTGACCAGGATGGCGATGACGGCGGCAAGAACCTCCTGAGCCAGAAGGTCAGCTCCTTCTTCGGTGGCTTCGGTGGTGGCCACGACAGCAACGGCAACGGCGGCCACGCTGACGCCGATGATGACAACGGAGGTGGCGGTGGCGACGACGAGTGCGGCTACTGCAACGACGGCGCGCCTGTCGCTGGCGCCGACAAGGGCGTGCAGGTGTGGCCGCCCAACCACAAGTTCGTCACCATCTCGCTGTCCGAGTGCGCGCAGCCCGCGACGGACTCGTGTGGCAACACCCTGCCGTTGGACACGTACGGCCATGTGCTCCGCGTCACCTCGGACGAGGTGGAGGATGCCAATGGCAACGGTGACGGCCGCACCTGCCAGGACATGTCCGTCATCGTGGGCAAGTCCTTCGTGCAGATCCGCTCGGAGCGCGAGGGCACGGGGGATGGCCGCGTCTACACCATCCACTACGCCATCACCAACGACGCGGGCCTCTCCACCGAGGCCACCTGCCGCGTGCTCGTGCCGCACGACCAGTCCGGCCGCACGGTGGTGGACAGCGGCGTGAAGTACTGCGTCGGCCAGGGGTGCCCCGAGGGCACCACCGAGGGCAGCCCGCTCTGCAAGTGAGTCAATAATCGGGTGAAGGGGCGAGGGGCCCGGGACCGGCAGCCGGTTCCGGGCCCTTCGTATTCGTGGAGGGGCCGCGTCAGCCGTTGGCGGGGCGGCAGACGATCTCGTCCTGCCAGCCTCTCAAGATCAGGAGGGCGTACGGCCAGACCTGGTTCGTCCCCTCCCTTTAGCAAGGAGGACGATTCAAGCAGTATGGCCGCGGCCGCTCCCTCTGGCGCCTCCCGTGCGGGCGAGCGGTGTCCTGACGAATTGACCCGGAGTCATGGGGTGGCGTGCCCGGATGTCACACGCGCCAGGAGGGCTGCCTGCTTCGGAACAGGTGGTTTCAGGTAGCATCCCAGGCCATGCGGATATTTTTCCTCCTGCTCGTGCTTTTCGTGGCCGGTAACGGCCGGGCCGAACCGGACACTTTTGGCCTGGGAACGGGGAAGGAGAGCTCCCGGCGCTTCGAGCCGGGGATCCACATCGTCAACCGCTACGCGCGCCTCACCGCCGAGGCCGCCGCGGGCACGAGCGTCCTGACGGTCGCGGACTCCACGGGCTTCGCCGCGGGAGACCTGGTGCTCGTCCACCAGTCCACGGGCCTCGCCGCGCCGGACTCCGGAAACCAGAGGCCCATCAACCTGGGGAGCGGCCTGGTGGGCCGCATCGAGTACGCGCGGGTGGCTTCGGTGTCCCCGGGCGTGATTCGCCTCACCGCGCCCCTGCTCTATGGCCATGCGGGCAACCTGTCGCAGGTGGTGTGGGTGCCTGAGTACACCGATCTGGAGGTGCGCTCGGGGGCCACGCTGCGGGCCGCGCCCTGGGACGGGAGTGTGGGCGGCATCCTCGCGGTGATGGCCACCGGACGCCTGCGCAACGACGGCCTCATCACCGTGGACGGCGCGGGCTTCCGCGGCGGTGCCTTCCTCTCGCACGCGAACCTCAACGGGTGCACGGGCCTCGATGAGCCGGTGGCCAGTGGTGGCGCCTACAAAGGAGAGGGCCTGGTGGCCGGCCGCTTCGGCACGGCGTCCGGGCGCGGCAACCTGGCCAACGGCGGTGGAGGAGGTATCTGCCACAACTCGGGCGGCGGCGGCGGCGGGCACGCGGGGCTCGGAGGCCAGGGGGGCCGCTCCGCGCCCGTCGATGGTGAGCAGGACGTGGGTGGACTGGGTGGGGCCCCCCTGGTGTACCTGCCCTATCATCACGTCGTCTTTGGCGGCGGGGGTGGGGCGGGGGAGGGCAACGACGATGATGGAACGGGAGGTGGGGCCGGAGGCGGGTTGATGCTCCTGCGCGCCAGGGAGGTGCGAGGCTTGGGGCGCTTCAGCGCGGCCGGTGCCACACCGCCACCGACACCCGGGGACGATGGCGCGGGCGGTGGAGGGGCGGGTGGGGCCATCTCCATCCGGAGCGTCGAGGAGTTGGAGTGTGGCACGGTGGTGGCTCCTGGCGGCGCGGGCGGAAACAACAGCGAGACGTCCTTTCCGCTCGCACCGGGCGGTGGAGGGGGAGGGGGCGTGGTGTTCCTCCAGGGAGAGGTCATCACGTGTTCGCGCTCGGTGCTCGCCGGGGCTCCGGGCCGGATGGCGACGGACGGCGGCACGCATGGGGCCGGCCCCGACAGTGTGAACAGTGGCCCGGCCCTCGGTTCCGAGCAGCTCCTCTCCATTCCCTTCAACATGCCCCCCTCGCCCGTGCTGACGCTGCCGGTGGACGGCGCCACCCAGGTGGGACCGGGGCTCCACATCGAGGGCAGGGCCCACGCGGGCGATCAGCAGGTTCTTCTCTTCCTGGATGGTGTGTTGCTGACACAGCTCAAGACGGGGGCCGACAGCCGCTTCTCCTACGACGTCCTCGGGACCCTCTCACCCGGCCCCCACGAGTTGCGCGCCTCCACGGAGTCCCTCGGCGTGAACAGCCTTTCCTCCGCGCCCGTGGGCTTCACGGTCGTGGACCCGGAGGTGGACGCAGGCACGCCCGACGCGGGAATGGAACCCGACGCCGGAGTGGGGGAGGGCAGCGCTGGAAACGAGGTGCCGGATGTGCTCCCGCCCCTGGTGCTGGCGGTGGGCTGCGGCTGTGGGAGTGCTCCGGGGGTGGGTCTCTGGGCAGGGGTGATGCTGTTGGCCGCGGTGGCCGCGCGCCGCCGGAAGTGAATAAGCGGGTGGGCGGGCAGTCAATTCATCGCCTTCTCCTCCACCCCCTCCGGAACGTCTTCATGCGCATCAATCCCAGACGCACCCTCGCACTCAGTGCGTTGCTGTCCATCAGCTGTGGTCAGGCCTCCGGACAACCACCGGAACTGGCATCGCCGGAACTGGCGCTGGTGGACAGCCTCACCGTGGACAACGACCTCACTCCGCCCGAGGTGTCCCTCACCTCGCCCGTGGAAGGCGCCATCGTGACCGGCACGGTGATCCTCCAGGCGAGCGCCACCGACGATACGGCCATCGCCCGGGTGGAGTTCTACACGGGCACGCAGCTCATCGGCTCGGACACCACCGCCCCCTACGAGGCCGCCTGGAAGACCTGGTCCGGCGGCAACGGACCCCTGGTGTTCAGCGCGAAGGCCTTCGACACCTCGGGGAACATGGCCGAGAGCACGCCGGTGCATGTCACCTCCGCCACGCCAGGGCTGGCCTCCTATGATGAGGCGCTCGGGGCTCCCGCGTGCACCACGCTGGAGACGGGCTGTGACTCGGGCGGGCTGCTGTGGGGCACGGGCCCGGGCGCTGGCGAGACCCACCAGCCCAACACCCTGGCCTCGAGCTGCCCGGACATCTTTCCCGGAGGCACCCAGGCCGCGCCCTCGCTGGACCGGCTGATCGTCTCCACCACCTCTGGCACCTTCCAGGCCGGCAAGCGGGTGCGCGTGCAGGCCATCGTCTGGGCCACCCTGGGCGGCGAGCGGCTGGACCTCTATTCCGCCACGGATGCCGCCTCCCCGAACTGGGCGTACCTCACCACCGTGAGCTTCGCCTCCACCGGCCGGCACAACCTCACCGCCAGCTACGTGCTGCCCGCCGGAGGCCTGCAGGCGCTGCGCGGCGTCCTGCGCTACGGAGGGAGCCCGGCCTCGTGCAACACCACGGCCTCGTATGCGGACCACGACGACCTCGTCTTCGCCGTGGGCTCCGAGCCGGACACCACCCCGCCCACCGTGAGCCTCGTCGCGCCCACCGGGGGCGCGGTGCTCCGCAACAACCAGGTGCTCACCGCGTCCGCCATGGACGACTACGACGTGGCCCGCGTGGAGCTCTACGCCGGTTCCACCCTGCTGGGCACCCTGGGCGCCTCGGGGCAGCTCGGCTGGGACACGCGCACGGTGGCCAACGGCGCGTACACCCTCACCGCGGTGGCGTATGACACGGCGGGGCTGTCCTCCACGTCCACCCCCATCCAAGTGACGGTGGACAATGACTACTCGCCTCCCATCGTCTCGATTACCTCGCCCACTTCGGGTGCGAGCTTCTCGGACTACGTCTTCGTCTCGGTCTCCGCGAGCGATGACCGCCAGGTGCAGAGCGTCACCTTCTTCCTGGATGGCAATAGCCTGGGCTCCGATACCGTGGCACCGTTCGAGACCGTCTTCTCCACCCGGAAATACCCAGGCGGCAGCTACCAGCTCACCGCGCGTGCTTCCGACGGCACGAACCTCGCCACCTCCAGCCCCGTGCAGGTGTGGATCAACACGCCATGAATGGCAGCAGGGCCCGAGCTGCGGCACCGGCACACTGATGCGCGGGCAGGGAGTGGAGCGTGGTCCGGAGGCGCGCATCCGCCTCCGGGCCACCGCCAGCGCACCCGCGCCGTCACTGCCCGGCCCTCAGTCCCCGCCGAACATCAACCGGCGCACCACGGGCACGGGCGGGTAGCCATAGGAGACGACGGCATCGTGGAAGCGTTGCAGGCTGAAGTCCTTGCCCCAGCGCCCCTTCGCCTCCTCGCGCAGCTCCAGCAGCATCTTCTTGCCCAGCGCGTACACCAGGTAGGTGGGATCGCTCGTGCCCCGGCGTGCCTCCCGCTCGGCGTTGGTCCGCGTCATGTACGCCTCCTCCTCGAAGAAGCGCACCGCCTGCTCGTACGTCATGCCGCGCGTGTGCAGCGACAGGCCCACCATGTAGCGCGCCAGCCGCTGCAGGTAGAGCGCCAGCTGGTTCAGCTTCAGCTTGTCCGCCTCCACCCCCGTGCCGCCGTAACCGGCCTCCAGCATCATCTGCTCGGTGTACAGGCCCCAGCCCTCACTGAAGGAGCCGCTGCCCATCAGCCGCCGCACCTTCGAGTCCACCTTGTTGGTCCACAGGAACTGCACGTAGTGGCCCGGGTAGGCCTCGTGGATGGAGACGATCTCCAGCGCATACCGGTTGTAGAAGCTCATGTGCTGCTCGGTCTGCTCGGCGTTCCAGGACGGGTCCGGCGGCGTGACGTAGTAGTAGGCCTCGGTGGCGCGCGTCTCGTAGGGGCCCGGCGTGCTCATGCTCGCGAAGGAGAGCGCCCGGTTGAAGCTCGGCGTCTCCGCCACCTGGGCCCGCACCTCGCTCGGGATGGTGATGATGTGCCGATCCACCAGGAACTGGCGGATGGTTTCCAGCGTCGCCCGCGTGGTGGGCACCAGCTCCGCCGGAGTGGGGTGCTCCTTGCCCAGCTCCCGGTACACGTCCATGGGCGCCTTCGTGGCGTCGAGCCGGCGCGCCACCTCGTGGAACTCGTCCTGCGTGCGCTTGAGCTCCGCGCGCCCCCACGTCAGCAGGCTGTCGATGTCCTCGGTGACGCCCTCCTCGTAGGAGAGCTTCCGGCGGTAGATGGACTCGCCGATGGCGAAGTCTCCATGGGAGCGCGGCAGCAGGTTCTCGCGCAGGAAGCGCACGTAGTCCTCCAGCGCCGCCAGCACCTTCGCCTGCTCCCGAGCGAAAGCCTCCTGGAGGGCCGCGTCCTTCACCGTCGCGAAGGCCTGGGGCAGGGTGCCGGAGAAGAGCGAGCGCGTGCCCGCCGCCTGCTGCAGGGCGATCTCCGTCCACAGCCGGGGCGGGTTCTTCAGCGTCGCCTTGCCCTCGGCGAACACCTCGGGCAGCCGCGCCATGCGAGCCACCGCCGAGCGCATCCGCTGCTCGAGCGGCGCGAAGTCCCGGTTGATGAGCGAGTAGACGGAGCTGGAGGCGAGGCTCAGGTAGGTGTTGGGGTTGCGCTCCCAGGCGCGCACCTCCTTGATGTCCAGGATGCGGGCCTTCAGGTTGGACTCGAAGATGTCGTAGTCGGCCTGGTCGAGCAGGGGGAGCTGGGTGCGATCCACCTGTTGGGGCAGGGTGGCGAGCTCCTGCTCGAGGAAGGCGGCCCAGGCCAGCTGCTCCGCGGCGGTGAAGCCGGCCAACTGGTCATCATAGGTATGCAGGCCCCGGGAGGTGGCGGCCTGGGGAAAGCGGCGGAACTGCTCCTCGAAGTGCGCATCGACGATGCGGCGCAGGGAGCGCTGGGCAGGGGAGAGCGCGGTGGCGTCCGCCTGGGAGGCGGGGCGCGAGGTGGCACAAGCGGACAGCAGGACGAGCAGCGCGGTGACGAGCGCGCGGGTGGACGGCACGTGCAATCAACACCTCCGGTATGGTGGCGAGCCTCGCCCACCCACGTGCCCGCGACAACCCGGGAGTCGAGGAGCAGGAGATGCACCCGAGCGTGGCCTTCAGCGTCGATGACACGGAGGACTGGGGACTGCCGCTGGTGGGCCCCGGCCTGCTGCTGGACGTCCCCTGCGAGGGCCTCTGGCGCCACCCTCCATCCCTGCACGTCGAGGCCGCGCCGGACTACCGGTTGCGCCTGAGCAGCGGAGGGCAGCCCTTGCAAGGGAGGACTCGAGGCCTGGCGGGCCGAGGTACTCGCCTCGCGCCGGTGGCGCCCCTTCCCGGCGGACGCCGAGGACTGGGAGTGGTTCGCGTAGTCAAGCCAACACTCCACCTCTCCAGGAGGGCTGCTACGGATTGACGATCTGTGATGAGCTTCGCGCTGGAGGGGGACATGAAAGTTCTGCAGGTCATCCACGGCTATCCCATGCGGTACAACGCGGGCTCCGAGGTCTACACCCAGACGCTCTGCCACGCGCTCGCCGAGCGGCACGAGGTCCACGTCTTCACGCGAGAGGATGACTCCTTCGCACCCGACTACGCGCTCCGCCGGGAAGTGGATCGCGATGATCCACGTGTGACGCTCCACGTCGTCAACATGCCTCGGAGCCGGGACCGCTACCGCCACGTGGGGGTGGATCAGCGCTTCGCGGAGGTGCTCGATCGCATCCGCCCCGACGTGGTCCACATCGGCCATCTCAACCACCTGTCGACCTCGCTGGTGGCCGAAGCCGCGAGCCGCGAGCTCCCCATCGTCTACACGCTCCATGACTATTGGGTGATGTGCCCTCGCGGACAGTTCATGCAGATGCACCCGGAGGACCCGAGCGACCTCTGGGCCGCTTGTGACGGACAGGAAGACCGCAAGTGCGCCCAGCGGTGCTACGCCCGCTATTTCTCCGGCGCTCCCGGCGAGCGGGAAGAAGACATCGCTTATTGGAGCAGTTGGGTCGCGCGGCGGATGCAGCATCTGCGTGAAATGGCCGAGCTCGTCGACCTGTTCATCGCGCCCTCCCAGTACCTCTACCGCCGGTACAGGGATGAGTTCGGGTTGCCCGAGCGCAAGCTCCTGTACCAGGACTACGGCTTCGACCGCGAACGCCTCGGGTCGCGGAGCCGGCGGCCCGGCGAGCCCTTCACCTTTGGTTATATCGGGACGCACATCCCCGCCAAGGGCATCCATCACCTGCTCGAGGCCTTTGGCCGGCTGAAGGGGGAGGCGCGGCTGCGCATCTGGGGGCGCCCGCGCGGCCAGGACACGGAGGCCCTCAAGGAGATGGCCCGGCGGCTCCCGGGGGACGCGGCCCAGCGTGTCGAGTGGCTGCCAGAGTACCGCAACCAGGACATCGTCCGGGACGTGTTCGACCGGGTGGACGCCATCGTCGTGCCGTCCGTCTGGGCGGAGAACTCACCACTGGTCATCCACGAAGCCCAACAGGCCCGGGTTCCGGTCATCACCGCCAACGTGGGCGGCATGGCCGAGTACGTCCAGCACGAGCTCAACGGCCTGCTCTTCGAGCACCGCAATCCGGCGGCGCTGGCCGGGCAGATGCAACGCTTCGTCGACGAGCCCCTGCTGGCCCGGGAGCTTGGCGCGCGCGGCTATCTCCCCTCCAGCTCTGGAGACATCCCCGGCATCCACGAGCACGCCGAGGCCATCGAGCGGTTGTACACGCAAGTGCTTACCCAGCGGAGTTCCGCGCGGCTCACGCCGCTACCCGGTCCCTGGCGGATCACCCTCGATACGAACCCGGACACCTGCAACCTGCACTGCATCATGTGCGAGGAGCACTCGCCCTTCAGCAAGCTGCAGGCCGAACGGAAGGCGGCGGGCAGACCGCACCGGGTGATGCCCATCGAACTGGTGCGGCGGGTCATCGCGGAGTCCGCCGCGAACGGGCTTCGGGAGGTCATCCCCTCCACCATGGGCGAGCCGCTGCTCTACGAGCACTTCGATGAGATCCTCGAGCTGTGCCAGGCGAACGGAGTGAAGCTCAACCTCACCACCAATGGCACCTTCCCCCGGCGCGGCGCGCGCCAGTGGGCCGAGCGCATCGTTCCGGTGACCTCGGACGTGAAGATCTCCTGGAATGGCGCCACGAAGGAGACGCAGGAGCGCATCATGGTGGGGGCGCGCTGGGAGAAGGTGCTCGACAACGTCCGTACCTTCATCGAGGTGCGTGACGCCCATGCGCGCGCGGGCGGCAACCGCTGCCGCGTCACGTTCCAGCTCACCTTCCTCGAAACCAACGTGGGGGAACTGGCCGACATCGTCCGGCTTGCCCTCGAGCTGGGCGTGGACCGGGTGAAGGGGCATCACCTGTGGGCGCACTTCGAGGAAATCCAATCGCTCTCGATGCGCCGGGATCCGGGGGCGCTCCGCAGATGGAACGAGGCCGTGCTCGCGGCCCGCGCGGCCGCCGCCGAGAGGCTGCTCCCCCATGGCAAGCCCCTGCTGCTGGAGAACATCTTCCTGCTGGAGGACACCGCGCGGGAGGACCTGGCTCCGGGCGGCCCGTGTCCGTTCCTCGGCCAGGAGGCTTGGGTGAGTGCGGAAGGCCGGTTCAATCCTTGCTGCGCCCCCGATGCCCAGCGCCGGACGCTCGGTGAGTACGGGAACCTCAACGGCCAGGGGCTCATGGAGATCTGGAACGGCCAGGAGTACCAGCGGCTGGTCAAGACCTACCGCAACCGCCACCTGTGCCTCGGCTGCAACATGCGCAAGCCCGTGGAGGCGGTATGAAGGACTGGAGGTGCGCCATCGTCGCGGCCGGCCACTCCCACCATGTGATGGACGGCCAGCCACTCTACGACGAGCGCTTCGATGAGGTGCTCAAGTTCCATGCTCCCGGCCTCGCTCCTGTCCGGCGGGGCACCGAGGCATGGCATATCCAGCTCTCGGGAAAGCCGGCCTACACCCGGCGTTTCAGGCGGACCTTCGGTTTCTACGAGGATCGCGCCGCCGTCATCTCGGAGGAGGGCTGGCACCACATCCGCCCGGATGGGGAATCGCTGTATCCAGAGCGCTACGCCTGGTGTGGCAACTACCAGGGCGGTTTCTGCACGGTACGTGACGGCGAGGGCTTCTACCGCCACCTCGACCGGGGGGGACGCCCGGCCTACCCGGAGCGGTGGCGCTATGCTGGCGACTTCCGGGATGGCCTCGCCGTCGTGCAGGGCTCCGACGGACGCTCGACGCATATCGATGCGGCGGGCCACCTCGTCCATGCGCGTTGGTTCCTCGACCTCGACGTGTTCCACAAGGGCTTCGCACGGGCCCGCGACGAGGCGGGCTGGATGCACGTCGATGAGGGAGGGCGCCCCATCTATCGGCACCGCTTCGCCATGGTGGAGCCCTTCTACAACGGGCAGGCGCGTGTCCAGCGGCTCGACGGCGCGCTCGAGGTGATCAACGAAGACGGAACGACGGTGGAACTCCTTCGTGCGCCAGCCCAGCTCGTCCCGGTAACTCCGTTGCGGCTCGGGGACTTCATCATCGATGAGTCCACCGTGCTTGCGCGGACCGCCTGGGGGACGGTGCGGACGGCGCGAGAGGCGGGGGGACGGCTCGTCGTCGCCAAGACGACTCGTGCGAGCCACGATCGGGAGCATGAGGTGCTCCGTCTGCTCGCCGGGCAGCCCCATGTCCCAGGCGTGCGAGGGCGCGTGGGCGTGGAGGGGGGCGATTGGCTCTTCCTGGAGCACCGTCCTGGCCGCAGCCTTGGTGGGAGGAACCGGTGCGAGCCCCTGCCGGTGCCCCAGGCCATCGCAGTGATTCTCGCCGTTCTGGAGGTCTGTGCGCGCCTCAACGAGGTCGGCTTCGTGCATACGGATCTCCATCCGGAGAACGTGCTCGTCGCCGAGACCGGTGGAGCACCCGGCGTGACCGTGCTCGATTTCGCCCATGCCATCCGGCTCGGCCCGGACGGCACCTGGCGCGGGGAGGTCAACTGGGGCCGGTGGGAATTCGTTCCTCCCGAGCAGCTGCGGGACTTCACGACGCTCGATGCCACCGCCGATGTGTACGCCTCGGCCGCGCTGCTCGCCTACCTGATTCGTGGCACGACGCCCTTCCGCATCGGGGTGAGCGCTGCCCGGGCCACGGGAGGATGGGACGCGGTCCGTGCCGCGTTCCTCACCGCGCGTGCCTCCCCGGACCTTGGCGGTCTCGAGCCCCGGCTCGCATCCATCCTTCGTGCCGCGCTCGCGGTCGACCCGAAGCAGCGCCCGGAGGTTCACACGCTGTCCCGCCAACTGACGGAGGTGTTGCATGCCGCTGCCTGAGCCAGAGCCGCGTCCCGCACGGATGCCGGATGGAACCTGGGCCCATGTCGATGGAACCGGACAACCCGCCTATGCTTCCCGCTACCGCGCGGTCAGTACCTTCCAGGAAGGGTTCGCCGTCGCCCACCGCTTCGATGGGAGCGCCATCCTCATCGATCCCCTCGGGCATGAGCTTCCCGCCCACGGTCTCCGTTTTCAGTGGATTCTCCCGTTCGTCGATGGGCGGGCCCTGGCCTGCACGGTGGACGGCGCTCATGGGCAGCTCGACCGTGAAGGCCGCTTCCATCCGGAGCAGTCCGACCCGGAATGGCGCATCCGCCAGGAGCTCACCCGCGTCGCCCACCTGATCTACGAGCGTGGCTACAACGTCTCCATCGACGGCAATCTCTCCTACCGGCTCGAGGATGGCTCCCTGCTGATGACGCCGAGCGGCTCGCACAACGGCTTCATCCGCCCCGAGGAGTTCGTCGTCACCCGGCCGGATGGAACCCTGCTCCGAGGCGACCGCCGTCCGACGTCCGAGTACCGCCTGCACGTCGAGTTGCACCGCACCCGCCCGGACTGCCGCTGTGTCATCCATGTCCACTCGCCCTATGCCGTGGCGGCCTCGCTGGCGGGCGTCGATCTGCACAAGACCTATGTGAGCGTCGCGCCCGTTCCCACCACGGAGTACGCCCGGATCTCCTCGGAGCAGAGCCCGGAGGTGCTGCGCCCGTACATGGAGCACTACAACTGGGCGATCCTTCCTCGCCATGGCGTGGTGGCCTGGGCCGACTCCATCTGGAATGCCTTCCTGCGGGTCGAGGGCCTGGAGCACTACGCGAAAATCGTCATGACGGCACGGGCCTGCGGCCCCATCGAGCCGCTCCCCACCGACAAGCGCATCGAGCTGCTCACCTTCTGGGGCCTCGAGCAGCTGGGGAAGGAGTCATGAGCCTCCTGCCCGAGGGGCTCGTCCGCACGCTCGCGTCCGTGGACCCCTCCACACCCTTCGTCCTGTTCCTGCGCCACGCGGAGCGGGCGCCCCTTCCTTCCGAGGATCCCTACGCGGACGTGGACCTCACTCCTTCTGGCCACGAGGCGGCGCTGGAGCTCGGACACCGGCTTGGCACGCGGCTGTCCTGGGCAGCCATCAGCCCCTTCCTCCGGTGCCGGCGCACGGCGGAGGTGCTCGTGGCGCGGCCAGGAACGAGCCACGTGGAGGTGGACACCCGGCTGGGCTCGCCCGGCCCCTGGGTGATGGACCGGAACGAGGGCGCGCGCCTGTTCGCCGAGCTGGGCACAGAAGGGGTCGTCCGCGCGCAGCTCTCCGGACGGCACTGGCCCTTCATCCGAGCGGCAGGGGAGGGGACCCGGATGCTGCTGTCGGCGGCCCTCGCGCGCCTCGACGCGGGGAGGGGCAGTGGCGTGTGTGTCAGTCATGACTCCGTGCTGATGCCCGCCCTCGCCCCCCTGACTGGCGAGCAGTTCACGGGCGCCTGGCTGATGCCGCTCGATGGCTTCGCCCTCCAGCGGAGCGGCGGCGGCCTGTTCTGCATCTGGCGCGGAGAGCACAAGGAGGTGGCGTCATGGTGACTGTCGGACTCTATGGGATTCGCGATACCACGCATGGCACGGCGCCCACCTACACGCATGACCATGGCCTCGCGGTGATGCGGCAGGGGCGTGTGGAGACGGTGATGGCGCTGGAGCGGTGGACCCAGCGCAAGCACGACAACCGGCTCGGCCAGTACCTGCACGAGCTGCTCGAGGCGGTGGGCATTGGGGACGAGCCGGTCCGCTTCGTCTCGGTCAACGCCTTCGTCGGCGATGGTTTCCAGACGTTGGATGGCAACTTCCGGCTCGAACCCACCGCGGCGGTCGGCATCGACGCACGGCCGGTGCCGGCCAGGGTACGGTGGTATCCAGACGGCCTCCGGCCACACACCGCGACGGGTTGGGCGCTCTGCCATGAGTTCGCCCACATCGCCAGCCTGCTCCCCTTCGTCGGGCGTTTCGAGCCCCAGAGCCTGCTGGCGCACATCGACGGTGGCGCCTCGGACTCCGCATGCTCCTTCTGGTGGTGGGATGGACACGAGGCCCGGCTGCTGGAGTCCTCCTGGGAGCGGCTGAAGGCGCCGGTGAACAACTTCAACGTCAATCCCCTGGTGCGGGCCATCCTCGGCTTCGGGAGTCACGAGCACCTCTCCATTCCTGGAAAGTTGATGGGCTACGCGGGTCACGGCACCCCCGCGCCTTCATTGCTCGCCTGGTTGGAGGAGCACCGCTTCTTTCTCGAGGGACCCGGGGATCCGGCGATGCTGCTCGACCTCGTCAACCGGAGGTTCGGCACTCGCTGGTCCTCCTTCGATCCACACGAGGAGCTCTGCCGGGATCTCTGCGCGACGCTCCAGCACCACTTCGAGGAGAGCATCAGCGCGGAGTTGCTCGACTGGCAGCGGCGCACCGGTGCCCGGCATCTCTACTACGCGGGAGGCGCGGCGCTGAACATCCCCACCAACGCCCGCCTCGAGGCCGCGGGCGTATTCCAGGGGGTGCACGTTCCACCCTGTACCAATGACACCGGGCTCGCGTTGGGCGCGGCGGCCTGGGTGGAGTTCCTCGAGCGCGGCGAGGTGGGAATCCACGGCCCCTTCCTCGGACGCACGGGAGTGGGCCCGGGTGAAACACCCCTCGACGCGGTGGACACGGTCGTGGAACTGCTGGCCGCGGGGTCGGTCATCGGCGTCTGCAATGGCGCGGCCGAGATCGGTCCGCGCGCTCTCGGGCATCGGAGCATCCTGGCCCGGCCGGATCGGGCCGAGCTCCGACGGCGTGTCAGTGAGACCCTCAAGCGGCGCGAGTGGTACCGGCCGGTAGCCCCCGTGCTCCTGCGGGAGGTCGCCGAACAGGCCTTCGGCCCGGAGGTGGCGCGAAGTCACCTCGCCCCGTTCATGCTGGGCTCATGGCGGCTGCGGCCCGGGTGGGAAGCACGGTTCTCCGGGGTCCTGCATGCCGACGGCTCCCTGCGGGCCCAGGTCATCCGGGAGGATGATCACGAGCAGACGTTTCTGTGTGCCCTGCTCACGCGACTGTGGCGGCGGCACGGAATCGCCGGTCTCATCAACACCTCTTTCAACGGTCCGGGGGAGCCCATCGTGCATCGGCCAGGGGATGCGCTGGCCTGTGCACACCGTCTCGGACTCGATGGAGTGGTCATCGATGGATCCCTACATCGCCCCTGACAAGCTGGACCCCCGCCACCCGCTCCACGCGCGGAAGCTGGACAACCTGCGGCGCGGGGACGAGGCCCACCGGGCCCACGCGGAGGTGCTGGATGCCCTGCCGGCCAAGCTGACCCTCCAGACCACCGATGTCTGCAACCTCGACTGCCCTCATTGCCAGATTCCGCGTGCGCACAAGAAGCCGCGGATGGACGAGCAGGTGCTGGAGCGCGTGGTGGCCGAGTTGTTCCCGACCCTGGTGGAGCTCCACCCGACCAACCTGGGGGAGCCGCTCACCTGGCCGCTCTTCTCCAGGCTGTGTGGGGAGATGGAGCGCCACGGGGTGCTGTTGGATCTCACGACCAACGGCACGCTGCTCACGCCCGAGCGCATCGCCTGGTTGCATCCCATCGCCCGCGACGTGAAGGTGTCCTTCGACGGCGCGAGCCGCGGCACCTTCGAGCGGCTCCGTCGTGGCGCGAGCTTCGACGCCGTCTGCTCCAATGTCCGCCGCCTGGTGGAAACCCTGCGCGACGCACCCGCACGCCCGTCCATCTCCTTGCAGATGACGCTCATGCGCTCGAATTACCAGGAGTTGCCCGCGCTGGTGCGCCTCGCCGCGGAGCTCGGAGTCCACCGGGTGAAGGCCTACCACCTCTTCTCGTTCACGGAGGCGCTGGATGCCGAGTCCCTGATGAACGATCTCTCCGTGTGGCCTCCCGTCCTGGAGGAAGCCGTCCGGGAGGGAGAGCGCTTGGGAATCGCCCTGGAATGCGCCGAGCCCGAAGCCGCGCTGGATGCGGCCGCGCTGGAGGCCACGGCCTGCCACCTTCCCTGGCACGAGACCTGGATCGACGTGGATGGGGCGGTGTTGCCCTGTCACTCCCACGGGGGCGATACGGCGGGCAACATCCTGAACGAGCCCTTCACCGCTATCTGGAACGGACCGCTCTACCGGCGGATCCGGCGAGGATTCGCCGTGGGCCGGTTGGAGTGGAACTGCGATGGATGTGGGATGAACTGCCAGAAGTCCGAGGAGCACGCGTCCGTGCCCTACGACCGCGAGAACTTCCTGTCTCCCGTGTGGCGGAAGCGGCACGGCGAAGGGGCCGTCTCGCCGGTGCGCTGGAGTGGACGGATGAGGCAGTTCGACCTCACGGGGAGACGCCATGGACGCTGAGCGGACCGAGGCCGTCGTCACGGCCGTGCAGGGCTGGCCCGAGGAGCGGCGGCGTGCGGCGAATCTCGCACTGCTCGAGCAGGTCCCCTTGTTCGATATCGAGGTTGCCTCGGCCTGCAACATCGTCTGTTCGTTCTGCCCGCGAGAGGAGATGGCACGCCCGAAGGGCTTGATGTCGGAGACCACCTTCCAGGAGATCCTGACGTTCCTGCCTGGAGATGCCGTGGTGATGATCAGCGGGCTCGGCGACGCGCTGCTGCATCCGCGATTGGAGCACTTCGTCGAAGCGCTCTCGGCGCGAGGCCTCTTTCCCTGTGTGATCACCAACGGCATCCGCCTGACGCCGGACCGGCAGCGAAGGCTGATCGCCGCGGGGGTGGCGCAGTTCCAGGTGAGCGTTCATGGCCTGGACGCCCGGGAGCTCGCTCCCATCGTCACACGCGGCGCGAGGCCCGAACAGGTCCGGGAGAACCTCGAGCAGCTCGCGGCGAATCGACCGGAGCATCTCCGCGTCCGGGTGAACTTCGTGGAGACGCCCGACAATGCCCACTGCCGGGAGGGGGTTCGGAGCTGGGCCACGGCGCTCGGCTTCGACTTCTTCTACCGGCGGCTCCACACGCGAGGGGGCTCCATCACATCGCACCGGCCAGCGAGTGGATGCCAGGGCTGCGGCATCTTCGGCGCCGTGACTTTCATCACGGTGGAAGGAGCGCTGTTGCCGTGTGTGAACGACGTGCGCGGGGAGGGGCAGCTCGGGCACGTGCGCGATCTCACCTGGGCTCAATTGGTAGAGCGCAAGCGCACCGTCATCCGGGAGGGCACCTGGTTCGGGGCATGCCGGACCTGCGACGATGACTACCGCTGGGTGATCCTCGCGAATGGCCAGGTCGATGAAGGCAAGGCCGAGCGTGGACGGACCGCGAAACCAGGGTGAATGCGGTTACGCGGCCCCATGCCGCACCGGTCTCTGCGATTCGACGAAGGCCAGCAGCTCGTTGATGTCGAGGGGCTTCACGAAGTGGTGGCGGAAGCCCGCCGCCTGGCTGCGTGCGCGGTCCACGTCCAGGCTGTAGCCCGTGAGCGCGGCGAAGACGGGGCTCGACTCTCCCAGCCGCTCGCGGATGCGCTCGGCGACGCCATAGCCATCCACCACGGGCAGGCCGATGTCGAGGAGTGCCACATCCGGACGGAACTCGTCGGCCCGGTTCAACGCCTCCTGACAATCGTGCGCCACGGCCACCGCGTACCCGCTCAGGGTCAGCAGCTCGGCCAGGGTGCCGGCGGCGTCGACGTTGTCATCCACCACGAGCACGCGGACGAGGTTCCCGGGCCCCGCCATGGCTCCGGGTACGACGGGCTCCTGCCGTGTCTCCTGGGGGAGCGGCGCCTCGGCGCCCGTGTGCCTCGGCAGCCAGACCGTGAAGCGGCTGCCCAGGCCAGGCCCATCGCTGTGTGCCTCGACCCGGCCGCCATGCGCCTCGACGAGACTCCGCACGAGCGCCAGGCCGATGCCCAGACCCCCTTCACTTCGATCAATCGTGCGAGCCCCCTGGATGAAGGGCTCGAAGAGCCGGGGGACGAGTTCCGGCGACAACCCCTGGCCATCGTCCTCGACGATGAGCGCGATGCCGCCATCCTGCTCTCTGGCCCGAAGCTGGATGCGCCCGCCAGGGGGCGTGTACTTCGCCGAGTTCGTGAGCAGGTTGGCGACCACCTGCGTCAGCCGGTCGGCATCCGCCAGCACCGGAAGGCCCGAGGAGGGCACGTGGGTCTCGAGCACGTGATGCCGCTGCCTGATGAGCGGGGCCGCGGCCTCCACGGCCCGGGCGGTCACGGCGGAGAGCTCGAGCGGTTCGTGGCGGAGCGACAATTGTCCGCGAGCGAGCCGGGCCATGTCGAGCAGGTCATCCACGAGGCGGACGACGTGCCGGAGGTGCCGTGAGATGACCTCGTGCTCGGGCGTCTGCGCGAGGCCCCGCCTGCGGAGCACCTCCATCGAGGTGGCGATCGGCGCGAGCGGGTTGCGCAGCTCGTGCCCGAGCATGGCGAGGAACATGTCCTTGGCCCGGGTGGCCTCGACGGCTTGGGCACGTGCCGTCTCCGCGGTGGCGAGGTTCGCGTCCCGCTCGCGCTCCCGCTCCCGCAGCAGCAGTCCGGAGCGTTCCAGCGCCTCGCCCAGTTGCGCGAGCTCACGCACGCTGGACAGCTCCATGTGGGGAAGGGCTCCCCGCGCGAGCGCGGCCGCCGCGTCCGAGGCCTGGGTGATGGACCGCTCGAGCCGCCGGGAGAAGACCCAGGCGCCGCCCGCGCTCGCGCACAGCAGCACGAGCCCGAGCCATCCGGCGGTGAGCATCGAATCGGTCACGGGCGCATCCAGGATCCGCCGGGGGCTGACGATCGCCGCGGTCCAATCCGATGGCTGGCTCCGGCTGAACGCCACGTAGACCGGAGCACCATCCATCGACACGTCGGAGTACACGCCCTCGAGCGAAGCGCGGGTGTTCTCCTGGAACGAGGGGGTCGCCCGCTGGCCGACGAAGCGCACGGGGTCTCGGGTGCGGGCCGCCACCATCCCCCGCGGGTCGACCAGCGTGCGCGTCCACTCCTCGCTCCCGGACGACGGGCTGGCGACCACCTCCGTGAGGGACTCCGGCGTGATGACGGCCGTGAGCACGTACCGGAGCACGCCGTCGCGCATCACCGGCACCCGGACGGGAAAGGCGAACGCCCGCCGCGGGCCCTTGCCGGTAGCGATGCCCCCGATGGTGGGTTGGTGCGTCTCGACGACGCGCGCGAAGCTCTCCTCCTCGGCGAGCGGCGGGAGCGGGGCCCCCCAGGGATACGAGGTGTTGAGCAGCAGCCGTCCGTCCGGGGAGATCAGCAGCACATGCTTCCAGGCGGGCTGCGTGCGGCGCACCCGCTCGCACTCCGAGAGGAAGGCCTCCAGCTCGCCTCGATCCAGATTGGCGGACTCGGCCAGGGCCTGGAGCGTCCGGATGGAGCCGGACATCTCCCGCTCGAAGGCCGTCGCGAGCGAGCGCGCCGAACGGATCACACGCCGTTCGGCGTCCTTGCGCTCCAGGCGCGCCAGCTGGAAGACCACGACCGCGGCGAAGACGACGGCGGGCAGGAGCGTGCCGACCGCGAGCCGGACGAGATGCCAGCGGAGTGGGAGGGAGGGGGCCGGAGAGGACAAAGCGGGGACTCGCGCGCACGGTAGCTGGAGCACCGAGAGCCGTGCAAACGCGGCCCAGCCTCACTCCAACGTTTCCCAGGGGCACCGGACTCAGCAGTGCGCCACGGGCGCTTTCATAGCGAAGAGGAGCATGGGGCGCACGAGCGTTTCGAGCTCGGCGTCGTACTGGCGTTGCTGCGCCGCGGCGGCCCGGAGCTCCTTCTTGCCCGACAACAGGTAGCTGGCACCGATGAGCGCGAAGGTCGTGAAATAGATGGCGAGTTCGAGGTTCGTGCCGATGTTCATGTATCGGTAGGGTCCGGGAGGGGGCGTTGTGACGGGCCTCCGAGGGATGCCAGCGGAGCGGGCGGGCGGGCGGTGCCACCCGGGGCTCACCGGGTGGAGAGGTGGGTCCGGGAGGAGGGGAGCCGCGCTGGCTCGACGTGCACCACCACGTCCACCACCTCGGGGAACTCCGCCTGCAGCCGGGCCTCCACGGCGTCGGCCAACTCGTGGGCCTGCGCGGTGGTGAGCTGCGGATCCACCTCGATCTTCAGGTCCACGTACACCGTCCCCTCCATGCCCCGGCTGCGCACGTCGCGGCACGAGCGCACGCCCGGCACCTGGAGGGTGAGCTGCTTCACCTTCAGCGGATCCAACCGCGCTGTGTCCGAGAGGATGCCCACCGCCTGCTTGACGATGCCCCACGCCACCCGGGCGACCACCACCAGCACCCCCAGCGTGACGAAGCCGTCCGCCTTCGGGAAGCCCAGCCACACCAGCCCCATGGAGCCCAGCACCGCCAGCGTCACGCCCACGTCCGACAGCGTGTGCCGCGCGTCCGCCAGCAGCAGCGGACTCTGCAGCTTCTCGCCCTGCTTGCGCTCGATGGTGGTGACGGCCAGGTTGACCAGCAGCGTGCCCACCATCACCCCTGCCATGAGCGGCGTCACCGTGGGGTGGCGGTCGTGCAGCAGCGAGTCGAACGCCATGCGCCCCAGCTCCAGCATGGCGATGCCGATCATCGCCCCGATGCCCAGCGAGGCCAGCGCCTCGAACTTGCCGTGGCCGTAGGGGTGGTCCTCGTCCGCGGGCTGGGAGGCCACGGACATGGCCACCAGTCCGAGCACGTTGGAGCCTCCGTCGATGAAGGAGTGCACGCCGTCCGCGGTCACCGCGGACGAGTTGCTCATCCAGCCGATGATGACCTTGGCCACCGCCACGGCCCAGTTGGCCAGGAGAATGGCGGCGAGCACGTTGCGCACCTTCTGGTTGCGCGCGATCAGGGAGGAGGCGTCCACGCGGCGCACCCTAGTTCCAACGCAGCCCGTACGCGAGCCTCCCCGGCGTCCGGGCAATCAATTGGGCTGACGGAAGAGCCTCATCCGGGGGCCGCCGCCCATCTCCATGAAGAAGCCGAACTTGAAGCGCACCTTGGAGTCGTCCTCCAGCAGGCCCGGCGGCGGATTGGGGAAGGGCTGGGCCTTCTTGAAGGACTCGACGGCCGCCAGGTCCAGGAACTCCAGCCCGCAGCTCTTCTCGATGGTGATGTTCGCCACCCGTCCGTTCTCGTCCAGGGTGACGTTGACCAGGGTGTAGCGATCCTTGCCGCTGTAGGTCTGCCCCGTGGGATCCCTCCGCATCAGCGCCGAGTTGGGATCCCACTGCGTGCCCACGCTCTGCTTCACCCGGTTGAAGAAGCTGGCGTACTTCCACTCGCGGGTGTTGAGGTAGGTGCCGTCTCCCTCCTCCGCGTCCTTGAGGTGATCATTGGGCGCCCCGCCGATGATCTGATCCATCACCGCCTGCGAGGGCATCAGCTTGGCCAGCCCCGGAGAGCCCATGCGGCCGCTGGAGCCCTCTTCATCCGCCTCGGAGCCCTGCTGGATGCGCAGCCGCTTGGAGTTGCCGGCGAGCTCGTCGCTCTCGTTGCGGTTGTTGACCTCCATGCCCGGGCCCGAGGCGTTGGGGTCCTGCTTGAGGGCGATCTCCTGCTTCTTCTTGGCCTCGGGCAGCTCGAAGGCGGACTTCTTGCCGCCCTCCTTCATGGGCCGCTCGTCCACGCCCGTGCCGTTGTTGCCGGCGATGCGCGGAGCCGTCTCGTCGCTGGAGCCCGAGCCCTCCCGGGACTCGCGCGCCGTCGTCTGCGGCATGGCGTTGCGGTAGAAGGGCGTCTGCTCCTTCGCGCGCGTCTCCTTCTCCACCTTGTTGTTGTGCTCGGCGAGGTACTTGGCGTCCGGCGCTTCCTGTTGGTTGCCCGGAGCCACGTCCACCACCTGACCCTTGGGTTTTTCCTCGGGCTTCTTCTCGGGCTTCTTTGGCTGGCCGGGCGGGGACACCTGGGCGTTGGGCGGCTGGGGCCCGCGGTTCTTCGCCCACTCCTGGGCACTCAGGGGGCGCATGACCACGGCGCTCGCCGGCTTGGGGGGCTTGGGCTCGGGCGGAAGGTTGAGCTGGATGTAGGCCATCAACGACAGCAGGCCCACCAAGGCTCCGTGCGCCAGCAGTGCCAGGACGAGGGCAATGAGGTAGCGGGCGGGCCGTTCCCGCCTGCGCCGCCGCTTGTAAGCCTGCTCTGGAACCGAAGGACCCGTCGACACGCGTGGTGATGATAACCCCCGGGCGCGCTCCGTACTCCCGAGACGTTTGGGGGGGGACAACTTGGATGGTTAATAGATGGGTGCGACCTCGGCACCGTTGAAGTAGAAACGGAGGATGTCCTGGTAGCGCTGCCCGGCCTCCGCCCGGCCGATGGCGCCCGTCTGGCACATGCCCACCCCGTGGCCCCAGCCACCGCCCCGGAAGCGCCAACCGGTGAGGTGGCCCGCGCCATCCCGCTCCTCCTCCACCAGGGCCATGGAGCTATTCAGCATCCCGAAGAGCCGGCGGATGTTCAGCTCGCCCCGGACCTGGGTGACGCCCCGCTCGCCCGCCACGGTGAGGGTACGGGCCCGGCCGGACACGCCCCGCTCGCCCAGGCTCAACGCGTGCACCGGGCCCACCGCGAGGTGGGTGGTGAGCGCGTTCACCTGCTCCAGCGTGAAGCGCTTCTCCCAGCGGTACTTGCCCGCCCGCGCGAAGGAGGAGAGACGGCAGGCGGCGGGCAGCTCCGTCTGCAGGTACTCCGCCAGCGCTCCGGGCGTGGGCAGCCCGTGCGCCGGGCCGATCAGATCCGGCCTGCCGCGCAGGCTCGGGTTGGGGGGACCGCCCCAGACGACGTCGTTGTCCTCCGTGTGGCCGCCGCACATGGCGCTATACACCGAGTCCACCAGCTTGCCGTCCGAGGAGAAGAGCCCCTGGCCCCGCGTGGCCTCCACCGCCGCGCTCGTGCTGGCCGCCTCGCCCGTGCGGCCCCGGTACACCGCGCAGTGCTGCTCGGAGCACAGGAGGTAGGGATCGGCCAGGTGCTTGATGCCCACCTTCGCCAGCACCTCGCCGCGCGCCGTCACCGCCTGCGCCTTGAGGGCCTCCGGGTGCGCCCGGGCGTAGATCTCCGAGGGCACCAGCCCCATGAGCAGCTCCTCGAGCTTCACCACGTTGACCACCGCCAACGTCCCGTGGCGATCCACCGAGAGCTGCAGCGTGCCGCGGAAGCTCCGGTCCTCGAAGCCGTGGTTGTCGTAGCCGACGTCATGCTCCACCTGCCGTACGTCGAAGCCGGCGCCGTCCAACGTCTCCGCGTTCAGGCTGTCCTGCGCGAGCCCCACCACGTTGCCCGCCTCGTCCCGCAGCTCGAGGATGGCACGCGAGGGCGCGCGGACCTCCTCGAAGAGGGTGGTGCGCACGCCGAACTGGCGCAGCAGCTCCGCCTGCCGCTCCGTGGCCCGCGTGGGGGTGAGCTCCTCGTCGAGCAGCAGCAGGTAGCGCCGGTTGTCGATGACCTTCCCGGCGATGCCATAGAGCACGCCGAGCACGTGCGCGCGCACCGCGACGCCCCGGGCCTGCCAGCGCGCCTGCACCTCGGCGAGCCCGTCCTTGTCCGCGAAGGGAAGCTCCTCGAGCTGGATGCGCGCGGACAGCTCCGCGGGCGTGCCGTCGGTGACGCGCACCGTCCAGACCGAGCCCGTGGGGGCCTCCAGCATCCGCTCCGCCTCGCCGCCGAAGCGCAGCCGCATCCGTCCCTTGGGAGAGAAGCGCACCTCGCGGCGGCCCTGCATCAACCCGATGGGGACTTGCGGCTCCCCGCCCCGGAAGTCCAGGCGCTTGAGGGTGTCTGGCGCGGGCAGCTCGCCAGGGGGCGGCGCCTCCAGGACCGGGGCCGAGGGCTTCTTCTCCCTGAGGACCGGAGCGGCGGGGCGCGGACTGGCCGCGGACTCGGAGCGCAGCGCCTCCGTGGACGGAGACGGCACGGGCCGGCGCGGCGCGGCGCAGGTGACGAGGAGGAACGCGAGGAGTGGAAGAACGGCTTTGAGCAAAGCCCCCCGACGGTACCTGTGGACGGCGCTCGCCGCCACCTCCTGTTTGGAGTCCAGGCAGGCAAGAAGGAAGGGTGGCGAATACGGGGACCCGGCACAGGGGTTCCACCTGCTCATGAAAATCCAAGCAAGCAAGATGAGGAAGACTCCAGCGGCTCTCCTGGCCGCCTGCTCGCTGGGCCTGGGCCTGTGGGCCTGTGGCGGGAACGGGGGAACCGTTTCCGACGGGCAGCCCGGCATGCCGGACAATGCTCCACGTCTCAATGCGCCCTCGGTCGTTGCCCGGCCGGGCGAGCCCGCGCCCATCGGCGCGCAGCCCGTGGCGAATACGCCCGTGGCGAACCTGCCTTCGCACGAGGGGCACTCGCCCATCGCCGAGCCTTCGCCTCAGCCGGCTCTTGTCGAGCCCCAGTCCGCACCCGCCGCGTCGCGCTTCACCCGGGAGTGGGTGGTGAGCGCTTCCGGGAACGACTCCGGTGACGGGAGCGCGGCCCAGCCGTTCCGCTCCATCGCCAAGGCCATCTCCGTGGCCAGCCCGGGCGAAGTGGTCCGCGTGCTCGCGGGCACCTACGCCGAGCGGGTCATCATCGGCGACAACGCCAAGGCGGGTTCCGAGGGAGCCCCCATCACCCTCCAGGGCGAGGGCAAGCCGCGCATCGTTCCGGGCTCCGGCTCCGGCGCGCTCGTGCAACTGCGGCGGCCGTACTGGATTGTCGATGGCTTCGAGCTGGACGCGCAGCGGCGGCCCGTCTACGCGGTGACCTTCCAGGGGAACGTGAAGGGCTCGACGCTGGCCAACTCGGAGCTGCACCACGGCACGCTCGGTGCCGCGGTCACCACGTATGACAGCGCGACGGGCGCGGTCATCGAGAACAACCACATCCACGACTTCGTGAAGAACTCGGGCAACCTGGACTCGCACGGCGTGATAGTGCAGCCGACGTCGCGCGACATCACGGTGCGCAACAACGACATCCACGACAATTCGGGTGACTCGGTGCAGTGCCTGGGGCCCGAGGGCTTCAGCTCGCTGCCGCCCGCGGATGGGCTGCTCATCGAGAACAACCACTTCTACTCCAACCGCGAGAACGCGGTGGACATCAAGACCTGCTACAACGTCACCATCCGCCGCAACAAGATGCACGGCTTCAAGCCGAGCTCCACGGCGAAGGGTGACGCGGTGGTGGTGCACTACTCGGCACGCGACGTGGTCATCGAGGACAACGAGGTCTACGACTCGGGCAAGGGCATCTCGGTGGGAGGCAACCACGAGGGGCCGGTGCCGAAGAATGTGGTGGTGCGGCGCAACCGCATCCACGACATCACCAAGCAGGGTGGTGGCGAGGGGACGGCCATCCGGCTGGAGAACTCGGAGGGCACGGTGCTGGTGAACAACACGGTGACGCGCGCGGACACGGCGCTGATCCTCGGTCATGGCACGGGCGGCGCCACGAGCAACCTCCAGGTGGAGAACAACCTCATCGCGGAGTCGGCGGTGGCGGTGAGCATCGGCGGCCAGCGGCCGGGCCTGAAGATGGGGCACAACCTGTTCCCGGCGGGTGCGCAGTTCAAGGCCAATGGGCAGGCGGTGGATCTCGTGGGCTTCCAGCAGGCGGCGGGTGACAGCACCTCCACCACGGGCAACGCGGGCGCGGCGCCGCCGGCTTTCGGACCGGACCAGGTGGCGGTGGACCAGGGCGCCAACGTGGGCCTGCCCTTCTGCGGTGGGGCCCCGGACATCGGCGCGGTCGAGACCGGCTGCTAGCCGCGGTTTCTTGAGTTCGTGAAAAGAGAAGAAGGCCCGGTGTGGATTCCTCCGCACCGGGCCTTTTCCTTGTCATCGCCGAGGCCTATCAGGCCGCCGAGAACATCTTCGCGAGGTTCTGGCGCCGGAACTCGTCGATGACGAAGTTCACGAACACGCGGGTCTTCGCGGGCAATTGCTTGTGTCCGGCGTAATAGAGCGAGATCGGGCCGATATCCGCGTGCCAGTCCGGCAAGACTCGCACCAGGGTACCGTTGCGCAGATAGGGCAGTGCATTCAGCGTCGCGACGAAGGCAATGCCCAATCCCATCGCGGCGCAGTGGGAGATCGCCTCGGGCGCATTGAGGAACATGCGCGGCCGCATCTCGATGGACACGTGCTCGCCGGAGCGGTTGCGCAACGGCCAGGTGCGGATGCGTCCGTTCACCGGTGAGCGCAGCAGGATGCCGTCGTGGTGTTGGAGGTCCGCGGGCTCCTTGGGCACCGAGGTCTTCGCGAGGTAGGACGGTGCGGCCACCGCGATCACATGTGCCCTGGCCAGCTCACGGGCGGCCAGACCCGAGGGCAGCTCGAATCCACCCCCGATCGCCGCGTCGAAGCCCTCGGCGATCAAGTCGACCTGCCGGTTCTCGAAGTGCAGATCCGGTACGACATGGGGATGACGTGCGAGGAATTCCTGCAGCAGGGGCACGAGGTATTCGAGCCCGAATGCGGGCGCCATGCTGACCTTCAGCGTTCCAGCCGGTTCTCCCGCGGACGCCGACACATGGGCGATGGCCGTCTGGAGCCCATCGAGGTTGCCACTGATTTCGCGCAGGAATCGCTCGCCCGATTCCGTCAAGGTCAGCTTGCGCGTGCTGCGTTGAAACAGGCGCACGCCCAGATTGGCTTCGAGCCGCGCGACGTTCTGACTGACGGCCGCGGGCGTCAATCCCAGCCGTCGCGCGGCCGCCGAGAAGCTCGACGCCTGGGCACTGCGCACGAACGACTCCAGTGTGATGAGGGTTTCCATGGCTCACGAGGGCACCGGCCACCGGACGGCACCGTTTTAAACATCTTGTTTAAAGTGCTAATACGGACTGCCCTCTACTGCAAGTGAAGTCCAGGACACAGGATGGCGTCCGTCAGCGCGTGAATTCCGTGCTGCCGCCATCATTTGTTGTCTTTGGAGATCCTCTTGAGCGACACGCGTAACCCGAAAGCCGGTCTTGGTGCCCTGCTCACGCCTGACAATTGTGTGCTGCTGCTGATCGACCATCAGCCCTTCCAGTTCGCCGGTCTGCGCAGCCACGACACCCAGACGATCATCAACAACGTCGTGGGCCTGGCCAGGGGCGCGAAGATGTTCGGCGTGCCCACGCTGCTGACCACCGTGGTCGAGGAGCGCGGCGGCTACATCATCAAGCAGCTGCAGGACGTCTTCCCCGAGCAGAAGCCCATCAACCGCACCTTCATCAACACGTGGGAGGACACCCGCGTCGTCGATTGGGTGAAGAAAACCGGCCGGAAGAAGATCGTCATGGCCGCGCTGTGGACCGAGATCTGCCTCGCGATGCCGGCCATCCAGGCGCTCGGCGAGGGCTATGAGGTCTACATCGTGACCGACGCCTCCGGTGGCGTGACCCTCGAGGCGCACGAGATGGCGATCCAGCGGATGGTTCAGGCCGGTGCCGTACCCATCACCTGGACGGTCATGGCCTCGGAGCTCCAGCGCGACTGGGCCCGTGAGGCCACCGTGCCCGCCCTGGCCCGGCTGCTCGTCGAGCACATGGGTGTCGTCGGCACCAGCTTCACGTGGGAGCAGCAGTTGCTCGCCACGCCGCCGCCGGCGCGCTGAAACGCCGCTTCCAGGGGCACCTCGTGACCGGGGTGCCCCCAGTGACACGCGTTTCGAGTCGGCGCGGCGGCGCGAACGGTGCGAAAGTGGGGTGCATGTCCGCCGATGTTCCCCTCTCTGGAAACGCCTCGCCCCCCACGGACGTGTGGTCCCGGCTGCGCCAGCTGGGCGCCCAGATCGCCTTTCCCGTTGGACTCTTCCTCTTCAGCCGCCTGGCGCTCCTGCTGATCGCTCGTGTGTCGCTCGCGCTGGATGGCCGGCTCCACCGTGCTCCGTTCCGGCAGGCCGGGTCCGTGGGCCTGGAAGCCTTCTGCCGGTGGGATTGCGGCTGGTACGCGGAGATCGCCCGGCAGGGCTACGTCCGGCCCCAGGCCACCAACTTCTTTCCGCTCCTGCCCCTGTTTGGACGGCTCGTGCGGGCCGTCACGGGCCTGAGCACCGAGGTGTCGCTGGTGGTGGTGGCGAACGCCGCCGGACTGCTGGCGCTCATCGTGCTTCACCGCCTCTTCCGGGCGCTCGAGGGCGAGGACGCGGCGCGCACCTCGTTGTTACTCTTCACGGCCTATCCCTTCGCCTTCTTTCACTCCGCAGGCTACCCCGAGTCCGGAATGGTGTTCCTCACCGCGCTCGCGGTGGCGCTGAGCCTAAGGGGAAGGCACTGGGGTGCCGGGCTCACCCTGGGCCTGGCCGGGCTGGCGCGCCATCTGTCACTCGTGGCGGGCCTGGCCTTGTTCATCCAGCAGTTGCGCTCGCGAGGCGGCGGCGTGCGGGCGCTGTGGCACCGGGACCTGCTCGCGCTGCTGCTGCCCCCGCTGCTCACCTCGCTCTACTTCTTCTACCTGTGGAGGACGTTCGGAGATCCCCAGCTCTGGTGGAAGGTCCGCGCGGAGGGGTGGTCCGGCGCCTGGGCGGGGCTGGGGCACTGGCTGCAAGGGGAGTTCGCCCCGGAGGTCAGCCTCTACGTGGGGGTCTCGTTCATTCCGGGCCTGGGGGCCTTGCTGCTCGTCTGGCACCGGCGCTGGTGGACGCTGGCCCTCTTCGCCATTCCCCTCATGCTCGTGTTGTGGACGGTGGGCCTGATGGGCCTGGGCCGCTACAGCGCCGCGGTGTGGCCTGCCTTCCTCCCGCTGGGCACCTGGCTCAGCCGTCACCCCGCGCTGCGCGGACCCATGGTGCTCGGCTGCGCCCTCTTCCAGGGCATGCTTGTCTTCCTCTTCGTCCACTCCTATCCCATCAACTAAGCCAGGAGGGGTAAGTCCTGTCAGGGGGGAGGTTCCGGTCGCGATGGGGAGCAACTGGTCCGATGGTCGGACCAGTCGGCACGCCGCGTGGCCGGAAGGTGCCCCCTCCATTGCTGCAAGAGCACCCCTGAAAGAACTTACTTCCGCTGGCTTGGGAATACCTGCCTGTTTTTGATGTCCTCCCGCGTGGGGGACGGCAACTGCGCCCGTCGCACGCTCGGGGCTTTTGACGTCCCTGGGCAATGGTCCGCTAGCTGACCATCATCCCTGGATTCTCAGGTTCCCTTTGAATCCTGTTTTAACGGGTATTGGGATGTGCTACGGGCGTGGGGGCATCTGCTCCTCCCGCAGCTGATTGGGCCGGGAGTGTGTCTTCCCCCCCGAGGGCTCGACCTTCCATGAACCTCAAACACTTCCTTCCTACCCTCGTTCTCTCACTCTTCGTGGCAGCCGAAGTCTCCGCGCAGACGGCCACGAAATTCACCGTGCCGGGCTCGGCGGTGACGGCCAGCACCTACGACGTGACGAACAACGCCGTCCCGGCCCACGCGGTCGATGGCGATCTCTCCACCCGCTGGGCAGGGCAGGGCGATGGGGCGTTCATCACCTTCGATCTCGGCACCACGCGGAACGTGCAGTTCATCAAGATCGCCTGGTACCAGGGCAATACGCGCACGACGACCTTCGACGTGCTCGCCAGTGGCTCCTTGAGTGGTCCGTGGACGACGTTGATCAACCGCGGTGTCAGCAGTGGCACGACCACCAGCTTCGAGACTTCCGATTTCGCCGACACCAACGCCCGCTACATCCGGATCGTGGGGCACGGCAACAGCTCCGGCAATGGCTGGAACAGCATCTCCGAGGTCGAGCTCTGGGGAGCGGGAGGGTCGACGAGCACGGGCAGTCAATTGCCCGTCTCCGGCTCGGCGGTGACGGCCAGCACCTACGACGTGACGAACAACGCCGTCCCAGCCAACGCGGTCGATGGCGATCTCTCCACCCGCTGGGCAGGGCAGGGCGATGGGGCGTTCATCACCTTCGATCTCGGCACCACGCAGAACGTGCAGCTCATCAAGATCGCCTGGTACCAGGGCAATACGCGCACGACGACCTTCGACGTGCTCGCGAGTGGCTCCTCGAGCGGCCCGTGGACGACGCTGATCAACCGCGCTGTCAGCAGTGGCACGACGACCAACGTCGAGACCTATGACGTCGCCGATACCAATGCCCGCTATGTCCGGATCGTGGGGCACGGCAACAGCTCCGGCAACGGCTGGAACAGCATCTCCGAGGTCGAACTCTGGGGGTTGACCAGCTCGGGCGGCCAGCAGGTGGCGACGCCCACGTTCAGCCCCGCTCCCGGTACCTATACCGGGGCGCAGACCGTCTCCATCAGCTCCGCCACCTCTGGAGCTTCGATCCGGTACACCACCAATGGCAGCACCCCCACCTCCACCACCGGTACGCTCTACAGCGGCCCGATCACGATCAGCACGACGACCACGTTGAAGGCGATCGCGTACCTGAGTGGGCTTACCCCCAGCCCGGTCGGAGGGGGGACGTATACGATTGGTGCCGGAGGTCTCGACCCGTCCGCGCCGCCAAGTGGCAACTTCGATCTGTCCCACTGGAAGATCACCCTTCCAGATGCCAGCGAAGTCAGCGCGGCCACGCTGAGCAGCGGTTACGAGCTGGAGAACACGTTCTACACGGACCCCGTGACGGGAGGCATGGTCTTCCGCTGCCCCAACCTCGCGGACACGACCACCAACTCCAGCTACTCCCGGACGGAGCTGCGCGAGATGCTCGCCCCGAGTGGAAGCGCGAGCGCCGCCGGCAACAATTGGGTGATGTCGACTTCCTCGTCGGCCGCCAGGTCCGCCGCGGGCGGCGTTGATGGAACGCTCAGGGCCACCCTCACGGTGGATCGTGTCTCCACCACCGGAGACAGCGCGAAGATCGGCCGGGTGATCGTGGGCCAGATCCATGGTCCGGACAGCGAGCCCATCCGGCTGTACTTCCACAAGCGTCCTTCCGACACGCGGGGCGCGATCTACTTCGCCCACGACACGCCCTCCAACAGCAACAGCTACCATCCCATCATCGGAGACCCGAACAACCTGAACCCCGCGAACGGGGTGCTGCTCGGTGAGACCTGGAGCTACGAGATCAAGGTCGTTGGACAGACGATGACGGTCAAGGTCACGCCGCAAGGCCGTGCGACCGTCACCGCGACCTTCACCCTGGAGTCCGGATACAACGACCTGGGCATGTATTTCAAAGCCGGGGTCTATAATCAGAACAACACCGGCACGGCGTCTGATTATGTGCAGGCCACGTTCTACAGCCTGACCCACACCCATCCTTGAGTACTGACTCCAGGCGTTGAGACGAAGAGAGAAGGCCCGGTGTGGATCGTTCCGCACCGGGCCTTCTCCTTTTCATCGTGGATTCATGCCCGAGGCCTTGTTCTTCTGCAGGCAGGCGATGCCCTTCTCGAGGACGGTCTGGCAGAATTGATGCCACTCCGCGTTGCACTTGCCCCAGCACACCTGCTGCGAGTTCGTGCTGCCGTCCGGAAACAGGGGCGACCAGGACTCGCCTCGCCCAATGTGCGTCGAGGAGGGCGGGAAGCCCGTGGCCTCCATGAAGAGCGTGCACGGGAAGCAGGAGCCGAGCTTCAGCGCCGGGCCACCTGGACCGACTTGCCGTAGCGCGAGATGCCGAGGCAGTCCGGCTCCGTGGCGCCAGGGCGCCGCACCCACGTCGTCACCTGGCGGCCGTCCGCTTGCTCCTCGAGGGAGAACTCGACGGTGCAGGGCTCCAGCGGCAGGGGGGCGCACACCGAGCCGGTGAGCGTGTCCGCGCCCAGCTCGAACCGCAGGGCGATGGGGAAGGGGAGGAGGTTGCGGAAGCGCAGATCCTTGTAGCCGTAGGCCACCGTGGCATCCGCGCCCAGGGGGGCGAAGCGCGTCTGCTCCGTGTAGATGTCCACCGAGTGGGCGTGCCGCTCCGTCACCCAGAGGCCACTGTGCAGGGCCAGCAGGTACGTCAGCCCCGAGAGCTGACACAGCCCGCCTCCCACGCTCACCTCGAGCCGGCCTTGCACGAGGTTGCGTCCGGGCACGAAGCCCCGGCGCTTCGTGGGTTGACCCACCAGGTGCCAGAAGGAGAAGAGCTCCTCCGGCCCCACGCGCACGTCCCGCAGCTCTCGGATGGCCAGGGCGAGGTTGTGCTTCTTGCTTTCCACGTGCGCCGACTGGCCGAGCGGTTGCGAGAGGCTCACGTACGCCGGCCACTCCCGCGCCTCGGCCCGGGACTGCTCCGAGCCGGTGGCCATCATCCTCCGCGCCCCCGAGCGGAGATCGCGCACCGTGCGCCGGGAGGCGGCCACCCACACCCGGGCGGACACCGGGACGAGCGGGCGGAGGAGGTCAGTCCACCTTCTCAAGCTTCACCAGTTGATACGAAGCGAGGTGCTTCAGCGGCGTGCGGCCCAGCAGCACCTCCGCGGCCATGAAGGCCCGGCGGGCCACGTGCGGCAGGCGGTGGATGGGCGCCAGCGCGAGGCCCCGCGACGCGCTGAGGCGCCAGTGCCCTCCACCCAGCATCCGGAGATCCCACGTCATCAACTCGGTGCCTCCGTGCCAGCCGGTGGCCTGGTAGCCCACCAGCCGGCGGCGCAGCGCGTTGGGGAAGTCGAACACCATCACCCCGCCCGGGCGCAGCACCCGCCGGCACTCGTTGAGCACCCGGCGGAAGTCTCCCAGGTGCAGGTGCATGAAGAGGTGCAGGGCGAAGACGCTGTCGTAGCTGGCGTCGGCGGCGGGGATGCTCCAGGCCGGAGCGTGGTGGATGCGCTTGCCCGGCCAGCGCTCCCGGGCCCGCTCCACCATCTTCCCGCTGAGGTCGAGCCCCTCGCTCGCCAGGTCCAGGAAGCGGCCCGTTCCACACGCGAGATCGAGCACCCGGGGGCCCTGGAGCCACTCGCGCAGGGCGCGGCGCTCCAGTCCGTCCAGATAGGCCCCGTACGAGTTGCCAAAGCGGGCCGCGTCGTACGTCGGCGCGAGGGCGTCATAGTAGGCGACGACCTCGCGGGCCTCCGCGGACAGCTCCTCCGCGGGGGCCCCAGCCTGACTGTTGACGACATCGGAAGGGTCCGTGCTCATCGGGCCAGGCCTTTCGGGAGGACGGCTCAGGCGGCCTGGGTCTCGGGCGGCTTCCAGTTCGCGAAGAAGCGCGACTTGAAGCGGGCGCAGTAGCGGACCAGGTTCTCCTGGGACAGGGTGTACTGCTTGAACTCCGTGTCCACGGGGTTGGCGATGATGCTCACCAGGAAGGAGTAGACCACCGCGTCGAAGGAGGTGGGGGAGTCACCGAGCAGGTAGGGCTTGTTGCCCATCAGCGTGGCCAGCGCGGCGATGTCCTGCCGGGCCAGCGCCTGGACCTCCTCCATGTTGTGGCGGCCCGTCCCCTGGTCATGGAGGATCCCCAGCATCTTCTGGCGCAGCGCCGACAGGGGCACCGGGCCACCGGTGACCGTGGGGACCATCGTCTCCACGATGGGCGTGTAGGCCCGCCAGCCCGCATCGTCCACCCAGCGCATGTAGACGATGTACCAGTAGGTGCACTCCTCCAGCATGCGCCGGATGGTGTGGCCGATGGCCAGCTGATCCGGGGTCAGCTTCGCATCGAGCGTGTCCCCGTGCTTCCTCTTGAGGTACTCGATGATGAACTGGGAGTCGCCCATGAGCTGCCCGTCGACCTCGATGTAGGGCACCTTGCCCTTGGGCGCCTTCATGAGCTCGGCCATCTTCACCTGATAGGCAAGGCCGACCATCCGGAAGTAAGCCTCCAGTTTGAAGCAGAAGGGGCTCAGGTTCGGGGTGCCCCAGGCCATGGGGGTTTGATAGAGGGTGATCATCGGTGTTGTCTCATCCAGTTGCGGAATTCTGCTGTGGTTCGTTCGTGCGTGCTGATTCTACCGGCTTGACGCGGACCTGAACTCCGCTGAACGCGGCGTTGCCGCTGATGGCATCCAACGCGCGGTCATCCGTCAGGTCATTGATGCTCACCCCTGCATGCTCCCCGGCCACCCGGAGCTGGACGCCCTCGCGCCCGTGTCCGTAGCCGTGTGGCAGGCTCACCACGCCCGGCATCACCTCGTCCGTCACACTCACCGGTGCCTTCACCTCGCCGACGCGCGAGGATATCACCGCCACCTCGCCTTCCCGAAGACCCAGCCGCCGGGCGTCCTCGGGGTGCACCATCAGCGTACATCTCGGCTTGCCTTTGACGAGCTGCGGCACGTTGTGCATCCACGAGTTGTTGTCCCGCAGGTGGCGCCGTCCGATGAGCAGCAACGAGCCGTCGCCGGTGGCGGCCGCGCCCTCCGGGAAGGTCTGGCGCAGGCGCTGGAGATCGGCCACCAGGGGCTCGGGGGCGAGCTGGATGCGGCGGTCGCGCGTGGCCAGGCGCCGGGGGATGCTCGGCTCGAGCGGCCCCAGGTCCACGCCGTGGGGCTGGGCCTTGAGGCTCGCCAGGCTCAGGCCCTTGCGGAAGGGACGGAGCTTCATGCCGTACGGGCCCGCGCGCAGCCCCAGGTCCAGGAGGCCATCCGGGCCGAGCGCCTTGAGCGCCCGGTACGTCAGCGCGCCGCGCACGCGGGGTTCTCCGCGCAGCGTCTCCAGCCGGTGCTTCAGCTCCAGGAAGAGCTCCCAGTCATGGCGCGTGTCCGGACCCGGCTCGAAGAGGGGCGGGGACCACTTCGCGGTGTTGCGCACCGCCAGCGCGTGGAAGGCCAGATCGTAGTGGCTGCGCTCCAGCTTCGAGCTGGGGGGCAGGATGAGGTGCGCGTGCCGCGTCGTCTCGTTGATGTACGGGTCGATGCACACCATGAAGTCGAGCGACGCGAAGGCCGTGTCGAGCTGCCGCCCGTTGGGGGTGGAGATGACGGGGTTGCCCGCGGAGGTGACCATCGCCCGGATGCGCCCGGGGCCCTCGGTGAGCACCTCCTCGCCGAGCGCGGCCACGGGCAGCTCGCCCGAGAACTCGGGCAGCCCGCGCACCCGGCTCCGCCAGCGGCCATGGCTGCCGCGGTTCATGGCCATGGCCTTGGGTCCACCTACGATGTCGAAGGCGGGGCGCGTGAAGAGGGCGCCACCCGGGCGGTCCAGGTTCCCCGTCACGATGTTGATGACGTTGATGAGCCACTGGCACATCGCGCCGAAGGCCTGCGTGGAGACGCCCACGCGGCCGTAGCAGACGGCGGCCTCCGAGGCGGACAGCTCGCGGGCGATCCTCCGGGTGGTCTCCGCCGGCACGCCGGTGTGGGGCGCGGCGCGCTCGGGGGTGAAGTCGCGCGCCAGCTCGCGCACGGTGGCCAGGCCCTCGGCGAATTCCGCGAGCCTTCCCAGCTTCGGGCCCGCCTCCTCCAGCAGGACGTGCAGGAGCGCGAAGAGGAAGAGCGCGTCGGTGCCGGGGCGGATGAAGACGTGCTCGTCCGCGAGGTGGGCCGTCTCCGTCTTCCGGGGGTCCACCACCACCACCCGGCCCCCGCGCTGCTGGATGGCCTTGAGGCGGTGGCGCACGCCCGGCGCGCTCATCAGGCTGCCGTTGGAGGCGAGCGGGTTGGCCCCGAGGATGAGCATGTAGCGCGTGTGGTCGATGTCCGGGACGGGGATGAGGAACTGGTGCCCGAACATCAGGTACGCGGCGAGATGGTGGGGGAGCTGATCCACCGACGACGCGGAGAACTTGTTCTTCGTGCGCAGGGCCCGCAGGAAGAGCGGCAGGAACATCATCGCGCCATGGTCGTGGACGGTGGGGTTGCCCACGTACACACCCACCGCGTCCTTGCCGTGCTCGCGCTGGATGGCGTGCAGCCGCCGCGCCGTCTCGTCGAGCGCCTCTTCCCAGGAGATGGGCTGCCAGCCCGTGGCGGTGCGCCGGACAGGCTGCCGGAGCCGGTCAGGGTCTTCGTGGAGATCCTGGAGCGCGACGGCCTTGGGGCAGATGTGGCCCTTGCTGAAGGGATCCTCCTCATCACCCCGGATGGAGGTGACGCGGCCCTCGGAGGTCTCGATGCGCAGGCCGCACATGGCCTCGCACAGGTTGCAGGTACGGAAGTGCGTCATCGGGTGCTTTCCTGGGTGCGGCGGGAAGAGGAGGAGGAGCGGCGGCGGGCGGCGAGGCTCAGGAGCGACAGCAACCCCATCCACCCGGCGGCGCCCATGCTACCCGGAGCGGCGGAGCAGCCACTGGACTTCTCGATGTGCACGTTGAAGGTGCACCGGGCCTCGTTGCCCGCGTCGTCCCGGGCCGTCACCTCCACGGAGGTGTCTCCCTTCTTGAACACGCTGCCACTGGCCGGAGAGAAGGTGATGGCGGGCGAGGCCGTCACCCGGTCCGTGACGGAGGGCTGGGGCAGCTGCACCGCCACCGGCCCCGTGGCGATGTTCATGTCCTGCGGGCAGGTGAGCAGCGGCGGCAGGGTGTCGAGCACCGTGACGGAGAAGCCGCATTCGGCCACGTTGCCCGAGGCATCCCGGGCCTGGACGCGCACGGGCGTCTCTCCGACCGGGAAGGTGTGCCCGGAGGCGTGGCTGAAGGAGAGCTCGACGGTGGAGACGGTGTCCACGACGTTGGTCACGGTGAACTCCGCGGGAGCGCCCGAGGGGCCGGTGGCCTCGGTCTGGAGGCTGGCCGGGCAATTGAGCGAGGGCACCTGCGTGTCGCGGACGGACACCTGGAAGGTGCAGCTCGAGGTGTTGCCGGCACCATCCGTCGCCGTGGCCGTGACGGGCGTGTTGCCGAGCCCGAAGCGGCTGCCGTTGACCTGGTCGTAGGTGATGGTCGGGCGGGAGACGTCTCCGTCCGAGGCCTCGGCGGGCGGCCAGGTGACGTCCGCACCGGTGGCGTTCTCGGCCTCGACGAGCTGGTCCGCCGGGCACGACACCACCGAGGCCGTCGTGTCCTGCACGCGCACGGTGAAGGTGCACTGCTTGCTGTTGTTCCGCGCATCGGTGGCCGTCACCGTCACCGTCGTGTTGCCCCAGGGGAAGCGACTGCCGGACGTGTGGCTCACGGAGATGACCGGGGCGCGGGTGACCGCGTCGGTGGCTTGCGGAGCCGGGTAGGAGAGGATCGCGCCGCTCTCGCTCGTGGCCTCCACCGTGGCGTTCGCCGGGCAGACCGGCTCCGGAGGCGTGGTGTCCCGCACCGTCACGGTGAAGGTGCACGTGTCCACGAGGCCCGCGGCGTCGCGCGCGGTGACGCGCACCTCGGTGTCTCCGAGCGGGAAGAAGCCGCCCGGCGCATGGCTGTAGGAGAGGGCGGGTGGGAGCGCGGTGTCGTCATTGGCCGTCGCCTCCTCGAAGTCGACTCGCGCGCCCAGGAACTGCTGGGCCTCGATGGGCGGGACCACCGGGCAGGTGACGCTCGGGGGCGTGCCGTTGGTGAGCAGCGACAGCGGCATCAGCCACGGCTCGCGCCCACTCCGCCCGTTGTTCGCACTGAAGGCGAGGGCGTCCCCGAACACGGTGAAGCCCGCGGGATTCGAACCGAGCTGCCAGGGGGCGATGTCGTGCAGCACGAAGGTGCCCGCCTCGGTGCCGT
>DASQMW010000114.1:0-28003 GCA_035645295.1 Archangium sp.
CGGATACCCTCACCCCGACCCTCTCCCGAGGGGAGAGGGAGGGATTTTCACTTCTTGGCGGGGGTCACGGCCTTCTGGTCGCTGTCGAGCTCGTCCGAGGAGGACTCGAGCTCGCTCTCCAGACGGCGCTGCGCCGTGCGAGCTGCGCTCGAACCCGGCGCCTCCGCCACCACGCCCTTGCAGACCTGGACGGCGATCTGCCGGCGGCCCAGCGCGAACTCCGCGTCACACAGCCGGGACATCACTTCCAGTCGCTGCGAGCCCCGGACTCCGGCGGACAGCGCCGCGCGCAGGAAGGCCACCTCCTGCGCCCAGTCTCCCGAGCGGTTGGCCACCTCCGCCTGATTCATCAGCTCCGCGGGCGAGGGAGAGAGTCTCGTGGCGGGCTTCTGCGCCGCCTCGCTCTTCATGCCCTCCGCCTGCGCCACCGGTCCGGCCACACCCGCGGAAGGCTGATACTGCGCGGGGGCGGCAGGCGGGGGCGGCGGCGAGGCAGTGGCCACCTGGGCACGCCCAGCAGGGGCCTGCTGCGCGTACGCGTCATCCTGCACGACGTCCTTGCGCGCCACCGCGGCCGGACGCGAGGCCGAGCCACGGATCATCTGTTGCGGCTCGGGCGGTGCGGCCTGCACGACCTCGGACTCGGAGGCACTGGCGTATTCGGCAGGCGCTTCCTCGGCGGGCTCGGCACTCCGCGCCGACGACACGGAGGGCAGGGCCGTCCCACCTATCGCGTCGCGCTTGCGCTTCGTCTCCTTGCTGCCAAGCACGTCGAGGCCACTCGCCTCATCGTCGCTGTTCAGCGCGAGCTTCTTGTCCGGGAAACCGCCAGCACTGCCGGCTCCCATGTTGGACCAGTCCTCCCGCAGGGAGTTGCGCATCAAGCCCTTCTTCGGGGCTGCCTTCGTCGGCATGCGCGGGGCGGGCGTCGCGGCCCGCATCTCCTCGTCCATCTCCGCGCGCACCTTGCCGATGTCGGCGGGCACTGGAGTGGAGGCCTCCGGGGGCATCGGAGCGGGCACGGCCGCGGCGTCCGCGACCATCTCCGGCGGCTCTTCGCGGCTTCGCGCCTTCTCCCGCGGAGACTCCTTTTGCTGCACGAGCGCGGGGCTGAGGTCCACCTCGCGATTCACCTGGACGACCACGATGCCGAAGACGCTCAGGGCCGCCACGCTCAACACGGGCGCCAGCAGGCGGCGCCACCAGCGAGGCGCCGGCTCGGGACCCGCGGCGGCCCGGCGCGCGGACTGCTGCGCATACGCCAGCAGCGACTCCATCCCCGCATCCGGCGCGGACTCCAGCGGCAACCGGGACATCGTGGTGCGCACACCCCGGATTCCCGCCAGCGTCTCCGAGCAGCGGGAACAGCCCTGCACGTGCTGCTCCACCAACCGGGCCTCGGTCGGCGGGAGCTCGTCATAGGCGAAGTCCAGCAGCCGATCCTCGTGTGCGTGGGCTCCCTGGGTCTTCATCCCGCCACCGTCCTTCCGTCCTCGACCAGGTCACCGTCCACCCCGAGCTCGGCCAGGCGCCGGCGCAGGCCCTCGAGGGCATAACGCATCCGGCTCTTCACCGTATTCTCGGACACCGCTGTCACCTCGGCGATCTCCTTGAAGGGGATGCCGCTGTACTCGCGCAGGACGAACACCTCACGCTGCTCCTCCGGGAGGCTGGCCAGCGCGCGCTCCAGCAACGGCCGCACGCGGGCGTTGTAGGCACCGCGCTCGGGGCTCACGCCCTCGTCGGGGAGGGACTCACCCAGGGGACGGCCCTCATCGCCCTCGGCACCCGCGGTGGGCGCCTCCAGCGAGGCCGCCTGCCGGTAGCTCTCTTTGCGCGCGCTGTCCACGCAGAGGTTCCTCGCAATCGTGTAGACCCAGGTGGTGAACTTCGCCTTCGCCTCGTACTCCGGCGCGCTGCGCACCACTTTCAGCCACGTCTCCTGAAGCACGTCTTCCGCCCGCGCACGGTGGCCGGTGAAACGGAGGATGAAGTTGAACACCGGCGTCCGGTGCCTGCGCACCAGCACCTCGAACGCACGAGCATCCCCCGCCCGGAAGGCGAGCATCAGCCGTTCGTCTGAGGTCTCCGGTCCCAACACTCCCCCGTTTCCAGGGCCCTATGCCTGTCCTCACCCCTCCCGCCGCATTAACGGGCGAAGGGGGATTCGGGTCTACCCGATTTTGGCCCTGCGTAAGTGGCGAGAATGACAGGGAGCGCGGGCGCTGTCACCAGGGCAGGCTCGCCTGCCCGTCCCTCCAGGAGGGCTCCGGCCGGGCTCGCGGAGGGCGAGCGGCCAGGCATGCTCAAAGTCCCACCAGGGCGCGCATGAGGGCCCGGTACAGGCGCCAGAACGGGCCCTGTCCATGGCTGGACTTCGGCGGAAACGCCCGCGTGTCCATGTCCGGCAGGAACGCCGCGCCCCGGCCACTGGCGAACTGCCAGACGGGGATGGAAAGCAGACCCATGAGCGCGTGCAGTTCCGTCTCGTAGGGAGCGCGGAACCCGGGGATGGGCTCGTCGGGGCCGATGACCCGGGTGGCTCCCCGTGGGTCTCCGAACCAGTCGCATGCGAGCCGGAGGAGCGGGGATTGGAGGGGCTCGCCTCCCCCGAGGTGGCGCGTCGCGAGGAGATCCACGGCCAGCGCGTCCGCGCCCGCATAGAGGCGGCGAGGCGCGGGAGGCCGTCTGCAGCCGAGGATTCCGACCAGCCCATCCGCCGCGTGCTCGAAGGCGTCGATGAGCGCGAAGTGCGGCGGGAAGTCGAGCAGGGGCATGAGCAGCGCCGTCTCGCGGCTGGCGAACCGCTCGGCGAAGAGGAATTCGTCGAAGCGGGCGCCCACGCCCTGGATGGTGGCGATGGAGAGGTGCGCGAGATCGACGGGGTGGCTCCGGGCCTTGGAGAACACGATGCGCAGCTCCGCGTCCCGCCAGGAACGGGCGATCGTCGACTGCGCCATGCCACGGCTGTAGGCGTGCGGCACCTGCTCGGCTTCGAGATCGACGATGCGATACGCGGGCGAGGTGAAGCCGAAATAGCGCGCGACCTCGTGGACACTCCGCCCGTCGAAGAACCGGTCATAGAGGTTCCCGGCATCGGCGACGGCGATGTCCTCGATGCCCAGCGCGCGAAGCCGCAGCGCCAGGGCCTCGACGAGCTCCGGGTCCGTGATGTTGGAACGATCGTCGCGGTGATAGCCCAGCATGAAGCTGACGCGCAGGAGGACCCGGAGGGACGAGACCGGCCGACCCACCGCCTCGGCCCGGGCCCGGACCACCTCCGCGAGCCCAGCGTCCTCCACGGCCCGGCGGAGCGCGTCCTGCTTGGACTCACCGGCCGGCGATGCGTGGACGACCACGCGTCCTCCCTGGCCCACCGGGTGCGAGCGGAGTGGGCCCGAGCGCAGCGCACGCGGCAGGAACAGCTCATCGGCGCGACCCACCTCGGAGACGAGCGCGCCGGTGGGCGCGAGGACCGCATCCCCCTCGCCCAGCGTCTCCATGAGCGCGCGGAAGACTCGGGCGTGCTTGTCCTCGTCGGAGTGCATGCGCGTGAACCACGTGCTCGCGTCCGGAGGGAGCTCCGGCACCTGGGGAGCGACCTGGGCGATCCGCTTCCACCCGAGCGAGGCGCTCTCCTCCGCGTCCACCTGGAGCGCGCAATACTCCCGGAGCGTGAGCCGTCGGAGCCTGTGGCGCATGGGCCTCGGCACCTTGCCGCCCAGCCTGCCCAGGAGCATGACGAAGGACGCGATGAGCGTGGAGAGCGGCGCGCGAGAGAACGACGTGTGGTGACGGACGGCGATGGCCCAGCCGGCGAGCGCGCCCGCGACATGGGAGAACCACGTGGCCACCCGGACGCGCACGGAGCCGATCCGAAGCAACACCCCGCGCGTGTAGGTGGCGTGCATCTCCTCGTCGCGCCACGCCCAGGCGAGGGCTTGACGCATGAGGGCGCGGCTCTCCTCCGGCATGGCCACGGACGCGAGGCGCTCGCGCATCACCTCATCGCGGTACGCCACCGCGACGATGCGCTCGCGCTCGAGGGCGAGCAGCAACAGCGCGCGAAGCTCCTCCGTGGGCCGTCCGCGAAACCGCTCCGCCCACGCGTCGAGCTTCCGCTGGAACTCCCCCGCGACCGTCTCGTTACGCGCGGCCTCCTCGCCCTTCGTCATTGGCGTGCACTCTAGCGGTGCGCTACAGCATGTGGCGATCACCCGGAGTAGACACATGAATCATAGGACCTGGTTGGGGCTCGCTGGATTGCTGGCGTGCCATGGCGAAGTGCCCTCTCCACCGCCCGAGCCGCCCCCCGCCGACATGCCACGGCCGGCGCAGCGCTGCCCCTTCGTGGGCGAGGGCACCTCTTCACCCGTCCGTGCGGCACATGCGGAAGAGCCACGAGATGGCCGCGAGCCGGTGCTGATCCGCTTCCGGCCTGGAGCCACGGTGCGCGCCCGTGGGCTCTCCCGGAGCCACCGCGCGTCGGTGGAGCACCTGGGAGGACACGTGCGTCACGAGTGGCCACGCCTGCACGCGCTCGCCGCACGCCTGCGGCCCGAGGAGCGCCTGGCACTCGCGCGCCACCCGGACGTGCTGGCCATCGAGCCGGATGGGTGGGTCCACGCCGCCGGCCTGCCCCTGGAGGGCGGAAGCACGGGAGAGCACACCGAGGCCCTTCGCATGATCCACGCGCCCCAGGTGTGGGATGCCAATGGGGATGGAGCCCTCGACAGTGGAGCCCCCACGGGCGAGGGCCTCCGGGTGTGCGTCATCGACAGTGGCTGGGATGATCGCCACCCGGAGCTCCAGGCCGCCTACGCGGGCGGGTGGGACTTCATCGAGGACGATGAGGATCCTCGCGACTACAGCAGCACGCAGCACCTCTGGGGCGAGGGGCATGGCACACACGTGGCGGCCCTCATCGCCGCGCGGCCCGGCTCGGGCGGCAGGGTGTGGCCCGGATACGAGCCCGGAGGCATGGTGGGGGTGGCGCCGGGTGCCTCGCTGCTCATCGCCCGCGTCCTGGACCTCCACGGGCGCGGCCGCATGTCGGACGTCATCGAGGCACTCCAGTGGTGCCGGGCACGCGGAGCCCGCATCGCGTCCCTGTCCCTCGCGACGGCGCAGCCCGGCGAGCTGGCGAAACAGGCCTTCGAGGAGGCGCTGTCCGCGGGCCTGCTGCCCATCGCGGCCAGTGGCAATGCCGGCACGGGTGACCCGGAGACCTCCCCGCCCCTCCCCTACCCGGCCGCCTTTCCCAGCGTGCTCGCCGTGGGGGCGGTGGACCTCCAGGGCCTTCCCGCCTCCTTCTCACAATCCGGCCCGGAACTGGGCCTGGTCGCGCCCGGCGTGGACGTGCTGTCCGCCACGCTCCTGGGCACCGCTTCCTGCTCCGAAGTGGAAGCGGAGGGCAGCGGCTTCACCGCCAGGGATCTCGACTACGCCGGCCAGGGAAACTTCACGGGTCCCCTGGTGGACTGCGGCACGGGCGACAGGGAGGCCTCATGCGGACAGGACGTGCCCTCCGGTGGCTTCGTCGCACTGGTGGCGCACGGCGGCTCCTTCGACTTCGCGCGGAAGGTGACCCTCCTGATGGCCCAGGGCGCTCGCGCGGTCATCCTCATCAACCCGGACCCCGGGCAGGACGAGGGCTCCTTCTCCCTCGGGGCCCCAGGCGACTGGCCTCCCGCCGTCTCCGTATCCCAGGACTCGGGCACCCGGCTCCGGGCGCTCGCTGGCTCGAGCGCGCGGGTGCGCTCCCTCCCGGTGGACTACGCCCGCCTGTCCGGCACGTCGATGGCGGCCGCCTACGTCTCGGGCACCGCCGCGCTCGTGTGGAGCGCGCGTCCGGACCTCTCCCCGGGGCAGGTGCGCGAGCTGCTCCAGCGCTCGGCCCGGGAGCTCGGCACGCCCGGGCGCGATGACCGCTTCGGGTGGGGGCTCGTCCAGGCTCGCGAGGCCCTCGAGCTGCTCGCGGCGCCTACTGCGCCCGGGGCTTCCACCACTGCTCGCGAGGCTGGGGCGGGCCCACCTCCGCTCCGACCATGAACCCGGGACCGCGCAGCTCGACCTCACCGTCCATGTACTTGCCGAGCTCCTCACGATAGTCATCGAGCACCGCCTGGGGCCCCGGAGCACCCGGCTCCTGTGGCTCCCGGAGGCGCTTGTCCAGGTCATCACCAATCCGGACGAGCACCTTCTTCAGTCCCGCCTCATCCCGGATCCTCGTGGCTTCCCGCACCACGCCGAGCTGGATGTCCCCCACCGACACCAGCGTGCGGATGGGCGCGTCCTGATTGTCCTCGGGCTCGAAGGGATCCGCGGAGACCTTTTCCGCCGGCGGAGGGGGCTGCGCGGGGGGTGTCTCCGCCACCTCCACGGGCGCGGCCGGCGGTGGCTGCCGAGGGGGCGGAGAAGAGGGCGGGCGCCGGACCACGGGAGGCGCCACCACGGGAGGCGTCTCCGCCTGGACGGGAGGCCGCTGCGCTTCGTGCCGCACCTCGGGCCTCGCCTCCGGGGCCGGAGGCGCTCCGAAACGGACCGAGAACCACACGCCCACGGCGAGCAGGAGCAGGCACGCGGCGCCCAGCCACAACCCGTGCCGCGAGCCCAAGAACCGGATTCCCGAACTCATCCTCTCCTTCCCTTCACGGGACTTGCGCCGCGGTCGCCGGAGCCGGAGGGGCTCCGGCGGCACGGGCGAGCTCCTCATCGATGATCTGCCGGAACACGTCGTACGGGTAGGCCCCCGTGATCAAACGGCCGTTGATGAAGACCGTCGGGGTCCCACTCGGCCCGGCGAGGCTGACACCGTAGGCGAACTCCTCCCGGATGGCGTCCTGGTACTTCCCGGAATCCAACACGGCGCGGAACCGCTCCATGTCCAGGCCCAGCTCCTGCGCATACCGCTCGAACATGGAGCGGTTGAGCAGATAGGGACGGCGGAAGATCCGGTCGTGCATCTCCCAGAAGCGCCCCTGCTCGCCCGCCGCACGGGCGGCCTGGTGCGCGAGCATCGCCTCCTTGTGGAACTCCAGGTTGGGAGCGTCCTTCCACACGACGCGGAGCTTGTCCCCATAGCGCTCGGTCAACCGCGCGAGGGTCTTCTCCAGGCGCGCGCAGTAGGGGCACTGGAAGTCCGAGAAGGTGACGATGGTGATGGGGGCGTTCTTCGGACCCCGGACGGGGGAGTCGCCGATGTCCACCGTATACCTGCCCTTGGGCAGCGGGGGCAGCTCGTCGAGGCCCGGCTCGGGGACGGCCTCCAGTCCGTTGGCGATGATGGACGCGTACAACCCCCCGGCGGGCACCCCCTGCTTCAGGAGCTGCTTCGCCTGCGCGAGTTCCTCCTTCACGCGCGCCTCGAGCGCCTCGGGCGACATCGCATCGCGCGGCTGGGGCCGCCCGTTGATGAAGAGCTGGGGCAGGTTCGCGATGAACAGCTTCTCGGACAGGTCCACATCCGCCAGGATTTGCTCCGCGTACGTGCGCTCATCGAGCGCCTGACGGAAGCGCGTCATGTCGAGCCCGACCTTGCTGGCGTGCTCCTCGAGCTTCTCCCGCTCGAGCCCGGGCTCGGCGAAGAGCCGGTCATGGAACGGCCAGAACTTGCCCTCCTGGTCGGCCGCCACCGCCGCCTCGGAGGCCAGCATCGAGGCGGGATGGTCGGGGACCGGCCGGAACTTCCAGACGATCCGCACGTCCTTGGGATGGGCCGTAGCCAGGGCCTGGAGCACCGGCTCGAAATTGGAGCACCTGTAGCCGCACTCGAAGTCGGACCACAGGACGATGGTGACCTTGGCGTCCTGGGGACCCCGCGATGGGGCACCCTCCACCGGGAGCTTGTAGACGGCATTGGAATCCAGCCCCCGCTGCCGCGGCGTGGGCGGAGCAACGGCGGGCTGCTCCGGCTTCTCCGGGGCTCCGCTCGCCCCCGACGCCTGGGCCACCCGCTGATAGAGTTCGTGGGGGGGCACGCCGCTCTCCAGGAGGGCTTCCGCGCCGGCGATCTCCTCCTCGATGACCGGCTCGAGTTTCGCCAGCTCGGTCAAGCCGCGCAGGGGACGGCCGTTCACGAACACGACGGGAGCGCCCCGCACGCCAATCTGCCCGGCGAGGATGGCGTCGGCATCGACCATCAGGCGGGCCCGCTCGGAGTCGAGAGCGTCCCGGAAACGCTCGAGATCGAGCCCCAGCTCCTTGGCGTAGCCCTCGAGCACGGCCCGGTCGGGCGTGACGTCCCGGCGGGAGAAGAGGATGTCGTGGTAGCGCCAGAACTGCCCCTGCTCCCCCGCCGCGGCCGAGGCCTCCGCGGCCAGCTGCGACTGGGGATAGAGCGTGGGAAGGGTGTTGTGCCGGTACTGGATGCGAACGGCGTCCTCGTACCTGGAGCGGACTTCCCGCAGCCGCTCGTTGGCGCGCGCGCAGTACGGGGATTGGAAATCACAGAAGACGACCAGGGTCGCCTTGGCCGTCGCGGGCCCGCGCAGCGGCATCGCACTGAGCGGGACCCACGAGCGTTCGGCGGTAGTGCTGGGAGGAGGGCGCTGCGTGCGCTCCTTGCAGCCGGCCATGGGAAGAACAGCCATGAGCGTGAGCCCGATGACTCCCGTTGCCCTTTTCACGACATCCAGCATGGGTGCACGCATCATCCCTCTCCTCGATGAAACCCCACAGCCTATCAGCAGTGCTTAGTAGGTGAACGTGGCCGTGGCCTGGCCGTAGCCGTAGGTGAAGTTGCCCGCGGACGAGCAGGTGCCGTCGCCGTGACCGATGGCGAGCGAGTCCAGCAGCGCGTCGGTGCCCTCGAAGCGGCCGCAGCAGGAGTGATCCCACACCGTGGCGCGGACGGCGCGGCCGTTGGCGGACACCGTCGCGGCCTGCCCGCAGCTCATACGCCACGAGTAGTCACGGGCAAAGCCCAGGCGCGTGTCGCTGCAGCCGTAGCCGCAGGCGCCGGTGGCGGTGTTGCCGTTGGCGCACCGCAGCCACCAGCACGCACCCTCGTAGTACAGCGTCTTGGTGACGGAGGCCTGCGCGGAGACCGTGCCGCCCTCCTCACCCGGGTTGGGCATGCTCTCCTCGTTGCCCGCTCCGCCACAGCCAGTGAGCGCCAGAACCAGGGCAGCGCCCAGGATACCCGTGAATGCCTTCATGGAACGTCTCCTTCGTCGTTGTGTCCGGGTCAAGCCCCGGACCTCGTGCCCTGCGTGGAGCACAGCCTTCCCCCATGGCCAGACACCCCGGAACCGGCGGCCCGGACTGGCATGAGGCGCAATGACATGCGGACTGTCGTACGCGCAATCGAGGCTATCCCCTACACCTGGAATCACTGGGAGTCAATCAATTAATGCCATCCCAGCAAAGTCAGGAATTCACCTCAAAACTGGAAACTCTTTCCTGTCTGTGACGCATCAACCATCAAAACCCGCGTGTCCATGTCCGGCCGGTCAGGTCCGCGCGCTGGCCGTAGGTGGGAGCCGCCATGCACCCCCAACGCGAACCCATCACGGGGCGGTGAGCCGTCGCGGACTGAGGCCACGGCCGCGGTCCCAGGCCTACCTTTCTCTCGGCCCCTGGTAGGTCATGAGCAGGACGGGAAGCGCGACCACGGCCACCAGGGCGGCCTGCCACACCAGCACCGCCGGCAGGGGCTTCTGGAAGTGGACGAACAGCGAGCGGCCCAGGGCCACGCCCAGCAGCACGCCGGTGAGGGTGCGCACGGCGTTGGAGCCACCGCGCGGGCGGAAGCGCCCCACCGCCCAGTCCACGAGCGCCGGCAGGCTGAGTCCGAGCACCACCGGCACGTCCCACTCCCATGACAGGGGCGCGCGCACCTTGAAGAGAACCACCATCACGGCCAGCAGCACCGGGTACGTCCCCAGGCAACGCGCGCACACCCGCACGCCGCCGAGCACGTACGTGCGGTTGTACTCCTCCTCATGGTGGTGACTGAGCCAGAACACCCTACCCTCCCACGCCCTGGGGCGTGTCCGGCCCGGCTGGAGTGACCTTCCGGGCCTCATCCTCTACCAGGAAGCACGCGGCGGTGTGTCCGTTGTCCAGTGCGTACAGGGGCGGCGTCTCGCGCCGGCAGCGTTCCATCGCGTACGGGCAGCGCGGATGGAAGGGGCACCCGGGCGGCGGCGCGAGCGGAGACGGCACATCCCCCTGGAGGATGATGCGCGAGCGCTTGCGCTCGGGGTCCGGCACCGGCACCGCCGACAGCAGCGCCTGCGTGTACGGGTGGCGCGGCTTCCGGTAGAGGTCCGCCGCGTCCGCCAGTTCCACGATGCGGCCCAGGTACATCACCGCCACGCGCGTGGACACGTACTCGACGATCTTCAAGTCGTGCGCGATGAAGAGGTACGTCAGCCCCAGCTCGCGCTGCAGGTCCACCAGCAGGTTGACGATCTGCGCCTGGATGGAGACGTCGAGCGCGCTGATGGGCTCATCCGCCACGACCAGGTCCGGCCGCAGGGCGATGGCCCGGGCGATTCCGATGCGCTGGCGCTGCCCTCCCGAGAACTCACTCGGGTAGCGGTCCAGCGCGTCGCGCGGCAGGCCCATCAAATCCAGCAGCTCGGCCACCTTCGCCTCGCGCTCGCGGCCGCGCTCCAGCCCGTGGATGGCGAAGGGCTCGCCCAGGATGTCCCGCACCGTCATGCGCGGATTGAGCGAGGCGTATGGATCCTGGAAGACGAGCTGCATCCGCCGCCGCAGGGGGCGCAGCTCGCGCTGGGAGAGGCCCGTCAGCTCCCGGCCCTCGAAGCGGATGGAGCCCGCCGTCGGCTCCACCAGCCGCAGCAACGTGCGCCCCAGGGTGCTCTTACCGCAGCCGCTCTCGCCCACCAGGCCGAGCGTCTCGCCGCGCCGCACGTCGAAGCCCACCCCGTCCACCGCCTTCACGGTGCCCCGCACGCGCCCCAGCACGCCCCCGCGCACCGGGAAGTGCGTCTTCACGTCGCGCACCTGCAGCAGGGGCTCGGTCATGGCGCGGGCACCGGGTTGTGGCACGCGGCCTCCTGGCCCTCGCGCTTGGTTTCCAGGGTCGGCTCCACCCTCGCGCAAATCTCCTGGGCGCGCTCGCACCGGTCGCGGAAGCGGCATCCCCCGGGCAGCCGGCGGAGGCTCGGCACCATGCCCGGAATCGTCTTCAACCGGGGGCGCTCCCCTGCCCCCCCCGTCTCCTGGAGGGCCGGAATGGAGCGCAGCAGTCCCGCGGTGTACGGGTGCGCCGGCTGGCGGAAGAGTGCCTTCACCGGGGCCCGCTCCACCACCCGGCCCGCGTACATCACCACCACCGCATCACAGCTCTCGGCCACCACGCCCAGGTCATGGGTGATGAGCATCACCGCCATGTGGCGCTCCGCCTGAAGCCGCTTCAGCAGCTCCAGAATCTGAGCCTGGATGGTGACGTCCAGCGCCGTGGTGGGCTCGTCCGCGATGAGCAGCTCCGGCCCGCACGCGAGCGCCATGGCGATCATCACCCGCTGGCGCATGCCGCCGGAGAGCTGGTGCGGGTAGCCGTCCACGCGCTGCTCGGGAGCGGGAATGCCCACCCGGCGCAGCATCTCCACCGAGTGCTCGCGCGCGGCGGCCTTCGACAGCCCCTGGTGCAGCCGCACCCCCTCGGCGATCTGCTCGCCCACCGTGTAGACGGGGTTGAGCGAGGTCATCGGCTCCTGGAACACCATGGAGAGGTGGCGCCCGCGCATGCGGCGCAGCTTCCCCTCGGGGAGCGAGAGCAGGTCCTCGCCCTGGAAGCGAATCTGCCCGCCCACCACCCGGCCGGGCGGCTCGGGCACCAGTCCCATCACCGAGAGCGCGGTGAGGCTCTTGCCACAGCCGCTCTCCCCCACCACGCCCAGCGTGCCGCCAGGCGGGATGGAGAAGGACACGTCGTCCACGGCCAGCACCGGGCCCTCCTCCAGGGAGAGCTGGGTCTTCAGTCCACGGACGTCGAGGAGGGGCTCGGACATGGGGCTCACGGCCGGGCCTCAACACCCGGCCCGGGGCGTCACTTCCGGGACAGCTCCTCCAGGAACTCCTCCTCGCGGATGATGCGCTTGCGGATGAGGAGCCGGATGAGGCTGGCCACCATGCGCGCGGGCTTCACCTTCTCGGTGTGCAGCGTCGCCTCGGCGCCATCCGCCATCCGCTCGAGATCCTCGAGCACCGCCAGGTCCTCATCCGTGATGTCCGGAGGCCGGGGCGCGGGAGGCGGCTGCGGCAGGCCCTTCGCGGCCCCACCGAAGACGACCACCGGCACGCCCTTCTGGCCCGGCTCGGCGGACGGCGGCTCGGGATCGGGCTCGCCGAGCAACTCATCCAGGAGATCCTCGCTCTCCTGCGGGGGCGGAGGCGGAGGGGCCGCAGAGGCCTTGGCCCTGGGCGAGGCTTTGGGGGTGATGAGGGTGATGTCCTCGTCCTCATCATCGAATGGCGGCGGTGCCGGGGGCGTCGGCGGCTTTGGCTTCAAAGCGGACCTCGGGGTGATGAGGGTGGGGCCGACGTCATCATCGTCGGGGGGCAGTGGCGGCGCGGGGGGCGCATCCCAGTCGAGCAGGGCCGAGACCGCGGCGGCGGCCGACGACGGCGTCTCGCTCTCGGCCTCCAACACTGGCGGTCCGGGGGCGTCGTCTTCCGGAAGCAGCAGCCCCACCGCCCGGCCACTCACGAGGTCGAGCGCGCGATCGATGTCGTCCTCGGCGGCCACGTGCACGCGGATGGGCTTGTTGAGCTGGAAGCTCAGCTCGCCCACCACGGTCAGGTCCGACGGGTCATCCACCGCCACGAGCAACCGCTCGCCGCGCGCCTCCCGCTCGAGCCCGAACAGCACGAAGCGGTGCTCGGCCTGGAAGTCGAGCGAGACGAGCTCGCGCACCTTCGGGTGAATCTTCTCCGGGAGCCGGACGAAGGGCAGATCGAACTGGCGCGCCAGGGCCTGGGCCACGGCGGTGGGCTCGGTGAACCCGAGGGCGATGATGACCGAGCCCAGGCGCTGCCCCTGTCCGTAGGTCCGCTGCTGGCCGAGTGCCTTGCGGACCTGCTCCGGATTGAGCGCGCCAGACTCGATGAGCAGCTCGCCGATCTTCTTGCGCATGGAGGAACGGGGGGGCTGAACGGGGCTTACCGCTTGACCTTCGCCAGGTACTCGTCGCGGGTGAAGACACCCTTCTCGATGAGCAGCTCCACCATGGCCTTGAGGGCGGCCACTTCCTTGCGCTGCACCTCCTCCACGCTGCGCAAGAGCTCCATCGGGCTGCCGTTTCCGCCGCGCACCGCGCCCATCTCGCGCGAGGGCGCGTTGGGCATGGGGGCCGGGGCCGGAGTCCTGGCGGGGGCCGCGGCGGGGGGCGCGACTGGCGCGTTCATGTTCTTGACGACCGTGCGGCCCTGGGCGTCCACCACCTTGAAGTTGGTGTCCGCGTCGGCCAGCTCGCCCTGGTCATCGTAGAAGCGCGCCATGGACCGGGCGATGGCCGTCCGTCCGGCCACGTTGGGCACGATGCGGCACTTGGTGACGGCACGCAGCTCGTCCAGCTGCCGCACGTTGAGCGGGTCCGAGATGGCCACCACCAGCGTCTTGCCGTCGTCGCGCAGTTGCAGCGGCAGCACCGCGAAGTCCCGCGCCGTCTGCAGCGGGATCTTGTTGAGCACGTGCGGGGGGATCTCCTTCACCGCGTCCAGGTTCACCGCCGGAATGGCGAGCTGCTTGGACAACGCCCGTACCAGGATGTCCTCGGACACGAGGTTCATCCGAACCAGGATCTCTCCCAGTTTCCCGCCCCACTTCGCCTGCTCCGCGAGCGCCGCCTTGAGCTGGCTCTCCTGGAGCACGTTCGCCTTGATCAGCAGTTCACCAAGCTTGATCTGTGCCATGTCGCAGTCTTGGGGAGTCCGAACGGACCCGCCGGTCCGGTCAGTGTACCTGAAGTTCCAACCATTGCCGCATTATCGACGTTGCCCGCTCAAGAACCGGGCGAGGCAGGAGGCAGTGCTACAGGAGGCAGGGACTGGCCCCCCTCGTCCACCTCGACGACGGGGATGTCCTCGGGCGGGGCGAGGTCGAAGAGGGTGAGGTCCGGGGACTCGTTGAGGGTGATGCCGGTGTAGCGCAGGCCCAGGGATGTGTCGGCGCTGGGGGCCTGGAGCTTCACCTCGTGGGGGAAGACGAAGTCCTCCTGCTCCTTGAAGTTCTCGTACTCGAGGCCATAGGCCTGGACGCCGCGCACCTGGCTGCGCACCACCCGGAGGTGCTTGGGGTGGATGTGGAGCACCTGGGACACGGCGCCCCTGTGGAGCGTGAGGACGTACAGCCGCTCCTTCTCATCCAGGGCGAGCGTCATCCGCTCGGCGGGAATGAAGGGCACCTTGCCGAGCATCACGGAGACCAGCTCCTCGCTCGGCAGGGCCACGGGCAGGAAGCGCGAGAGGTTCCGGGGGGTGGCTGGCCCCTGGTAGTACTTGTTCTCCTGGAACTGGAGGAGGCCGAAGCGCTGGCCGTCGGTGACAAGCACGGCGATGGGCCGGTTGAAGAAGTCGAACATCTCCACGCGCAGCAGGCCTGGCCGGGAGGCAGCCAGGAAGGCGGAGACGGTGCCGGAGCCCTGGGGCGATTCCACCCGGAGCTTCCCGTCACCCTGGAGGGTGGCGACCCGATCCTGGGCGGCGCTCGTGAGGCGGAAGAGCTCCTCGGCCTGGGTGATGGGGCCCTGGGGACCGAAATCGATGCGCTTGGGACAACCTGAACATATGAGAGCCAGGAAGATTGCTGCGGCTGCGCGGTTCATGGCTTTAGTCTCGCGCCAGGCCGACCTTCCTGGCCAATATTCATGAGCCTTTCCGACCTCCTCCACTACCTGCGCATCGGCGGCGTCACCCTCGCCTCCCTCCTTCTCGCTTCCGTGGTGGCCATGGGTGTGGCCATCGAGCGGCTGATCGCCCTGTGGGGGGTGAGCGAGCGTTCCCGGGCCCTCGGCGACACCGTCCACAAGCACCTGCTGCGTGGGGACATCACCGCGGCCCGCACCGCCACCGAGCGCTCGGACGCCGCCGTGGCCGACATCTTCCTGGCCGGCTTCGACCGTTTCGAGCGGACCCGGGGCAGCTGTGACGGGGTGGAGTCCGCCGTGGAGCGCGAGCGCGCCCAGGTGGGCCTGCGGCTGCGGCGCAACCTGTGGATCCTGGCCACCATCGGCTCGCTGACGCCGTTCGTGGGCCTGTTCGGCACGGTGGCCGGCATCATGAAGTCCTTCAAGGACCTGGGCCTGGACGTGCAGGCGGGCGGCTCCGGCGGCAGCGCGGCGGTGATGACGGGCATCTCCGAGGCGCTGGTGGCCACGGCGGTGGGCATCCTCGTGGCCGTGCAGGCCATGGCCTTCTACAACTACTTCCAGGCCCGGCTGTCGCGGGTGCTCGTGGAGCTGCGGCTCATGGGTGACGAGTTCGCCGAGCTGCTGCGCGAGCGTCCGGTGAACGGCGCCCCGGCTTCCGCCGCCTCCCCCACTGCTCCGGCCCCGGTGGACGCGCCGCGTTCCCAGCCGGAGGCCTGAGGTCCACACCTATGGCGATGGGCAAGACTCCTGGGGACTCCGAAGGCAACGGCGAGGACGTCGGCTTCGCGGAGATCAACATCACCCCGCTGACGGACATCTTCCTGGTGCTCCTCATCATCTTCATGGTGACGAGCTCGGTCATCGTCCAGCAGGCCCCGGGCGGTGCGCAGGCAGGCCTCAAGGTGAACCTGCCCAAGGGCGGCACCACGGACGTGACGGCGCGCGCCACCGACTTGTCCGTGGCGGTGCTCACGGACGGGCGCTTCGTGCTGGGCGGCAACGTGGTCAGCGAGGACGAGCTCAAGCGCGCCTTCGCCAAGGCCCAGGAGGAGAACCCGGACACCGTCGTCATCGTCCAGGCCGACGAGGGCGTCCCCCACGGCACCGTGGTGCAGGTGATGGAGCTGGCCAAGAGCGTCGGGCTCGGCCAGCTCGCCATCGGCGTGCGCGACTCGCGGTAGGGCCTGGACCGGCGCCTGTCAGATCCAACGGGTATTTCCTTGAAGTTGGCTACCGATAAGGGGTGGCCGTCACCCAGGAAACTCCCCATGCAGCTGGCCGGTACGGCGGTGCTGTTGGTGCTTCTGACCGGATGCGCGACAACCCAGGCAACGGGTGGCTCCGGCCCGTCGCCCTCGCCAGGAGTCCAACCCGCGACCAAGAAAGAACTGCCCTGGTTCACCGTGCCGGGCGGGCGGATGAGGACGACCCTCTTCTACGGCCCCTGGCAGTGCAGGCAGGAGTTCATGCGGATGTGCCAGCAAGAGTGCGCCCAGGAGGGGCACGTGCTCAGGGGCTGCATGTGGCTGGCCGACATCAAGATCGACTGGGAAGGGAGCCTCGTCCTCTTGCCCGTTCCCGTCGAGGCCGGTAGCCGCTACGGCATCTGGCATTGCTGCTGCGACTACCGCAAATTGCTGCCCGCGGAAAAGAAACCCCTGCGTGATGCATGGGAAGGCGTGAGGGAGTCCTTCCGGCGGGATTGGAGCAAGAGGTTCGGAGAGTGGCCCTCCCAGAGCGGCAAATTCTGGCCGGGCCACCACGTCCGGGATCTCTGGCACGGGGGAGATCCGATCGACCCCAACAACATCATTCCCGCGGAGCCGGGCGTTCACGACATCTACAACAAGGCTTATCCCGCCTGCTACGCCGGCCAGGCGCCTTGGAATACCGTGGGACCCAATCTGCCCTATACCGGCAACTGACGATGCCCACGTCCCTGAGCAGCCTGCTCGAAGAGATCTCCCGCGTTCATTTCCCGTATCCCCCCGCCACCGCCGAGGAGATCGAGGAGTTCGAGCGGCGGGTGGGCTGGCGTCTGGACCCGGACCTGAGGGCCTTCTATCTGCACTGCAACGGAGCGGAGCTGTTCAAACGTCTGCCAGACGCGCCCTATCAGTTGCTTCCCCTGTCCGAGGTTGTCCGAGCGAGGATGGCCATCCGTCGAGAGGATGATGACCAGTGGGGCCCTGCCTCGATGTATGCCATCTGCGACATGCAGGACGGAAACTACGTGGTGGTGGACGTGGCCCGGCAGGAGAACGGCCGTTACCCGCTCTTCGACGGTGACCACGAGACCTGGCCGGAACCGGCTTACTGTGAGCAGATCGCCAGTTCCTTCTCCGAGTTCCTGGAGGAGGCACTGCGCAGCAAGGGAAGTTCGTATTGGCTGGCACGTCCATCTGGGCGTTGAGTTGCGCAGCAGCTGCCCCAACTGGCCTCAGATTCCCGTGGCCGCGGCGCGCAGCCACCGCCACAGCGCTCCGAAGCTCGGAGCGACCCGCAGCATCGTCCAGCGCACCTGCCGGAGCTGGGCGCCCGTCAGCGCCTTCACCATCGGCTCGAGCAACGCCATCGCCTCGGCCGCCAGCCCCTGCCGGGCCAGCAGCAGCGCGAGGTCCAGCCGTGGATCGAAGAGCGTGGGCTCCAGCGTGAGCGCCTCCTTCAGCAGGAGGGTGGCCTCCCGGCGCTCGTTCTTGGCGCGCAGGTAGAAGCGGCCCCGCAGGAGCATCTTCACCGCATCCGCGCGGCGCCCCTTCGCGAGGTTCATCTGCGCCACCTGCTGCCAGAGGTTCACCTGTGCCGGGAACGTCTCCGCCGCCTGCGTGTAGACGGCCAGCGCCTTGTCGGCGAACCCCTTGTCCAGGTGCGCCTGCGCCGCCGTGCGGAAGCTCTGGAGCGAGGCCTCGCCCTCGTTCACCCGGGCCAGCAGCGGCGCCAGCTTCACGTGGACGGCCGGATCCTTCGGCTCCAGCTCCAGCGCCTTGCGGTACCCGGCAATCGCCTTCTTGAGCTTGCCCTTGGAGCGAGCGCGATCCGCTTCGACGATGAGCTCCGAACGCGAGGGCGGCTCCTTCTTTCCGAAGAGCATGGCCCCCATTCTACCGAAGTGCCGCGCCCGCCGGGCGAGTTGCCAGGCGGGCGGAAATTCTCACTCAACCCGGACGCGGAGCGCGCGGCTGGATGCCCAGTCGCTGCATCACCTGCTGGAAGACGCCGTACTCCTGGGCGCCCTGCAGGGCGAAGCGGTCACCGAGCACGAAGGTGGGCACGGCCTGGATGCCCATCTCCTGCGCCTCGCGGATGGCGTCCTCGACGACCTGGCGGTAGCGGCCCTCTTCCACCGCCCGCTGCATCGCCTCGGGATCCAGACCCGCCTCCTGCGCCGCGCCTCGGAGCGTGTCCCACTGCCACAGGTCCTGCCCCTCGCTCCAGTAGCGCCGCAGCAGCGCCGCATGGAACGGCTCGAGCCTCCCCTGCTCCCGGGCGAACTCCGCCGCCTGATGCGCACGCCGCGTCGAGGGGATGACCTCGCGCTCCACCATCTTCAACCCAGCCTCGGCGGCCCGGCGTTTGAGGGGATTGTTCGGATCCTTCATCCGCTCGCGCACGTAGGCCGGCAGGGGCAGCCCCTCTGGCGGCGTCTCCGGGCGCAGGAAGAACGGACGCCAGTCCACCTGGACGTCATATTCCTTCTTCAGCTTCTCGACCTCCACGAGGCCGACGTAGCACCACGGTCAAACGAAGTCCGACCACACCCTGATCGTCACGAGCTCGCTCATGAGGCACACCTAACACCGCCCGAAGGCGCCTGCCACTCCCGCCTGTGGGGGGACGGGGCAGGCGCCCGGCGGCTCAGAGAATGCGGCGCGAGCGAGGGTAGCTGCCCAGGACGATGAGCTCGCGGCAGTGGGTCTGCGCCTGCTCGACGGCGGCGACCATGACCGCATCTTCCCGGTGGCCGAGCGCGTCCACGAAGAACGTATAGGTCCACCGCTCCCGCCCCTGCGGCCGCTTGTCGATGTGCGAGAGGTTGATGCCGGCGGCCTGGAAGACGCCGAGCACCGACACCAGCGCGCCGGGCTTGTCGTCCGTGGTGAACATGATGGACGTCTTGTCATCGCCGGTCGGCCGGGCGTTCTGCCGGGCGATGATGACGAAGCGGGTGATGTTGTTCGGGTCGTCCTCGATGCGGGGGAAGAGGACGTTGAGTCCGTAGAGCTGCCCGGCGAGCGCCGTGCCGATGGCGGCCGATCCAGGCTCGGCGCCGATCTCCAGGGCCTTGCGGCACTCGTCGGCGGCGATCTGCGCGGCTCGCGAGCTGCTGGCCGCGGGCATGAGCTCGACGCCGGGGTATTGGGTGCTCAGCCAATTGCGGCACTGCTGGAAGATCTCCGGCTTGGAGTGGATGCGCCGGACCTGGCTGGGCTGGCAGTTGGCGAGCAGCGCATGGTGCACGGTGATCTGCACCTCGCCGTAGATGGAGATCTGCTGGGCGTTGGCCTTGAAGGCATCGAGCGTCTCGACGATGCCGCCGCCCAGCGAGTTCTCGATGGGCACGAGCCCGTAGTTGACGTGCCCGCGGCGCACCTCGGTGAAGACGCCGCCGATCTCCCGCAGGTCCTCGTAGTCCACCGAGGAGCCGAACTGCTTCACGGCGGCGGCGTGCGAGTTGGAGCCGGGCGGGCCCAGGAAGCCGATGCGCAGCGGCTGCTCGAGCGCGAACGAGCCGCTCATCAGCTCGCGGTAGACGCCCTCCACGGCCCGATCGCTCAGGGGTCCCTTGTTGGAGGACAGGACCTTGCGGAGCACCTCGGCCTCGCGGTGTGGGGCATAGATGGGGGTGCCATCAGCGCGCTTGGCCTTGCCCACCTCGACGACGAGACTCGCCCGCTCATTCAGGAGCCGGACCAGGCGCTGATCCACGGCATCGATCTTCCGGCGCAGCTCCAGCAGCCGGGCCGAGTCCTTGGGCCGGGCGGGAGGGGGCGTCGCGGCGACGGGTGCTGGGGCGGGAGGACTGCTCTTCTTTCGGGTCTTCCTGGTGGCCATCGGTCTCCAGTGCGGTCGGGCACGGAAGCTGGGGATTCTCTCTCAAGAACCCCCGGAGGCGCACGGGAAGTATTCAACCCAGGGCTCCCGATACCCTCACCCCGGCCCTCTCCCGGTGGGAGAGGGAGGGAGGGCCGGGAGCGTTCCGGTCCCTGGCGTCAGATGCTGCCGAAGGCGGTGTTGGAGATCTCCACCGAGGAGGTGTCCTCGACGGCCATCATCCGCGCCGCCTGCTCCACGTTGGGCAGCACGTTGCGCGCGTACCACAGCGCGCTCCACTTCTTGCCCTCGTAGAAGGCCTTCTCGTCGCCCGTGGCCTTCTCGCCCACGCGCTCGGAGATGACGGCCGCGTCCAGCAGCAGCCAGCCCACCGCCAGCTCGGACATCATGTTCAGGAAGCGGTTGGCCGACAGCGGGATGAGCGTCATCTTCGCCGGATCCTGCGACCAGCCCAGCACGGCCATGGCGCTCGCCATCACGCCTTCCTGCGCCGCCGCCAGCTGTTTCACCGCCTCGCCGTACACCTTGTGCTCGCGGTTGGCCTCGATGAAGCCGCCCACGTCCGCCATGAACTGCTGGAAGTTCGCGCCGCCCGACTGCCCCATCTTGCGGCCCACCAGATCCATCGCCTGGATGTGGTTGGTGCCCTCGTAGATGGAGAAGATCTTCGAGTCGCGCGTGTACTGCTCCACCGGGTAGTCCTGGCAGTAGCCGGCGCCGCCGTACACCTGGATGGCCTGCGCGCACAGCCGGAAGGCCTGGTCCGACGAGTACGCCTTCACCAGCGGCGTGAGCAGCTCCACCTGCCCGCGGTGGTAGGCGGCCTGGTCATCGTCCTTGCCCGACAGCATCTGGGCCTTGTCCGTGTGCATGGCCAGCTTGACGATGAGCGCGCGGATGCCCTCCACGTGCGCCTTCATCTCCAGCAGCATGCGGCGTACGTCCGGGTGCTCGATGATGGCCACGCGCGGCGCCGACGGATCCTTCCACTTGCTCAGGTGCGCGCCCTGCTTGCGGTCCTTCGCGTACTCCAGCGCGTTGAAGTACGCCGCGCTCGCCAGCGCCACGCCCTGGATGCCCACCGCGATGCGCGCGCCGTTCATCATCTTGAACATCTGGCTCATGCCGACGTTCTCGACGCCGCCCACCAGCTCGCCCACACAGCCGTCGTTCTCGCCGAAGTTCAGCACGCACGTGGCCGACGCCCTGATGCCCATCTTGTGCTCGATGGAGCCCACGGACACGTCGTTGCCACCGGCCAGGCTGCCGTCCGCGTTCACGCGGATCTTCGGCACGATGAAGAGCGAGAGGCCCTTGGTGCCCGGCGCCGCGCCCTCGATGCGCGCCAGCACCAGGTGCACGACGTTCTCCGCCAGGTCGTGGTCACCGCCCGAGATGAAGATCTTCGTGCCGCGGATGGTGTAGGTGCCGTCCGCGTTCTTGCGCGCGGTGGACTTGGCCGCGCCCACGTCCGAGCCGGCGTGCGGCTCGGTGAGGCACATGGTGCCGCCCCAGGTGCCGTTGAGCATGCGCTCCACGTACAGCTTCTTCTGCTCCGACGTGCCGCACTCGGCGATCAGCTCCGCTGCGCCAAAGGCCAGGCCCGGGTACATGTTGAAGGCCGAGTTGGCGCCCGAGAGGATCTCCTCGATGAGCACCTGGAGCATGATGGGGCCACCCTGGCCGCCGTGGTCCGGGCTCACCGACACCGTCTTGAAGCCCTGCTCGTAGAGCTTCTTCCAGGCGTCCTTGAAGCCCTTGGGGGTGATGACGGCGCCGTTCTCCAGCCGGCATCCCTCGCGGTCACCCGAGGAGTTGAGGGGCCCGAGCACGTCCTTGGCGAAGCGGTACGTCTCCTGGAGGACGGCCTTCGCCTCCTCCGGGCCCCAGGCGTCGAAGGGGGCCTGCCCGGCGACCTGGCCGAAGCCGAACTGCTCGAACAGCGTGAAGAAGATTTCCCGAAGGTCGGTCTTGTAGGTGTTGATGCCGGCGGACATGAAGCCCCTCCCGTACGTTGGTGGAGCTCACGGCCGTCGGATCGGCGGTCAGCGGCCCCACTGGGGACACGCAAAGGTTACGTCGGTTGATTCTGGAGTCAATCCCGATTGACTCCAGAATCAATCAAAAGTGACGCCTTGCGTTGGAGCGGCGAAAGATGGCTCGCCGCTCCAGGGAGGGGATGAGGGAGAAAGACCTACTTCTTGGTGACCTTCTTGGCAGCCGCGGGGGCCTGGGCAGCAGCGGGCGCCGTGGCCGTCTTGGCGGCCGGCTTGGAGCCGGTCGTCTTCTTGCCAGACATGCTGCCCCCCCTGCGCTCGTCATCCTCCTCGGATTCTCCGGCCGCCTGGGTGGCGGAGGACTGGAGGAGGCTCTCGCGCGGCACCTCCACGACGATGGGGGACTGGCCGGCGCGCTGCCGGTTCTCGTCCTCCAGCGAGAAGAAGAGCTGGATGGTGGAGTTGCCCTTCATCACCAGCTCACCGCGCTGGTTCTCCGCCCACAGCTCCACCTCGACGAAGTAGCGGCCGCCCTCGCCATGCCGGTCGCTCACGCGGCCCTTGCAGACGACGGTGTCACCGGGCCACACCATCTTGATGAAGCGCACGTGGTAGCGGCGCAGCTGGCCACCGCGGGCCCAGTCGCTGATGAGCTGGCCCAGCATGCCCATGACGAGCATGCCCGGGGCATACACGGAGGGCATGCCCACGCTCTTGGCGTACACCTCGTCCACGTGGACGGGGTTGAAGTCACCCGAGGCGCCGGCGTAGCGCGACAGCTGCACGCGGTCGATGGGAGCCTTGGCCAGCGCCGGCAGCTCATCGCCGACGCGGATGCCTTCGAAATAGAGCTTGCGCGCGGGCATCACTGATTCTCCTTGGCGGCGCGGACGATCAGCGTCCGGCGGGCACGGAACACGAGGTTGCCCTCCTCGTCCCGGCCTTCATCCTCGATGACGGCGACATCCATCTTGCCCGCCGGGCCGGTGCGCTCGAGCACGTCGGCGACCCGGGTGGCGACGAAGATGCGGTCGCCGGCGAAGATGGGGCGCTCGTACTCGAAGGACTGCTCGGCGTGCAGCAGGCTCTTGATGCCCACCCCCAACAGCTCGCGCAGATCCGCCGCCGAGCTGAAGGACGCGGGGAAGGTCGGCGGGGCCACCACGGTGGGGTAACCCGAGGCCCGCGCGTACTCCTCGTCGTAATAGATGGGGTTGTAATCGCCGAGGGACTCGGCGAAGCGCCGGATGGCGCCCTTCTCCACCTCGTTCAGGAACGGCGGGGAGGCCCGGCCGATCGCGTTCTTGTCCAGCATGTCCCTCTCCCTTTAACCCTTTAACCCGTCAACGACCGGCCGGTAGCTCGAGCACGGTCAAGAGGCCGGCCTCTGCGGCCGTCACGCGCGGGGCGGCATTCACCAACGTGTTGGCGGTGGCCCGGTCACCGGGCACGCCCCCGCGAATCTCCAGCACCAGCTTCGGGTCCGCCTCAATCTCGATGCGATCCCCCGGATTGTCAGCCCCCACCGCGATGGTGAGCTCCAACCGAACCCGCTCCTGCCCTTCCTCCAGACCCACGGCGGACTGGAAGATTCCCGCGACCCGGCCCTTCTTCACCGGGAAGGCTCCATCCAGGATGTCCTCCTCGGCGAAGACGGGGACGATCTCCTCTTCGAAGTCGTCGCAGTCCATGCCGAGCCCCAGCGCGCACAGGGCCGCGCTCTCCACCAGGCCCACGTGCCCCATCTGCTCCTTGTCCACCAGGGCGAAGAACTCGTCCTCGGACAGGCCCGCGCCCACCTTGCGCTGCAGGGCTTCACGCCGCGTACGCGCATCCACCACGCGCGTCACCGTGGCATGGCGCACCGGACCGCACGCCTGGCCCGCCACCGCCACCAGCCGGTCCATCACGAAGCCCGGGTTGACGCCGGTGCCGAGCACCGCCACCCCCGCCTGCTGCGCCGCGCGATCCAGCTTCTCGGCCAGCTCGGGATATTTGAGGAAGGGGAAGGCCAGCTCCTCACAGGTGGAGACGATCGGCAGCCCGAGCTTGAGCGCGTCGAGCAGCTGATCCATCACCTGTTCGAGCCGCGAGCCGGTGGCATGCAGCAGCACGGCGCCCTTGCGCCGTCCCACGGCCGCCTCCAGCGTGCCAGCTATCTTCACCTTCAGTGCGGGGCCCCCGAGCACATCCGACAGGGGACGCCCCACCAACTGGGGGTTGGCGTCCATGGCACCGATCAGCTCCACCTCAGGTGAGAGCTGGGCCGCCCTGGCGATCTCCTGCCCGATGACTCCCAACCCCATGACCACCACCGGGACCGGCCCTGCGGAGGCTCTAGGCATCGGAGAACTCTCCAAAAATCAAGGAGTTACACCACAATGCAACAATGGGCGCACCATAGACCACCCCCAGCCGGACAGGCAAGCGGCTCGTGAGACCGGTAGTCCCCCCCCTCCCAGAAAGAACAGAGGTTACGAGGGGTTGCAAAGCGAGCAAGAGTTCGAGCCCACACCGAGCGGTTGTGACCTTTCGGCGTAAAGCCGTGTATAACGACCCGGTTTCTTCGATGTCCGTCCCTATTTCGAAGGGTTGGGAGGCTGTGTTCATGGACCGCATCCTGGTGGTGGATGACGATCCCCTCATTCTCGCCGCGCTGTCGCGGATCCTCCAATCGGAGGGCTACGAGGTCGTCACCCACTCGGATCCTGCCCAGGCCGCCAAGGAAGAAGGTTTCCAGGTGGTACTGACGGACTTCATGATGCCGTTGCTCAACGGCGTGGAGCTCCTGCGGACCCTGCGCGAGAAGAACCCGCGCGCAGTGCGCCTGATGCTCACGGCGGCGGCTGACTTCCGTACGGCGTCCGAGGCGGTCAACAGGGGAGAGGTGTTCCGTCTGCTGGGCAAGCCGTGGTCGCTCAGTGAGCTGACCAGTGCCGTACGGCAGGCCATCGAGCATTACCGGCTGGTGGAGTCCAACGAGCGGCTCACGCGGGAGGTGGCGGAGAAGAACGCGGAGCTGACGACGATCAACCGCGACCTCGAGCGCATGGTGGTGGAGCGCACCAACGGCCTGCTGGATGGCCTGATCAGCGCGCTCGACTACCGTGACACCGAGACGCAGTGGCACTCGCGCCGCGTGTCGCTCTACTCGCGCCGCATCGGCGAGGAGATCGGCCTGACGCCCACGCAGCTCGAGGTGGTGGAGCAGGGAGCCCTGCTGCACGACATCGGGAAGATCGGCGTGAGCGATACGATCCTGCTCAAGCCCGGCCCGCTCTCGCCCGAGGAATGGGTGGAGATGCGCAAGCATCCCGAGTACGGGTACAAGATCCTCGCGAAGATGCCCTACCTGCACGAGGCCTCGCTGATCGTGCTGCACCACCAGGAGCGGTGGGACGGCAAGGGCTATCCGCAGGGGCTCAAGGGCAAGGACATCGTGATCGGGGCGCGCATCTTCGCCATCGCGGACACGGTGGACGCCATCACCTCGGACCGTCCGTACCGCAAGGGCCGGCCGATGTCCGTGGCGCGCGATGAGATCAAGCGCTGCTCGGGCACGCAGTTCGACCCGGAGCTCGCCGAGGCCTTCCTGCGCATTCCGGACGCGGAGTGGCAGCGCATCCGCAAGAAGGTCGAGGACATGGAGAACGCGGAGAACGCACTCTGGGCCGGCTTCACGCCGGGCAAGGTGCCCAGCCGCGTCGCGAGCTGAGCAACACCCGGCTCCGCCCCTCTCAGGGCGACACCACCACCTCCTGGAGGGTGTCGCCCTCCAGGAGGCGGTCCACCACCTCCATGCCGCGCGTCACCTCGCCGAAGGCCGTGTAGCGGCCATCCAGGTGCGGCTGTGGCGAGTGGGTGAAGAAGAACTGGCTGCCCCCCGTGTCCTTTCCCGACAGCGCCATCCCCAGCACGGCGCGGCGATAGGGCCTGCGGGTGATCTCACACCGGATGGAGTAGCCCGGACCGCCCTCCCCGTCTCCGCGTGGGTCTCCGCCCTGCGCGACGAAGTCCGGCACCACGCGGTGGAAGGTGATGCCTCGGAAGTAGCCCTTGCGCGCGAGCGCCACGAGGTTGCCCGACGTCAGCGGCGCCTCCGCGTCCAGCTCCACCGTGAAGTCCCCCTTGTTCGTGCGGAACGTGAGCGTGCTTCCCGCCGGAGCGGGCTCGGGACGGCGCGCGTTCTCCGGCAACTCCACATGCTCGGCTCGCACGGGCTGCCCGGTGAGGGCCGAGAGGGACTCCGCCGCCACGCGGCGCACGTTGGCGTGCGGGTGACCCAGCCAACTCCGCAACACCGGCTCCGCGTCCTTCCCCTCCAGTTCCACCAGCCCCTCCGCCACCGGCGCGATGATGTCCGGCTCCTGGGGCACACGCTCCGCGAGCGCTCGCACCCGCGGCAACGCCTCCGCGTCCTTCAGCTTCCCGGCCGCGCTCGCCGCCGCCGCCGCCTCCACCAGGTCCTCCCCGCTGAGGAGCATCCGCACAGGCTCCGCGGCCTCGGGCACCGGACGGGCCGACACCGCATCGAGCGCCGCCAGCCTCACCCGCGAGTCCGGATGCGACAGGTACTGCACCGCGCCGCTCGCGCCTCCCCGCCCCTTCGACTGCGCCACCTCGCGCAGGCCGAGCGCCAGCCGCCGCGCCTCCGGCACCTGGCCCCCTCCACAGCGCAGCACCTCGTCGAGTGCTCCCGTCTGCCGGTCGAGCGCCGCCGCCAGCCGGCAATCGAGGTTCATCAGGTCACCCGCGGCCACCTTGGACACCGCACCCGGCAGTGCCTCCTGGAGTGAGGACCGCAGCGCCACCAGCACCGGACGCCCCGCCTCGGGCAGGCCCTGCTGTGCCAGGGCGAGCAGCGCATGGCCCGCCGCCGAGTCTCCCCGTGCCACGTGCCCGGCCCGGAGCGCCAGGGCCCGAAGCTCGTCCATCGGAGTGCACTCCCCGCTGCAACGCGCCGCCAGCTTCGCGAGCGCCCGCGACGCCTCGGCCGCCACGCGTGGCACCTCGTCCCCCAACAGCCGACCCACCACGGCCGCGTCCTCTGGGCCCCCCGCATCCCCGAGGCCCTTCGCGCACAGCGCCCGCACGTCCGGGGCCTCGTCCCCGAGACACCGCCTCAGCCCTCCCAGCCCCTCGGGACGCTTCGCGCTCGCCAGCAGGTAGGCCCCGCCGAAACGGGACTCCTCGGGCTGCCCGGGCTGCAGCAGCACCGCCACCCGCTCCAGGGGCACCTCCGCCAACGACGCGCCCCGCCGCGCCGCCACCCCGAGCGCCACCGCCGCCCGGCCCGCGGCCTCCGGACGCCCCTCCGAAAGCCGCTCCGTGAGGCGCTTCACCGCGCCCGGCGTGGCCAGCTTCCCCAGGGACTCGAGCAACGTGCGCCGCACGCCCTCGTCCTTCTCCGCGCCCTCGGCGGCGAGCAGCGCCTCCGTCATCCGCGCCTTCTCCGCGTCCGTGAGCGGCTCCCACGAGAGCGCCAACACTCCGGCCGCGAAGGCCGCCTCGTCACGCACCGGCACCTCGGCGGCGCCGAGTCCGGCCAGTACGGCCTCCACCGTGGACGGCGCCTGGATACGGGCGAGCGCGCGCAGGGCTCGGACACGCACCGGCACGGAGCCCTTCGCCGCCAGCTCCACCAGCCGCCCCTCCGCCAGCGAGCGGCGATCCTCCCAGAGGGCGAGCTCCCCTCCTCCCGCCTCCCCGGCGGACGGCACGGAGCGGACACAACCCGACAGCACGAGCCCCCACAGCAGGCAGGCGGGCACGGCGGCGCGCAGAGAATCCATGGGGCCCGCCTAGGCCAATTCCCCGCGAAAATCCAGGGGTTAGCCCGTAAGCCGTTTGACTTGGGGCATCGGGCACCAGAAGATGAGCGGTGCTTCCCAGACTCAAGGAGCGCTCGTCCTGAACTGCCCTGGCTGTGGCACCAAGGTCGCGGATGGCACCGCCATCTGCCCTTCGTGCGACTACATCATCGACGCCTCGTTCATCTCGACGGACGCACCCCAGGACTCCGGCGATGACGCGGAGGCCGCTCCGCCCCCGCCTCGCAAGCAGACCGGGTCCCGTCCGGCCGTGCGCACCAACCCGGGCACGCGGGGGACC
>DASQMW010000115.1:0-1738 GCA_035645295.1 Archangium sp.
GGAGTCGAGGGTGGGGCCGGAGAGGAAGGAGCGCTGCCAGGAGGCGAAGTCGGCGTACTGGACGGGAAGCGCGGGCAGAGCGGAGGGCAGGCCGGAGAGGAAGGAGGCGTAGAGGGAAGCGAGCTCGCGGATGAGGACGCCAATGGACCAGCCGTCGGAGACGATGTGGTGCATCGTCAGCAGCAGCACGTGCTCCTCTGCCTCCAGGCGCAACAGCACGAGCCGGACCAGCGGAGCCCGCTCCAGGTCGAAGGGAGTCCGGGCTTCCCGGTTGGCGTAGGCGTGGAGGCGGGTCTCGCGCTCGGCGGAGGGCAGGCCCGAGAGGTCCACCACGCGCAGGTCCAGCTCCGGCTCGGACGAGATGACCTGCACGGGCCGGCCGTCGGTCTCGACGAAGGTGGTGCGCAGGGCCTCATGGCGGCGGAGGACTTCCTCGAACGCGCGCCGGAGGGCCGCCAGGTCGAGGGGCCCCCGCACCCGAGCGGCGGCGGGGATGTTGTAGAAGGGGCTGGCGGGCTCGAGCTGGCTCAGGAACCAGAGGCGCTGTTGAGCGAAGGAGAGCGGCGGCGTCTCCGAGCGTGGCACCGGCTCGATGGCCGGGAGCCGTGGGCTCTGCTGTGAGGCCGAGGCCGCGTCAATGCGTGCGGCCAGACTCCACACGGTGGGAGCCTCGAAGAAGGCGCGGACGGGCAGTTCGATGCCAAAGGAGGCACGGACACGGGAGATGAGCTGGGTGGCGAGAAGTGAGTGGCCACCGAGGGCGAAGAAGTCGTCGTGCAGGCCAACGCGCTCGACGCGAAGCACCTGGGCCCAGAGAGAGGCGAGACGCTCCTCGGTAGGCGTGCGCGGGGCGATATAGGTGTCCGCGGAAGAGGGCGCCTCGGGAAGCGGGAGGGGCCTCTTGTCCACCTTGCCGTTGGAGGAGAGGGGCAGCGCGGAGAGCGAGACGAAGGCGGAAGGCACCATGTACTCGGGCAGCCGCTGCTGGAGGAAGGAGCGCAGGGCATGCGCTTCCAGGGACTGGCCGGAGTGGGAAACGAACCAGGCCACCAGCCGCTTGTCACCCGGGGAGTCCTCGCGCACGAGGGACACGCAGGAGTGGACGGAGGGGTGCTGAAGGAGCGCGGACTCCACCTCGCCCAGCTCGATGCGGAAGCCGCGCAGCTTCACCTGGGAGTCGAGGCGGCCGAGGTACTCCAGGGAGCCGTCAGGCAGGAAGCGCGCGGCATCGCCGGTGCGGTAGAGGCGGGCACCGGGAGTCGTGGAGAACGGGTGGGGAAGGAAGCGCTCGGCGGTGAGGGAGGGCAGGCCGAGGTAGCCACGGGCGAGGCCGGCACCGGAGAGGAAGAGCTCCCCGGTGACACCGGCGGGCACGGGCTGCAGGTGCGCGTCCAGCACGAACACCTGGATGCCGGGAAGAGGGCGCCCGAGAGAGACATGCCCCGAAGCGAGTACGGGGGCCTCGGACATGGTGGCGCAGACGGTGGACTCGGTAGGGCCGTAGGCGTTGAGGAGGGTGCGGCCAGAAGCCCAGCGCGCCAGCACCTGGGGAGGACAGGCCTCACCGGCGGAGACGACAGTGCGCAAGTCCTCCAGGCCCTCGGGGGAGAGGAGGGAGAGGACGGCGGGAGGAAGGGTGACGGTGGTGACGCGCTGCTCGCGCAGGGTGCTCAGAAGGGCATCACCGAGCAGGGCCTCACGCGGGGCGAAGACGAGGCAGGCGCCGGAGGTGAGGGTG
>DASQMW010000116.1:0-1973 GCA_035645295.1 Archangium sp.
CAGGATTGGACTGCGCATAAACAGCGCAAGGGTAGGTGCCAGCTCATTACCCGTACCCAGAAAGGTGGGTCTGGAGCGATCTTCAGGCCCCCGAAATACCGGGACGAAGCCGCCCAGGCACAAGTCGGGGTACCGGCTGCCGGGCCATACCGTCAGCACCGTCAGCCGCGCCGAATTCACGGCAAACTGGCGCTCATAGGCGACGTAGATAGCCCCACCGGCCGGGAAGTCGCGCGGGAAGTCGAACTCGTAGTTCAGCTTGCGTCCCTCGACGAGCTTCAATTCCAGCCGGGCCTTCCTCGGCCGCGCGTTGGCCTTGTACAGCTTCGCCGACTTCGGGTTGCCGGGCGTCACCAGGAAGGCATGCACCGGCGTATTCGGGGGGAAGCTCAGCTCCACCCATTCTCCGGCCCCGCTGCCCTTCGCCCCTTCCGCCCAGACGGTGCCCGGGTCCTCGTCCAGCAGGTTGGCCGGCCCATAGCGCCCGGCCTCCTTCGCCTCCACCAGCACCGATGACGCCGTCACCGTGACGGGCACCCCGTGCAGCACCACTTCCACCCGCCCCGGTGCCAGCGTCCCGGCGTCGGCAGCCTTGGAGGGGCCCAGTGCTCCCGGGGCGGCTTGTCCCCCATCGACGAAGCTGGAGAGGCCCAGTGCTCCCGGAGCTGTCTGCCCGGCATCGGCGAAGCTGGAGGGGCCCATGCTTGCCGCAGCCGCCTGCCCGCCATCAGGAGCGCCCGAGGGGCCCACGCTTCCCCCATCCACCTGCTCCGCCTCGGCGGACTGGCCCCACGCTCCCGTGCTCAGCAGCACGCAGCCCAGGAGGAATCGCAGAGTGCCCCACCTGCGTGTTCCGCCCCTCCAGCCCGCGTTGAACATGGTGCTCCTTGGAGCTTCTCGACGTGGGGCTCCGCCCTTCCTTCAGCGGCGACCTGTTCAGGGCATTGTATGATTCATGATTCCTCCCGCGCTGCACGAATGAGTCCCCTGGGCCGAGCCGCCCCTTCCCTACTCCCGTTGCTCGCCCTCGCCTCCTCACGCCACTCCCCGCTCGGGCGAACAGGAGCGACTCCCCGACGCTCGGTGCCCAGGAGCCCGCACTCCTCGAGGTGTCGCATCTGAACGCGAGTGACGCCGAGCTGGAGGAGGACGAAGTGAGGACCCGACGCCCAACGCCGAGCGCGCGCAACGCTCGAGGAGCACCCGAGTATCCATGAAGGCGACTCGGACCTCTACGCGAGGAATGACGACTGCCTCGCGTGGAGGGCTACGGCCTCATCCCGCTTGAAGAGCGGCAAGGCCGACGGTCCCATCCATGCCCCGGACAACATGCGTGACGGAGAGGACTCCACCGCCCCGGTGCAACGGCACGAAGGAGACGGGCCGCGGGAGTGGCTGGAGTTCAGCTCCCACACGCCCGTCACGGTCCGGGAGCTCACGCTCGTGGCCGACGACAACAAGAGCCCCGAAACCTGGCGCGACAACGCACTCCTCAGATGGGTGCGCCTGCACTTCTCCGAGCACACCCGCCAGGACGCGGGCCGCGAGGCCCCCCATCTCCGCAGGCCATTGCGCTCGAAACGAAGAGCGCCTTCGAGTCGGTGAATCGCGAGGGGCTCGCCGCCTACCCGGGCCGCCGCCATGCGGACGCGTGCGTCTCCAAGGTGGACGTCTCCAGTCCCGCACGGTTCAGAAGACGAATGGGAAGCGAATGGGCTCTTGCATGCGAACCTGGTGGGCCGGGAACTTCCAGCTGCGGACCACCTCTTCGATGCAGTGCGCGAGCGAGGTGGCCTTGAGCGTGTCCGTCTCCATGGAGACGCTGGAGGTGCCACCGCTCGGGAGCACCGACCAGCGCACCAGGAAGCGGCCGCCCCCCTCCACCGGCGTGCCCCTGGCGTGCTGACGGATGCACGCGGTGATGGCGGGCTGGTTCGTCACCACCACGGCCTTCACATCGTCTGGCGTCAGCT